>JAMCWO010000224.1 GCA_023481165.1 Planctomycetota bacterium | reverse complement strand
ACTTATGCGAAGGAGGAATCAGGAATCGTAAATCATCATTCATAAATCCTGGATCATTATACCCGTTGGCAGGGGCCTCTGCAAGGTCTCTGGGCTCCCCAACGAAAGAAGGTCGGAACGGGGGAAGGGATGGATGCTACGGGGACCCCCGCCGGCGCGGGGGGAGGGGTTCCCCAACGCATCAGTCCGCGTTGGGGGCCCCGAGCCTGCCCCCGGCTTGACCGGGGGCCGTCACAAAAGTCCGGACATCCTCGGTCAACTGCCGCAGCGCGTCCTCGGAGGTATAGATCTGGTGACCTGCGTGGTATCGTCGGAAAGTGATGTTCTGTGCCAGGTCGGAGGGCAAATCAAGGTGATGGAAGACATATTCCTGGCTCAGATAGGGGGTGGTGAGATCGTAGTATCCGGCGGCCGCAAAGACCCGCAGCCGGTTATCCAGTCCGATAACGTCCGCCAGGACCGGGGCGATATTGAAATAGCCTTGCCGGCCGGACCCCCAGTTCCAAGATTCGTTCGCTTTATCCGACAAGAAGATGTAGGGTCGGTCGGTCTTGAAACCAAGCTGGGTCCTGACATAGCTGTTGAACGCGGCGACAAACGGCCCTTCGACGATAAAGAGCGATGGGTCAATCCAGGGCCGGCGCGGGAGCGGGACGCTGGGAGCCGTCACGCGGCCGTCCAGCAGGCCCAGCACCCGGCCCTCGGGGCTGAGCAGCCCCTGGGCAAAACCGGCCGAACCGATCCGCAGACGATTCTGGACAACCATGTCCTCCGGCAGACCGGTGTACTCGGCCAGTTTCTTAGCGATTTCGCGGGACTGGGGCGGGGAGAGCGATCGACCCTGGGCCAGCGCGGCGAGGTAGTCTCCCAAAGCCCACGCCTGCACTCGCTGCAAGGTCCGTTCGAGATCGGAAGCCGACCCGTCCCGCAACTGACCGTGATATTGTGCCACCGCCGTGTACGAGGGCAGGCTCAGAGCATAGGGCAGATCATTGCCGGGATCGAAAGAGATCACGCCCAGATTCAGCGCGGAGGACAACAGAATGAGGCCGTTAACGTAGAGGCCGTAACGATCCTGCAGGCGTCTGGCCATGCCTACCGCACGGGCAGTCCCATAACTCTCCCCCACAAGAAACTGCGGACAGAGCCATCGCTCGTGCTGCGTCACGAACAGCCGGACGAAATCCGCCGCGATCTCGGTATCTTTCTGGACGCTATAGAACTGCTCGGGCTCAACCCCCGGGCCGGCGTGGCTGAAACCAGTGCCCACGGGGTCTACAAAGACCAGATCGGTGAACTCCAGCCAGGTCTGCTCGTTGTCCCGCAATTGGTTCGAGGGGGGCAGAGACGTCCCATCGTTTGCCAGGATGGCCCGTTTCGGTCCGAAGGCCCCCATGTGCAGCCAGACGGCGGAAGCGCCGGGGCCACCGTTGAAAGCGAAGGTGATAGGGCGATTCGATTGCCGGAACGGCACCGGGCAACTGGCGTCCGCCTTCGGCGGAGTTGTCGGATTGCGGATTGCCGCAACGGCACCGGGCAACTGGCGTCCGCCTCCGGCGGAGTTGCCGGATTGCGGATTAGAAGCGTTACCCGCGTCTCCTGCATCGAGACGCTCGTACGCGACAAAGAAGATGTGGGCGACGGGTTGCTCGGAGTCTCTTTGGATCGGCAGGAACCCGGCGGTCGCCCGATAGTGAATCGGACGTCCGCGCACGAGCATCGTGTGCTCGGTCACAGAGTCTTCCGGCACAGCGACGCTCCCGCGCGGCACCGCCGTGGTGTCGCGGACCTCTCGCCCGCGCTGCGCAGCCGAGGCATCTCGAACATGCAGCGGTCCAACCGCTGCGGAGAGAGCCCACGTCGGCAAGACAAGCACCGACAGCAGGAGCAACGCAAGTACGGGACAATGGAATGATGGATAAGCGCCCGACGCTCTTCGCAATGTTCCATTATTCCACCATTCCATCATTCCAATCCTCTCCATGGTTCCACCTAGGTCAAATATGGCGCCACGACGATCGCGATGAAGTCTTGAAGAAAGTGCAGGATGATGGGGACAACCAGGCTCTTCCGCCACAAGTAGATCAGGCTGAAGATCAGCCCCATCACACCGACGGTGATCACGCCCAGCGAACCTTCGTAGCCGTGGCCCAGAGCGAAGAAGATGGACGAGAGCAACACGGCGCCCGCCAGGCTGCCTGTGGCCGTGTGCAAACGACGAATGAGATATCCACGAAAGATCGTTTCTTCCGAGATGGCGACCACGATCACCAGAACCACCGCCAGAGCCAACTCCCAATGGCCGCCTACGTGAAAATAGGAAGGGCCGGGCTCTGAAGGTTGGGACAGACCGAGGGCCGTCAGCACTTGCGTCACCAGACCGATCACAATCAGGAAGGGAACGTACAGCACGAACCCCAGCAGGATGTTGCCATCGAGATTTCTCGAGTTCAGCCCCAGGCGGCTCACCGGCTCACGGTCGCGCCAGGCGAGAAAGAGGATCAGGCTGACCAGTCCCAGGTCCCGGAAGATCACGGAGACCGCCAGAAGAACGAAGCTGATCTGGTCCTGGCTCCCGGCAAAGTACGCCAGCACCATGGAGGGCAGGATGAGGAACAGGAACACACAGACCTCCAGGACAATCGCTTGCCGGGAGGGCGCGCAAGGCGCAGCGCTGACCTCATCCTGCGTTATCAGATCTTGATCTTGCCTCATAGGATTTTACCCAGCGCCACAGCGGCGGTGATCAAAGACAAATGGGTGAGAGCCTGGGGGAAGTTGCCCAGCATCTGGCCCGTGCGGGTATCGAACTCTTCCGAGAACAACTGGAGATCGTTGCCGGCGGACAGGGCACGCTCGAAAACAGTCCGAGCCTCCTCCCGCCGGCCCTGATGTGCCAGACACCGCGCCAGCCAGAACGAGCAGGCCAGGAAGACCCCCTCTCTTCCTTTGAGACCATCATCGCCCGGCGGATAGCGATAGAGAAACCCGTCCCAGTCAAGGTCCTGACGAATCGCATTGGTCGTGCGGATCATACGCTCGTCGTCGTAGGCCACGAAGCCTACCGTGGGGATCAACAGCAGAGCGGCGTCCATCACGGGACGCCGGAATGCCTGGATGAAGACGCCGCGACGGCGGTCGTATCCCGATTGCTCGATCTTCTGGCGGATCTTGTCCCGATTCTTCTTCCACGTGCGGACCGGGACCTCGCGACGGAGTTCCTCCGCCAAGCGGATGCCGACCGAAGCAGCTTTCCGCATCGAACCGGGGCAGGCCGCACCAGTCGATCGAGCCGACCTTCGAGACCAGGGCCGCGGCGTGGCCATCGGCGATGAACCCGTAGTCCCCAGGGGCGGATAGTCTCTCTTGCTCATCTCATCCTCCCGTTCGGAAGCCCGGGTAGAGGAGCATGCCGCCGTCCACGAAGATCGTCGTGCCGGTGACATAGTCGGAGGCGTCAGAGGCCAGCCACACCGCGACCGGGGCCACATCGGTCGTTTCGCCGATCCGGCCGTAGGGAATCAGCTTGCACATGGAAGCGGCCCCCTGCGGGTCCGACCAGACGCTCTCGTTGATCGCCGTCTTGATCGCGCCGGGGCCGATGCTGTTGACGCGAATCTTCTGTGGGGCCAGTTCCTGGGCGATAGTCTTCATCAGCAGCATGATGCCGCCCTTGGAGGTCGCGTAATTGGCGTGTCCCGCCCAGGGGATGATCTCATGCACGGAGCTGGTGAAGATGATCTTGCCGGCGGCCCGGGACCGTTCGGGGACCACGCCGCGGCGGAGAAACTCCTTCACCGCCTCGCGGGCACAGAGAAAACCGCCGGTGAGATTGACACCGAGCACGGCATTCCACTGCGCCAGGGTCATTTCCGCAAAGGCAGCGTCTTTCTGAATCCCCGCGTTACTGACCAGAATGTCGACGGTGCCGTACATACCGATGAGAGTCTGGAACATCTGGATGACCTGATCCTCGCGGCTCACGTCGGCCTGCAAGGCGATGGCCGCGCCGCCCGCCCGGGTGATCGCGCTCACCACCTGGTCGGCCGGTCCTTGGTCGAAGGGATAGTTGACACCCACCTGCGCACCGGCCGCTCCCATGGCAATGGCGATTTGAGCTCCGATGCCGGAACTGGCTCCCGTGACTAATGCTGTCTGTCCTTCCAGGGGTTTCATATCTGCCTTAAACCTCCTCACTTCCGGACGAGGAACCGAAGGACCGCCATAGCGCCGATGGCGCCCAGGGCAACCAGGGTCCATAGGAAGAAACGCCGGGGCGACATGCCCGGATGCTCGATCGCGGCTCGATCCACACCATTCAGGTCGAGGATATAGGCTTCGATGGCGGCGATCTGCGGCTGCGTGAGGGTCATGCCATCGCCATACCCGGGCATATAGATGGCCGGGTGCGAGCCCTTGGGGATAGAGCCGTGCTGAATGAACCGGTCGATCTGCGCCGCAAAGACCGATGGGTCATCACTGGACAAGTTCGGGTCGATGGGATTCAGGCCCGGCACTATCCCTTTCTCCGAGCCCGGATCGGGGACCCTGTCCGTGCCTTCGGGGCCGTGGCAGGAATTGCAGTAATCCGCGAACAACCTGCGCCCGAGCTTCACACCGCCGATCAGAGTCGCGGCCGCGCCGGGAGGTCCCTGCTTGCCGGACATCGGCAAATGCTGACTCTCTGCACCCGTGGTGACCGCCGACGACTCCTTCTTCCCACCTGCCGTCGGCTTCTCGGCCCCGCTGTGGAGGCTGAGCAGGTACACGACTAGGTTCGCAAGCTGCTCTTGACTGAGGGCAGGATAGGGTGGCATGATCGAGGCCGCGTTGTGCACTTTCGGATTTCGAATCTGCGCGACCAGCCAATCGGCAGACCGACCTTTGCTTCCTTCGTTGGATAAGTCGGGACCGACCGCGCCGCCCTGTCCGTCGATCTTGTGGCAGGCAGCACACCCCTGGGATTGGTAGAGTTCCCGGCCCTTCTGAATGTTGGCAGACGCAACTTTCCCGGATGGGGCCGCGGCGCCTTTATTCGGCTCGGCCGGTGCGCCCGGCTTGGGAGGGGCTCCCTGCGGCGTGGCAGGAGCGGCGCGCGCCCCGATGGCCAGCGGCTGAGAAAGCTGCCCCATCACGGTCAACGCCAGGATCAGAATAACGAGAGCCGTCCCTCCCACTATGGCGATCGGGCGGCGGCGCGGACTTCGCTCGGAATTCCGATCGTAGAACGGCAGGAAGAACAGCAGCAGGATGATCGCCAGGGGCACACCGACCGTTCCCAGGACCTCCCACGGCCCTTGGAACGACTTGAGCGCCTGGTAAAGGAACAGAAAGTTCCAAGCCGGCTTCGGCGTGAGGGACCGGCCCAGCGGGTCCGCCACCCCGGTGATCGGCGCGCGCCAAAAGACACAAAAGCCTACGAGGATGATAAAGGCGAGAGAAGTGATCAGCACGTCTTTGTACACCTGGTCCGGCCAGAACTTGCCGACGTGCCGGCGTGCCTCCGGGTTCCACGGCCCGGCGCCGCCGAACTGCCGAAACGCCGCCAGATGGAGGACGATGAAGGCAAACAGCACGGCCGGCACAATCGCCACGTGGAAAATGAAGAATCGCGAAAGTGTCCCCTGCCCCATGGTTTCGCCGCCGCGAACGAAACGCTCCAGGAAATCGCCGATCCAGGGGACCGTCCCGGCGATGCTGGTCCCGACCTCGGCCGCCCAGTATCCCAATTGGTCCCAGGCCAGCAGCGGCCCCGTGAACGCCATGGCGGCCACCAACAGCAGAAGGAGGACCCCCATCAGCCAAGTCAACTCCCGCGGATTCTTGTAGGCACCCCAGAGGAAGACGCGGGCGGCGTGCAAACCGACGACGACCACGAACGCCTGCGCACACCAGTAGTGGAGTCCGTGGACCAGCCATCCGAACGGCACCTGCAAGCGCAGGTACATCACGCTCTCGTAGGCATGGTCCGTGGTCGGCACGTAGTAGAACAGTTGCAGAACCCCCGTGACGGCCAGCAGCAGGAAAAGGAATAGATTCGCGCTGCCAAAAACGTAGGCATAGCTGGCCCCGCCGGGGATATCCTCTTCCAGTCCCCAGCGCACGGCGGCCCGGAGGGGCAACCGATCGTCGATCCAGGTTTTGACACCACTCCGCATCGCACCACCTAACCCTGTATCTTCTCCGGGATTCCGGCCTGGAACCTTTCCCACTTCACGTAGAGAACCCCGTGTTCGATTCGATAGGGGAGCGTATCGAGAGGGCGAGGCGCCGGACCGGCGAGGACTTTGCCGGTGATCGAGAAGATGCTGTTATGACAGGGACAGACAAACTCCTGAGCCGATGCCGCCCAGTCGTAATGACAGCCCAGATGGGTGCAAATGGGCGAGAACACGGTCAAATCGCTGTCGGAGTGTTTGATCACCCAAACCTCGTGGGTCTCGGTCTCTTTGAGGAAAGTGTCGGTGGTCTGAAACCGGAATCTCAAGTCGACCGGCTGCTCCGTCGGCAGCGGGCCCACCTCCCCTACTCGGGCATAGGGCGATTGGCTCTTACGATACGTGGGCGCAACGAGCGCCGCGACGAAAGGAATTCCCAAAAGCAGGCCGATGATCGCCGAGACTAGCCCTGTCGCGAGGCGCAGAAACTCTCGGCGGGAGGCGTGCGGTTTGCTGCGATCAGACACCATCTTCCCGTCGTCCATGGCCTTTCGTTGCCCGCAATCGACTCATTCCCGCCCCGCCGGGTCCGACCGGACCGCTCAATTGCTCGCCTGCAGAAACGCGAGGATATCTCTCTGCTCCTGGCCGGTCAGCGGAACGCGTACTCTCATGTGGTGCACGGCCGCCGTCCATTGCGCGTCGTCATACTCCGATGGTGGGCGGAGATTGTGGCACTGCCCACACCGCTGCGACCACTGCGTCCCCCCCGTGACTATCGCCGAGGAAACAGCCGACGCCGTCGGCCGGCCCGGCGCGATCGATGCGGCCGCGGCCCCGGCCCGCTCGCTGCTGAGGCTCAGCAGGTAGTCCACCAGATTGTCGACCTGCTGGTCCGACAGGCTGCCGTTGGCGGGCATGATCGTTTGCGGGCTGTGTATCTTGGGATTGCGAATCTGTGTGGCGAGCCACGACCGGGATCGGCCTTGATTGGCTTCGTTGGATAGATCCGGCCCCGCCGTTCCTCCTTGGCCGTTCACCTTGTGGCAGCCCGCGCAGCCAAGCGTATCATATAATTCTTTGCCCTTCTGGACGCCGGCGGACGGGGCATCGGCGTCGCCTGGGGCACTGGCGGGGTCGGCCACTTCGCGGAAGGTCGCGGGGCGAACCACCGGGGGACTGCTCCGGCCGGCTTGGGGACTGCTGCGATCGGTCGTGGAGCAACTGGTGGCCATCCCAATGCTGAGAATCACAGAAATCACCACCAGCCACGCGACCACGCGCGGATGCGAGCCGCCGAGTACCATAACAACCTCCTGCTTAGAAACCTGTCGCGAATTGCAGCGCGAACATATCTGCGTCCGGTCCACTCGAATCAAAGGTGTACGCCACCTTCAAGAGGGTTCGTGCCGTGATCCAATAGTCGATGCCGGGAGTCCACTGCTCCCGCGTGCCGCCGCCCGGTGCGTCGGAGGGGATGTCCAGTCGATCATAACGCAGGACGAACTCGAAGTTCCGCAGGATCCGCTCCGACACATCGAGGGGGCGGTAGGCGACTTCGGCATACCCCCCATTGCGATCGTTGTCGAAAAACAACGGCCCGAACCCCAGGTCTCCGGTCGGATCGTAGGTGACGTCGCTCAGATCCGACCAGATCCAGGCCCCGCGTGCGGTGAGCTGGCCTTTGAGGGCGGCCAAGGGAGCGACGTAGTTGAGGTCCACGCCGTGCAGCGTCGAATGAACCGTCGCAAAGCCCGGCGGATTGGGCCGCGAAAACTCAAAGGAATAGCCCACCTCCAGTTCCGGAATAGGCAGGAAACCAACGCGGAAGCCGAGTGCCTTATTGTTGTTCAGGTCGTTGAAATTGTCGAAATTCAAGCTGCCCGCGCTCTCAGGGTCGTCCGTGATCAGGGCCGGCCCGTTCGTCAGGAAAACCGTATAGTTGAACAACATATTCCGATAAGGAACCGCACCGGTGACAAAGGCGCCCACCCCGGTGTCCGGTGCGATCCCCCCATCCCCGTAGACCAACGGATCAATGGGCAGCTTATTGATCCAGCTTGGGTCGAGGTGATTGTGATAGGTGGTGAAGGGGACGGAGAATTTTCCCGCGCCGGCCAGAGCATAGTCATTGATCAGATAGGTTAGGTAGGCCAAATCCAGTTCCACTTCCGTCTCCGACCCTTCGCCACCCAACTCCGGGCCTTCTAGCCCCAATTCCAGCGAGCCTTCAAAGAACAGCCGCTCGTTCAACTGCCACAAGAACATGGGATTGAACTCCGCCGTGAAGGTGCTGGACTGCCCCTGGGGGTCGAAGTAACCGGCGGCCGCGTCCCCCGTGATCAGCAGTCTCGTGTCCGTCAAGCCCAGGCTTTCGGCAATCGGCCGCGTTCGCGCCGTCTCCTGTGGGGTTTGGTTTTGCGCTGCCACCTGGGCTTTCACGTCGTTCATTTCTTTCTTGAGAGCGTCATACTCCCGTCGCGATACGTAGTTGCCCTTTTGGTTCGGGTCCGCCGGGCCGGACTCGGATGCCGCCCGTGCGGATGACGGCCAACCCCATACGCTCAGCGCCAAAACAATGGTGGTGGCCTCGATCCGCTTTCTCCACTCCATGGCGTTCTCCCCTTCTCTCAGAGCCCTAGTGGCACGACCGATATCTGATCGGACGAGGTTTACCTACTCGCCCTTGTTCCGCGGGACCATAAGGAAAACGCTTGATTCGCCTGAGGTAATTGCCAGGGATAGATGGCTCAGTGGAGGGCCGGCATGCCTCCGGTGCCTTGCTTGATTTTCTTGAGCAGAAACATCAGGGGAATGACCGCGAGGCAGATGACGCCCAGGGTGCGAAACACGTCGATGTAGGCCAACATGGCGGACTGACGCAGGAGTGTACCGTTGATGACACTCAGCGCACCCCTATGCGCCTGCGTCGGATTCATCCCGCGATACGTCAGGACCGCCTGGAGACCTGACACGGCGTGCTCATAGATAGGGTTCAAAGGCGTCAGATGGTGGACCAGCAGGCTTTGGGCGAATTGCGTCCGGCGGGCCAGTACCGTGGTGACAAACGCAATCCCGAAGCTGCCGCCGACGTTGCGCACGAGATTGATGATGGCCGTGCCCTGGCCGGTCTGCTCTTTCGGGATGAAAAAGAAGGCGACCGCATTGATCGGCACAAACAAGAAGGCCAAGCCTACCGCCTGGATGATGCGGCCCATCGCGGCCTGCCAGAAGCTGATCTGGAGGGTGTAGCCGGCCATGTAGAACAGAGAGTAGGCCACGATCGCCAGACCCACGATGAGCAGGTACCGCGCCTGGACCCGTCCGACCAGGGTCCCGGCGAGGGGCATCATGAGCAACGTGAAAAGCCCGCCCGGCGACAGGGCCATTCCCGCCAGCGTCGCCGTATACCCCAGGAGCTGCTGTAAGAAGACCGGCAAGAGCAGGACACTGCCGTACAGCGTGAAGCCGATGATGAGCATCGTCAGGACGCCCACGGCGAAGTTCCGGTCGCGCAACAGCCGCAGGTTCATGATGGGTGCCGGGTGGAATAGCTCCCAGACGATCAGCACGCTCAGGCAGACCAGCGCCAGCGCCCCCGTCACGAGGATCAGTCGGGAGGCGAACCAATCCTCGATCTGGCCTTTGTCGAGGAAGATCTGCAGGCAGCCCAGCCCTACGGCAATCAGGCCGAGCCCGAAGTAGTCGATCTGAATGCTCCCCCAGCGGCGCCGAACCAGGTACGGTGGGTCGAAGATCAGCAGCGTGGTCAGGAAGATGGAAAGCAGGCCGACCGGAAGGTTGATGAAGAAGATCCAGCGCCAACTGATATTGTCGGTGAGCCAGCCGCCCAGGACCGGTCCTATGATCGGGGCGACCACGACGCCCATGCCGAAGACCGCCATGGCCTGACCGCGTTTCTGCGGCGGGAAGCTTTCCAACAGGATCGCCTGTGAGATCGGCTGCAGGGCCCCGCCCCCAATCCCCTGGAAGATGCGAAAGAGGATCAGCAGGTCCAGGCTCGGGGCCAGACCGCACAGAAGAGAGCTCAGCGTGAACAGCCCCACGCAGGTCAGATAGACATTCTTGCGCCCGAACAAGGGTCCGAGCCAGCCGGTCAGCGGCAGGACGATGGCATTGGAAACCAGATAGGCGGTCAGGGCCCACGTACTCTCCTGCACATCCACGCTCAGCCCGCCGGCAATGTGGGGTAGCGCGACGTTCGCGACACTGGTGTCCAGGACCTCCATGAAGGTCGCCAGCATGACCGTCATGGCGATGATCCAGGGACTGATCGGACGGGCGGTGGAGGATCGATTATCAGTACTTGCCGGTGCCACGGCTCTCCACTCCCCCCTCGTCATTGTTCCCCGGCATCCCGGATCCTTACTTTCGGTTGTACGGACAGACCCAAAAGCAGCCGATGATTAGGGTCGGGCGGCCCATCGAAAACGATCTTGACGGGAACGCGCTGCACAATCTTCACGAAGTTGCCGGTAGCGTTCTCCGGAGGGAACAGGCTGAACGTGGGCCCGGTGCCGGCTTGAATACTGTCGACATGGCCCCGGAAGCTCACGCCGGGATAGGCATCGATACGGATCGTCGCCGGTTGGCCGGGACGCATATGCGTCAATTGCGTCTCTTTGAAATTGGCGATCACGAACATCCGGTCGGACACGATCACCAGCAAGGGCTGACCGACATTGACGTAGGCGCCCACCTCGACGGACTTTTGCGTGACATATCCCGCCTCCGGGGCGTGGACCTGCGTGTAGGAGAGTTGCAGATGTGCGGCATCCACAGCGACCTTGGCTACGCCGGTCTGGGCGCGTACCGCAGCCAGACCCCTCTCGGCGGCATCCAGATTCGCCTTGGCCGCCGCCGCGTCGGCGCGGCTGTGCTCCGCCGTTTGCGTCGTGACGGCGCCTTGTTTGACCAGTTCCTCGTTGCGGTGCCAATCCTGCTCCTTCTTGGTCCAGTCGGCGCGCGTGGCCTCCACATCGGCCGCGGCCTTCTGTTCGTTGGCCTGCGCGGCCTGCAGCGCTGCCTCCGCTCGCGCCACGCCGATCTGATAGTCGCACGGGTCCACCTCTACAAGCCATTCCCCCGGCGGAACGTGCTGATTATCTTTGACGTGAACGCCCACTACGTTGCCGGCGACGCGGGCGCTCACGCTGACGGGATGGCCCTCAATGTACGCGTCGTCCGTGGACGCGTAGTACCGCGATTCCCAGTAGTAGTAGACGCCGACCGCAAGCGCAATGGCAAGCACGATCAGGCCGATGAGGATGATCCACCGACGCCGACGATGGGAGACACGCTTGGTCGCGCCGAGCGCGGAGCTCGGCGCCGGAGATTCCCTTTGGTCGTTACGATCCGAGGGTACGGTTTGGGACTGCGCGGGCATATCGGAGCCGGACGGCCCAAGCACGGGTGGTGCTTGTCCGGAGGTATAAGGGGTCAGTATTCCTCGCTTCCCGCGTGGACTCGTCCGACAAAAGGACGATGGGTGACGAGCGTGTAGATGCCGATCAGCGTCAGCCCGATGACGAACCAGATCAGGGCCACTTTCAGCGCGTAGGGGGAGGCGGAAGCGTTGTGGATCGTCAGACTGTACGCGGGATCGGGCGTGCCCGGCAGCAGGTTGGGATACAAGGCCACGGCCACCGCCGCAATGGCGCCGACGATCAGCAGGCCGGAGGCCCCAAACGCGGCAAGGTCATGCCCCAACGCCGCCGAGAGGACCGTGGCAACAAGGGCACCGGCGGTCAACGCGACAATCAGGTAGAGGCCCGGGTGCGCCTGGTAGTTCGCCAGGAGCGGCGGATTGATCTGCGGAGCCAGGAGGAAGCTGACCACGCCCAAGGCGACGGTCGGGAGCGCCGACCACAGCGCTATCCGCCGCGCCCGGCGATGCAGTTCGTCGGTGGTTTTCAGAGCGACGTAGTTGGCTCCGTGCAGAGCGAAAACGCCCACCGCCAGGGCACCCGTGATCAACGTGTACCAGTCGAAAATCGCCGGTCCGGCCTGGAGCGACAGGTTCGTCCAGAGGGGCAGGAACAGTTGCCCACGCGCGTCGAGCGGGACGCCCCGGACGACGTTGCCGGCGGCCGCGCCCAGCGCGAAGGCAATCAGGAAACTGGCGATGGGAAACAGGATGTCGCAGGCGGCGCGCCAGACGGGTGAGCCGAGATGAGAGCGAACCTCCAGCGACAGCCCTCGTCCGATCAGGCACCACAACAGGATCATGAACGCCAGATAGAAGCCGCTGAAACTGACCGCATAGAGCCGGGGGAACGCCAGAAATAGCAGCGCGCCGAGCACGATCAGCCACACCTCATAAGCCCGCCAGAGATGGCTGATCGTCGCGCGCACCGTGGCCCGCTCCACGTCGTTGCGCCCGAGCCGCGGAAACAGGATGCCGATCCCCAGATCGAAACCGTCCGTGGCCGCATACGTGGCGGTGGCCAGAGCAACAATGACAAACCAAGCCGTTTCCATGGATCTAGGATTGGCGCTCTACTCTTCTTCACTCGTGGGACTGGGCGGGGCTTGCGAATACTCCGGGACTTCCACACCCGATTGCGGCCCCCGCCCCAGCAGGCCGAGCATCAGGACGATGTAGGCGAGCCCCAAGAGAAGGTAGAGACCTGCAAAGCCGATGTACGTGAACCAGCCGTTGCCGGAGGCGACCAGAGGCGAGGACCCATCCGCCGTACGAAAGAGGCCGTAGACCAACCAGGGCTGGCGGCCGATTTCCGCCGCGACCCACCCGGCCGTGGTGGAAATATAGGGAAAGGGAGTTGCGAGCATCACAATCCACAGCATCCAGCGGCTTTCGAAGAGCCGCCTCCGCCATAACAGAAACACCGCCACGAAGGTAATCGCGATGAAGATCGTCCCCAAGGTGATCATGATGTGATAGGCATAGTAGACTAGGGGGACCAGGTCCGGCCACTCCTCGCGCGGGAACGACGTCAGGCCGCGGACTTCCGCCGTGAACCGCCGATAGGTAAGAAAGCTCAGCAGACCGGGAATCTTGATCGGATTGTCAATCGTCAGCGTTTCCATGTTCGGCTGCCCGACAATGGTGATCGCCGCCGGCTGCTCGGTGAAGAACAGGCCCTCCATGGCAGCGCCTTTAACGGGCTGATGCCTCCATACCTGAAGAGACTCGCGATCCCCCGTGGGGAACACCAGCAGAAAACTGGCGCAGGCCGCGACGATCAACCCGACGCGCAGGAAGAGCCGGCCCTGTTCCAGATGCTTGCGCGCCAGTACGTAGTAGGCGCCCGTCCCGGCGACCACAAAGGAGCCGGTGGCCAGCGCCGCACACTGGTTGTGCGTGTATTGCCAGAGCAGCCAGGGATTGGTCAACAGGCGAAAGAAGCTGTCGAGCTGGACGGTGCCGTCGGCGGCGACGCGGCAGCCGACCGGGTACTGCATCCAGGCGTTGGTCGCCAGGATGAAATACGCCGAAAGCCACGCAGCGAAAAAGACAATCAGAGAGGATGCCCAAAAGAGCCTTGGCCCGACGCGTTTGGCTCCCGCCAGCATGATGCCCAGGAAGGAGGATTCCAGGAAGAACGCAAAGACGCCCTCCATGGCCAGCGTCTGCCCGATCACGCCGCCGGCAAACTGGGAGAAGCCCGCCCAGTTCGTGCCGAACTGGAACTCCATGGGCACGCCGGTGGCGACGCCGAAAGCGAAGGTGATGGCGAAGATCGCCGTCCAGAAGTGCGCCGCCCGCGTGTAGCTCTCGTCGTGGCGCCGGTAGCCGAGAAGGCCGAACAGGACGATCAGGAACGCCAGTCCCATCGTCAACTGCGCGAACAGGTAGTGGAAGGTGACGGTGGTGGCGAACTGGAGCCGGTCAACGGTCAGGGCATGGGTCATCGGAGCACGCAGGATTCGGGCAAAGTCAAGCCAAGGTCCTCCAATGACCTGCAGGTCTTCTCCAGGTCCTCGTGATAGATGCTGTGGATCCCCATCCCTTGGGCCACTTCCACGAACAGCAACCGATCGTCGATGTAGAGCGCCTGCTCCGGCCGGACCTGGGCGATGTCCAGGGCCAGCCGAAAGATGTCCTCATCTGGTTTTCGGAAGCGGACGAACGAAGAGATGATAAAGAAATCCATGAAATCCACAAGGTGAAATTTGCGAATGCGATGGGTAGCCAGTTCCCGGCCTTCGTTGCTGACCGCCGCGACGCGTAGACCATACGCATCGGCGATCTCTCGAAACAGTCTCAGGTTGTCACCCAGAGACTGCGACTGCTCGAACATGAAGGACTTGAACTGCTCGGGTGTGAATGACCTGGCTTGGTGAAAAACGACCCGCTGGAGGTATTCATCCAGGCTCAGCAGGCCGCGCTCGTAGGTATCGAACGTCAGGTTGTGCCGCTCGTTCATCTCGTCGAAGTCCAGGCCGAAGGTCTCCGCTGCCCGCCGGCGCATGGCGCGGTCCCAGCCGTTCGTCAGGATCAGCCCGCCAATGTCGAGGAACAACACCGAGATATCGAGGGGATGCTCCATCTCTCTCTTACCTCTGCACCAGCGTTTTGGCGTGATCGACCACGTTCTCCACCGTGAAGCCATAGTGCTGGAAGACCACCTTGGCCGGGGCACTGGCGCCGAATTCGTGGAGGGTGATCGTGTCTCCGTGGTCGGTGACGTATTGGCACCAGCCCAGTGCCGCTCCCGCCTCGACCGCCAGACGTGCCGTCACCTCGGGAGGCAGGACCTCGTCGCGGTAGCTTTGGTCCTGCTGGTCGAACAGCTCCCACGAGGGCATACTGACGATGCGGGCATGAATGCCCTGCTTTTCCAGTTCCGGCTGGGCTTGCAGGATGAGTTGGACCTCGGAGCCGCTGGCGATGAGGATCACATCAGGCCTGTCCGCCTGCTCCCGGGAAAGGATGTACGCGCCCTGGAGCAAACCCTCGGCGGAGCCGAGGTTCGTACGATCGAAGATGGGCACTTTCTGGCGTGTCAGAAGGAGCATCGTCGGCCCTTGGTTGCGCCTCATGGCGGCCCGCCACGCCCAGGCGGTCTCATGGGCGTCCGCCGGCCGAATCACGCACAGGTGCGGCAGGGCCCGGAAGGAGGCCAGGTGCTCGACGGGCTGGTGCGTGGGACCATCCTCGCCCAGGCCGATGGAGTCGTGCGTCATGAGGTAGATCACGGGCAGTCCCATCATCGCCGCCAAGCGAATGGAAGGCCGGGCATAATCGGTGAAAATGAAGAACGTCGCCGCATAGGGGCGAATCCCACCATGCAGCGCCAGGCCGGAGGTGCACCCGCACATGCCGTGCTCGCGCACACCCCAGGCGATGTTGCGGTTTTGATACTGGCCCGCTTCCAGGTAACCGGAATCCTCGATCAGCGTCTTGGTCGAGGGCGAGAGGTCCCCGCTGCCCCCCATCAGCCACGGCACCCGGCGGGCAATGGCGTTGAGCACTTTGCTGCCCGCATCGCGCGTGGCCATCGGACCTTGGTCCGCTTGGAATTCGGGGATATCGCCGGCCCAGTCGGCAGGCAGGTCCCCGTGAAGGGAGGCTGCAAACAGCCGGGCCAGGTCCGCATGCTGCGCCTTATAGTCGCCGAACCTCTGGTTCCACGCCGCCTCAAGCTCCCGGCCACGATCTTTCGCTTGGCGCATGTGGTTCAGCACCTCCTGCGGGACATAGAAGTGTTCGTCCTCGGGCCAGCCATAGGCTCTCTTGGTCAACTTGACTTCCTCCTCGCCCAAGGCCTGCCCGTGCGCCTCTTTCGTGTCCTGCATGTGGGGGGCCCCATAGCCGATGTGAGTGCGGATGATAATCAAGGAGGGCCGATCTTTCTCCTGTTGTGCTCTGCGCAGGGCCCGGGTGATGGCGGCGAGGTCGTTGGCCTTCTCGCCCAGGTTCTGCACGTGCCAATGGTAGCCCTCGAAGCGCCGGGCCACGTCGTCGGTGAAGGTAAGCTCCGTCTTGCCTTCGATGCTGATGTGGTTGTCATCGTAGAGGAAGATGATCTTGCCCAGTTTCAGGTGTCCCGCGATGGAAGCAGCCTCGTGCGAGGCGCCTTCCATCAGGTCGCCGTCGCTGCAAATCGCGTAGGTGTAGTGGTCCACGATGTCGTGCCCCGGCCGGTTGAACACCGCCGCGAGGTGCGCCTCCGCGATCGCCATGCCGACCGCGTTCATGAATCCCTGGCCGAGGGGGCCGGTCGTCGTGTCCACGCCCGGTGTGCGCGTGTACTCCGGATGGCCCGGCGTCCTGCTGCCCCACTGCCGGAAGTTCTTGAGGTCGTCGAGCGTCAGATCGTAGCCCGTCAGAAAGAGCAGCGCATATTGCAGCATGGAGGCATGGCCCGCGGACAGGATGAAGCGGTCCCGATTGAACCATTGCGGGTTGGCGGGATTGTACCGCAGGAACTTCGTCCAGAGTACGTACGCTGCCGGCGCCAGGGCCATGGGCGTGCCCGGATGCCCCGAGTCAGCCTTCTGAACCGCATCCATCGCGAGCGTGCGGATCGTGTTGATGCAGAGCGTGTCCAGATAGTCCTGGGCCTTCCGGTTCCTTCTCGTTTTCCGTTCGAGCGATGTATTCGTTTCCATGGGAACATCCTTGTATAAACCGCGACTACAAACCCAGAAGCGCCTCGATCCAGCGGATCACCGGCCCCGGATAGACACCGAGCCAGATCAAACCGACGGTCAGCACGACCAGGAGAACCCCGCCGATGAGGGAAGCGGAAGGTGCAGGTCGATACGGTTGACCGGCCCGGGACTCCTCCGGCGTCAACGGAACTGGCTGATAGATCGCGACGATGACGCGCAGATAATAAAACAGCCCGACCACACTGTTGACAATGAGCACGAGAACCAGCAGCCACAAGGCCGACCGTACACCTGCGAACAACACATAGAATTTGGCGAGAAAGCCCGCCGTCAGGGGAATCCCCGCCAGAGAAAACATCATCACAGCCAGCACCGTGCCCAGCAGCGGATGGTGAAAAACCAACCCGCGATAGCCCGCCAAATGGCTGAAGTCGGTATCCTTATTCGACAGAGCCGTGAGGACGCCGAAAGCACCCAGCGTCGTGATGAAGTAGGCGAGCAGATAGAACATCACCGCCGTGACGGCCAGCCGCCCCCCTGCCAGGAAGGCTACCAGCAGATAACCCATGTGGGCAATCGAGGAATAGGCGAGCAGACGCTTGAGGTTGCTCTGGAACAGGGCCAGGTAGTTCCCCAGGAACATCGAAGCGATCGCGACCACCGTGAAGATGACGAAGAATGGCTCACGCACCTGGATGCCCATCGCGCTGAAGTAGCGCAGCAACAAGGCAAAGACCGCGCCCTTGGACGCCGTGGCGATCAGGGCCGTCACCGGCGCGGGCGCCCCTTCGTAGACATCCGCCGCCCAGAAATGAAACGGCACCAGGGCCAGCTTGAATCCGATGCCGATCAGAATCATTCCCATGCCGGCCAGGGCGAGCAGATCGCTCTTGTGCCAGGTCCCGGTGGCGAACTGCGCCAGGCCGGATAGCTCCATCGTCCCCGTATGAGCGTAAACCATGGCCATGCCAAACAATAGGAAGCTGCTGGACGTGGCTGCCGGAATGAGATACTTGAGGCCTGCCTCGATATCGGTCGGCTGGGAGCGAAGATAGGCCGCCAAAGCGTATAAAGAGACACTCAGCACTTCCAGCCCCAGAAAGAAGGACGCGAAGTGTGTGCTGGAGACGAGGACCGAACAGCCGAGCATCGCGATCAGCAGGAGGATATAAAGCTCCTCGCGAACGACCGCCCGCCCCCTCATATAGCCATACGACATCACCGCGACAGCCAGCGCCGTCAGGAAAAGCAGCCCCAGGAAGAAAATGGCATAGCCGTCGAACTGAACCAGGGGCGTGATGTACTCATTCGGCGAATGCAGCGGGAACCGCAGCGTGACAAATGCGCCGATCAGCGTGCCCAGCGTGATGACGAGGGTCAGAATATGGTCCCGATAGACCGCGATGCCGAGCATCCCGATGATGGTCCCGCCGGCGAGGACGATTAGAGGCAGAAGATGAAGCACATCAGCGCTCGTCATACTCAGCCTCCGGCGCTCCCGTCTCTTCGTAGGGCGAGCGTTCTCGCTCGCCAAACTCATCGGCCGCCTGCATCACGTACGTGGCCGAGCTCACGAGAGAGTCCACGGTGGGCTTGGCGGTGGTGAGGACCGGTTGTGGATACACCCCCAACCATATAATGACAGCAATGATGGCGCCAAAGATCGCCATTTCGCGTCCGCCCAAGTCCGGTGCCTCCTTCATCCGTCGCTCAGGCCCCTGAAATAAACGATAGATCAACCAGAGCGAGTAGATAGAGGATAGAACGAAACCGAGCGCCGCAATCGCTGCCAGGACAGGACTCACCGCGAACGTGCCCGTAAGCACGAGAAACTCGCCGACGAAATTCGCCAATCCGGGCAGACCCAGCGAGGCCACCGCCAGAAACATTGCGACACCGCCCATGCGCGGGATGGAAGACCAGAGCCCGCTGAGCTCGTCCATCCGGCGCGTGTGAAAACGCTCCTGCAAAGCGCCGACGACAATGAAGAGGCCGCCCGTGCTCAAGCCGTGCGCCAGCAGCACGATGATGGCCCCCTGCAAAGCCAGGCGGTTGCCCGCATAGATTCCCAGGAGGGCAAATCCCAAATGGCTGATGCTGGTGTACGCTACGAGCCGTTTCGCGTCTGTCTGGGCGAACGCCAAGAAGGCCCCATACAGGATACCTATCGTCCCCAGGATCATCGCGGCGCTTGCCAGTTCCGCACTCTGATTTGGGAACAGTGGCAGCGCAAAGCGCAAAAAGCCGTAGGCTCCGGTCTTGAGCATCAAGCCCGCCAGCACTACACTCCCCGCCGTCGGCGCTTCGGTATGGGCGTCCGGCAGCCATGTATGCAAGCCGACCACCGGCAGCTTGACCGCAAAGCCCAGGAAGAAGCCCAGCATCAGCATGAAAGCGAAGGATGACGATGCCACGCCTTGCAGCAATTCGCGGTACTGAAAGCTGTAGACGCCGGTGTTCCGGGCATGAAGGAAGTACAGGCCCAGGATGCCCGCAAACAGCAAGAGACCCCCGCCCTGCGTGAAGAGGAAGAATTTGTACGCCGCCCGTACGCGGCCCTCATGGCCCCAGATCCCGATGAGAAAGTACATCGGCACCAGCATCAACTCCCAGAAGAAGTAGAACAGGAACAGATCAAGGGCCAGGAAGACCCCCATCGTTCCGGCCAACGTCCACAGGAGCGTCAGGTGAAACGCGGGCACGTGCTCCCGGATCTCGGTCCAAGAGGCGCCGACTGACGCAATTCCCAGGAAGGCGGTCAATGTCACAAGCAGCAGGCTCAGTCCATCCATTCCCAGATGGAACCGGATGCCGAGAGGACCAATCCACGGGTAATCGATCTGCAGGAGCCAGGGCGGTTCCATCAACGCACCGCCGCTCGCACTGTAGGACACCCAGACGAAGATCAGCAACGCCAAGTCCGCGCACAGAGCAAGCAGAGCCACCCAGCGACAAGCCCTTTCGCTCCAGGCGCCAACGACCCAGGCCAGAATCCCCCCGCCCGCCGTGATGATGAGCAGCCCTGCCAGAATCATAGAATCACCACAAGCCCGACTACGATGACCGCCCCGCCGGCCACCGCCGCGACGTACCATCGTACATTGCCGTTGACAGTCGAGGACAACAGGCCGTTGATCACCCGCGAAATCAGTGCCAGTCCCTTGTAGAATAGATCTACGACATCGTTGCGATTGATGCGGGCCAGCACCACGTAGGGTCCGACGAACAGCTTCTGATACAGCCAGTCGAACCCCCAATCCGCGAACCACCACCGATGCAACCATGACCCGACAGAGGTGGAGACGACCGAGCGGGTGTACTGGGGCGCACGCTCGTAGAGAAGATAAGCGACGGCGATTCCCGCGAGGGCTGTCGCCACGTAGATAAGCTGGAACAGCCACGGACCGTCGGCAGACGGAAAGTCCCGCGTCGGTCCGGGCAGAGCGGAACGAAGGAAGGAGGAGAGATTCTGGGAGCCGAAGATAGCCGTCAGCAACTCCGGTATCCCGGCGATGGCCCCCAGGAACGCCAAGACGACGAACGGCGCTACCATGGACCGTGCGGGCGTCTTCTCGGGCCTGCTCTGCGCGGGACCGAAGAAGACCACGAAGACCATGCGGAACGTGTACGCCGCCGTCAAAAAGGTCCCGATCAGGCCCAGGATCCAAAGACCGCGCCCGCCTTTGGATAGAAAGGCCTGATTCAGAATAAGGTCCTTGCTATTGAAAGTGATGGTCAACGGCGGGACCGCCGCCAGGGTCAAGGCCGCAAAGAGGAAGGCCCAGAACGTGAGGGGATACCGATGGCGCAAGCCTCCCATCTTGAAGATGTCGTGTTCTTCATCGAGCATTTTGATGACCACTCCCGCTCCCAGGAACAAGGCGGCCTTGAAGAACGCGTGCGTGCCGAAGTGGTAGATGGCGGCCGCCCAGGCCCCTACTCCGAGGGCGAGAAACATGTAGCCGATCTGACTGATGGTGGAATAGGCCAGGATGCGCTTGATGTCATATTGGGTCAGAGCGCTGAACGAGGCCACCAGTTGCGTAACGGCCCCAATGATCGCCACCGCCAGCAGAACGGCGGGCGCCATCACAAAGAGCGTGTGCATCCGCGCGATCAGATAGACGCCCGCAGTCACCATCGTGGCCGCGTGGATCAGGGCACTGACCGGCGTGGGACCGGCCATGGCGTCCGGCAGCCACGTCTGCAAAGGAAGCTGGGCGGACTTGGCCATAGCGCCCACCAGCAGCAAGGCCGCCGCCGCCGTAGGCAAAGTCGATCCGGGAGCGTACGTGGAGATCTCGTCGAGAACGGCGGGAATGTTCAGCGTGCCCAGCGACGTGAACAGCAGAAATATGCCGATGGCGAAAGCGGTGTCGCCGATGCGGGTCACGAAGAAGGCCTTCAGTGCGGCCCGGACATTATCCGGGTCCCGATACCAAAAGCCGATCAGCAGATAGCTGCACAGTCCCACGCCCTCCCAGCCCAAGTACAGCAGCAGCAGGTTGTCCGCCAAGACCAGGGTCAGCATCGCGCCGACAAAGAGGTTCATGTACGCGAAGAACCGGCTGTACCCCGTGTCGTCGGCCATGAAGCCTGTCGAATAGATGTGGATCAAGGCGCTGACGAACGCGACCACGACCATCATCGTCATGGAAAGTGCATCGAGGTGCAGGGCCACCGCGGGCGCGAAATTGCCTACGCGCATCCACTGCCAGAGCGTCTGGGAATATACGGTGCCGGCAGGCGCGGTGATGGTATAGGCTACCGTTATCCCAATGGCGATGAGCGCCGACAGACTCACCGCGCCGACGGCGATCACCGAGACCGCTTTGCGCGCTAGTTGACCGGCGGTGACGGCCAGGATCGCAAAGCCCACCAGGGGTAAGATCGGCACCAGCCACAACAGACTCAGCATCTCAGCCCCGCATCCGGTTGATCAGATTGGCATCCAGGGTGTTGAACTTGTGGTACATCTGGAGCACCAAGCTCAATCCCACGGCGACCTCGGCCGCCGCCATCGTTAGCACGAAGAAGTACATCACCTGGCCATCCGGCTGCTCCCAATGGGCGCCCGCCACGACAAAGGCCAAGCCTGCGGCATTGAGCATGATTTCGATGGCCAGCAGAATGTAGATGATATTGCGCCGGACCAGGACCCCTATCAGACCCAGCAGAAACAACAGGCCGGCGATAATGAACCCCGTCTCGACCGGTATCGTCGCCATCAAGGTTTCCTATCCATGAACGTCATGACTCCCCGGCCCAGATGGTACGCCCCCAACAGGCCTGCCAGCAGAAGCATGGAAGCCAGCTCGACCGCCAACAGGTAAGGACCGAACAACGCCGTACCCACCTGCTGGGGTCCCACTGTCTGCCCGCTCGTGACGCCAGTGTGGTAGCGCCCAAGGCTGTAGACCAATTCGATCAGCAACAGCAGGCTCAGCAGCCCGGGTCCGATCCAGACATGCGGGCGCAGCCGGGCTCGCTCCTGGTCCGCCGACTGCGGCCCGACGTTCAGCATCATGATGACGAACACAAACAGGACCATGATCGCGCCCGCGTTGATGATGACGACCAAGGCCGCTACGAAAGTCGCCCCGAGGACGAAGAACATCACTCCGGTCGCCAGCAGCGAGCAGATGAAGTACAGAAGCGAATGCACCACGTTGACCCGTGTGATGGTCAGAAAGGTGGCCACGACAGCGATAGCAGCCGAAATGTAGAAGATGGCAGTCATGTTCACGGCAAGAGCGTGCGCAGATCCACGGGCGGCCGATCTTCCTCGCCCTGGCCCTTGTCCTTTCCGCCGATGGCCAGTCCGGCCACCCGATAGAAGTTGTACCCGTGATATTTGCCCTGCCCGCTGATCAGCAGGTCCTCTTTCTCGTAGACCAGGTTCTCGCGGTGGTATTCGGACATCTCGAAGTCCGGCGTAAGCTGGATCGCATAGGTTGGACACGCCTCCTCGCAGAAGCCGCAGAAGATGCAGCGGGAGAAGTTGATCCGAAACCACTCCGGGTACCGCCGGCCGTGCTCATCCTGCGTGGCCTGCAGCGCGATGCAGTCCACCGGGCAGGCAATGGCACAGAGATAACAGGCGACGCACCGTTCCCCGCCGTCGGGATCGCGGGAAAGAATGATGCGACCCCGCCAGCGCGGCGGCAAAGGCGCCTTGTGCTCGGGATACTGGATCGTGACGCGCCGGTGAAACATGTGCAACAGGACCAGCCACACCGTTCGGATCAGACTGAGCATGTGTTCTCCTCGTTACGTGGTACGCGATACCAGAATGGCCCCCGTCACCAGAAGGTTCAGCAGAGCCAGGGGGAGGATCCATTTCCAACTGACGGACATGAGCTGGTCGTAGCGCGGCCGGGGCAGGGCGGCGCGCAGGGCGATGAACAGGCAGATAAAGAAGAAGGTCTTGATGATGAACCACAGGAGGCCCGGCAAAACCGGCCCGAGCCAGCCGCCGAAAAAGAACGTCGCAATCATCGCGGAGATCAGGGTGATCCCGATGTACTCCCCCAGGAAGAAGAGGCCGAACTTCATCCCGGAGTACTCGCTGTGGTAGCCGGCCACCAGCTCGTTGTCCGCTTCGGGAAGATCCAGGGGCAACCGATGCGTTTCGGCCAGACCCGCAATGAAAAAGATCACGAAGCCGACAAACTGAGGACCGCAGAACCACAGGCCGCGTTGGGCCTCCACGATGTCCGCGATGCGGAAGGAGCCGGCCAGCATCACCACGCCCATCAGCGACAGCCCTACGAAAAGCTCGTAACTGAGCATCTGAGCGGCGGCCCGCAGCCCGCCCAGCAGGGAATACTTGTTATCCGACGACCATCCCGCCAGCACCAGGCTGTAAACGCCCAGCGAGGACATCGCCAGAAACAGAAGCACGCCAATCCCCAGATCGACCACGGTGATCCCCGGGGCGAAGACAATCACCGAGAACGACAGGAGCGTGGTTATAACGGTGATAGCGGGCGCGATGACAAAGACCGGCTTATCCGCAAACGGCGGAATCCAGTCCTCTTTCATGAGGATCTTGATGATATCCGCCAGAACCTGGAGCAGTCCGAACGGGCCTACCCGGTTGGGTCCATAGCGGTCTTGCCAGAGGGCCAGCAGGCGACGCTCCAGCCAGATCAGCCCCGAAGCCACGCCGAGGATGCACGCGAGAACGACAAAGACGATCAGCAGAGATATGCCCACACTGTGCATGGTACTTACGCGCTACGTCCGCAGCAGCTTTTTCCAGACGGGCTGTCCGTTCCATTGAATGCCGGGCAGGCCCATCGGAACCACCGCCAGACCCGGGGGAACCGCCGGGGCGATCCGGACGGGCAGATAGTGGGACGTAGTGGAAAGGGCGACGTCCACTAATCCATTCTCCCGGACAATGAGCTTCCCGGCGTCCTCCGGATTGACAGCGATGTAGGGCATAGGCGCCAGCTCGGCCACGCCCGAAGACAATATGCTGAGCTCTTCCGAGCCGAAAACATGGTAACCGGGAACGACGAGCAGGTAGCCCTCCCGCCGTTCGAACGCCTCCGGAATCTCCGTAAAGTACTCAACCTGGCCGTCGGCTTGGGGTTCAATCAGCCGCTTTCCCGGGTTTCCGCCACGTAAGACGCCTGCCACCTCTTCCTGGAACTTATTCACCGCCTGGACCGAGTTCCATTGTGGCGCCCAGAAGCGCGGGATCAGGGACGAAGGCGGCTGATTCAGGTAGCCTTCCATCGAGAAGGCCAGGGGCGAATCGGGATCCGCCGGGGGCTGCGGCTCATGAACATTCACGGCCGCGTGAATCGCGGTGCGACCGCTGTAGCGATGCGACTGGCGCGGGATCCGCTGTCCCGCCATCCGAAAGTCCGCCGACGGCGCGGCCCGAGCAACCGGCGCGAAGGCCGGCATGGCCCGCACGAGGTCTTCCACAATCTCATCGAATGTCTGCCAGGGCGCGGACGAGCGTTGGCCGCTGGCCGCCAGGAGTTCGCCGATCCAGCGCCAGCTTTCCTGAACCTCGCCAGCCGGCGGCAAGACCGCAAAGAACCGCTGCGCCCGACCCTCATTGTTCACGAACGTCCCCGTGGATTCGGCAAACGTCCCGGCCGGCAGAACGAAGTCAGCTTTATCGGTCGTCTTGTGACGCAGTGAGTCAAGGACAACGACATGGTTGGCCGTGTTCAGCAGGTTGTTCGCCTCCGCTACATCCAGGTGGCGGTAGAGGTCGCTTTCCAGAACGACGAGAGTAGTCGATCCTCTGGCACGGAGAGCGTCGATGGCCGAGTCGACACACTTGCCGCCCATCATCCCCAACCCCAAGCTATTGCACCAGGGCGCGGCAAGACAGATACGCGTGTTCTCATTCTTGCGCTGCAAGGCGTAGGCCACGTTGGCGGCGGCCTGGAGGACCGCTCCCATCCCGCAATGGACCCCGGCCACCACCAGAGGGCGTCGCGCCTCCGCCAATTGGCCGGCGATCTGCCGCGCGAGGGCGGCGATCGGCGCGAGCAGGCCGGGAACGGAGGGAGCGTTCGCATCCAGCAGGTTCGCCACGGCGAAGCCCAACCGGGCGATGTCCTGCGGGGCGGCGTGATACGCCTGCGTGGCCGAGGCATCCAGATCCGTGCTGTAGGTCGTGGCCAGAAACAAAGGCCCTTTCTCCGTCTGGATGGCCTCGCGCAGGGCCGCATCGTTCCACGGTTCGATGTGCAAGTCCTGGATGGTGTCGCTGGGTTTACGGAGGGTAGATTGCCGCAAGGCCAGCTCCAGCACCGGCGCCACGTTGGGCACATCTTCCCCCAGCACGAAGACGGCATCCGCCCAAGCCGCTTCATGGAGCGAAGCCGACGGGACGGGACCGTTCCGCAGAACGTCGATGGCGGCCGAGAGCAGTTGCACTTCGGCGCGGCAGGTTCCCAAGTAGAAGTTCTCCGGTCCCACGAGGCAGCGCAGGGCGAAATTGGATTCCAGGGAAGCCCGCGCCGAGCCAATCCCGATGACGTGCCGGCTCTCCCGCAGCACGCCCCCAATCTGCGTCAAGGCCGTTTCCTTCGCGGCCAACGTCGGTCGACCGTCCCCGTTGCGCAGCAGCGGCCGGCGGATGCGTTGCGGACTGTTCACGAATTCGTACCCATAGCGGCCGCGATCGCAGAGCCAGTAACTGTTGACGTCCCCATTGTAGCGGTTCCGGATGCGGCGCAGCGTGCCGTAACGCGCGCCGGGAATCGTATTGCAGCCGAGCGCGCAATGCACACAGATGGAAGGCGCCGTCTGCAGGTCCCATTTGCGCACATAGTGGCGGGCCAGGGTCTTGTCGTCGAAGACCCCCGTCGGGCACACCTCCACGAGATTGCCGCTGAACTTGCTCTGCAGGACCCCGTCCTGATGGCGCCCAAAGTAAACCGAGTTGTGCCAGGCCAGCGTGTGAAAGTCGCGGCCGCCGGCGTAGCCCCGATAGAAACGCACGCACCGATAGCACTGGATGCACCGGTTCATCTCGTGCGTGAGAAAGGGACCCAGGTACTGGTTGCGGTACGTGCGTTTCTTGAAACGTGTGCGACGATAGACATGGCCGCACATTTCGGTCATGTCCTGCAGATGGCATTCCCCTCCTTCATCGCAGACGGGGCAATCATGCGGATGGTTGAGCATGAGCCACTCGATCGCCACTTTGCGGAACCACACGGCCTGGGGGTCTGCGATCGAAATGCGCGTCCCATCCCGGGCCAGGGTCATGCAGCTCATGACGATCTTGCCCTTGGTGTCGTTCTCATCTTTGAAGAGTTTCACGGCGCATTGTCGGCACGCCCCGACGGAGTGCATGGCGGGATGCCAGCAGAAATAGGGGATATTGAAACCCAGGGACAGACACGCATGCAGCAGGTTCAGACCCGGGGATACCTCGTAAGGCTGGCCTTCCACATAGATTGTAGGCATGGGACGATCTTTGATTTCCGATTTCTGATTTATGGAATACCTGGTCGGGAGTAGTCAATGCCGATAGGGGCATCGATGCTGGCGGATATGGTTCTCGAAATCCTCTCGGAAATACTTGAGGGCGCCGTCCAGAGGCATTACCGCGCCGGGAGCCAGGGCGCAGAAGGTATGGCCCAGTTGGAGCAACCAGGTATGCTCCTGCAGGATCTCCAGGTCCTCCAGAATGCCCGCGCCGCGCTCGATTGCGTCCAACATATCTCTCAGCCACGGCAGACCCTCGCGGCACGGGGTGCACCAGCCGCAGGACTCCCGCGCGAAGAACTGTTCCAGGTTCAGGACCATTCCCACCGGACAGGTCTTGTCATCGAGCACGATAATCGTACCCGTGCCCAAGCGGCTGCCCGTTTTGTCCATGGAACCGAAATCCATTCTGGCATCGAAGTGTTTCTCCACGAGAAAGCTCGTCGAAGCTCCGCCCGGCAACAATCCGCGGAATTGATACCCGTCGCGCATACCGCCCGCATAATCGTGAAAGATCTCGCCCAGCGTGGTCCCCAGAGGCAGTTCCCAGATCCCGGGACGCTTGACTCGCCCACTGACGCCGTAGAGCTTGGTACCCCCTTCCTCCGTGTGGCTTAGAGCCTTGAAGGCTGCCGAACCGTGACTGACGATGTAGGGGACGCAGGCAATCGTCTCCACGTTGTTGACGGCCGTGGGCTTTCCCCAGATGCCGACCATGACCGCGTGGGGCGGCCGGGTGCGCGGGATGGGCCGCTTACCTTCCATGGCGTTGAGCAGACCGTTCTCCTCGCCGCACATGTACCGGCCCGCGCTCGTGTGCAGGTACATCTCCAGGCTGTACGAGGAGCCCAGGATATTCCAGCCGAGGTACCCCTTCTCGTAAGCCTGAGCGATGGCCTTCGTCAGCCTCTGCGCGGCCAGTTTGTAGGCCCAGCGCAGAAAGATATAGGCCACATCCGCTTCGATGGCATAGGAGGCGATGATGGCGCTTTCCACCACCAGGTTGGGGTCTCCCTCCATGAGCAGGCGGTCTTTGAACGTGCCGGGCTCCATCTCATCCGCATTGATCGCGAAGAACTTGGGCCGCCGGGCCTTGTCGCCCATCGGCACAGCACTCCACTTCTTTCCCGTGGGAAAGCCCGCCCCGCCCCGACCCCGGATATAGGCGTCGGTGACCATCTCTTGAATCTTCAGCGGCGACATCTGCAGGGCCTGGCGCAACGCCTGATAACCGCCCGCCTGTTCGTACTCCCGGATGTCCAACGGCTCGCGATCGGGCCGGATGTTCTGGGTGAGAGGCTTTTCCATACGGCTATCGATAGGTATCGAGAATCTCGTCCACCTTCGCGGGACTCAGCTCCACGTAGAGCTGCTCATCGATCATCATCACCGGGGCTCGGTCGCACGCCCCCAGGCAGGCGGCGGGCAACAGCGTGAAGCGTCCATCCGGCGTGGTCTGCCCCATCTGGATCCCCAGCCGCTGCTCGATACGCGCGCGCAGGTCTTCATATCCGACGACCCAGCACGTGACGCTGTCGCACAGGAGAATGAGGTGCCGACCCACCGGCCTGCGGAAGATGAAATTGTAGCAGGTCGCGACGGAGTCCAGCTCCTCATCGCTCAATTCCAGGTATCGGGCCACATCCCGCAGGCTCTCGTCCGAGATCCAGCCGCGGTACTTCTGGACGATCTTGAGGGCTTCCGGGCCCGCGGCCCGTTTCGTGCGGTACTTCGCCAGCTCCTCGTCGATCTCCCTCTTTTCTTCATCCGTCAACATCGAGGCCCCGGACATTCACCCTCTGGGACTTGAAATATGAGGTTGGAGAATCCAAAAGCATAAATTACAGATCGTAAATCATAAATGCCTACCGGTCCACGTCGCCCATAACGAAATCCAAACTGCCGAGAATGGCGATCAGATCGGAGATCATCAGTCCCCGCGCCAGCCGAGGCACCGTCTGGATGTGCGGAAACGAAGGCGTGCGAATGCGCGTGCGGTACGACATGGTGTTGCCGTCGCTGATCACGTAGTAGCCGTTGTTGCCCTTGGTGGCCTCGATCCCAAAGAACGCCTCGCCGGGGGGGATCGGCGGCCCCCAGCTTACGTTGAGGAAATGGTCGATCAGCGTCTCAATGTCGTACATCGTCCTTTCTTTCAAGGGCGGCGTGGTCAGCGGGTGAGGCGATTTGTAGGGCCCCGGGGGCATGTGGTCCACGCATTGCTGAATAATGCGGAGACTCTGGCGCATCTCCTCCACGCGGACCGCCGCCCGGTCGTAGCAGTCCCCATGCTGACCGGTCGGGATATCGAACTCGAACTGGTCGTACCCGGAATAGGGCATCTTCTTGCGAAAGTCCCACTCCAAGCCGCAGGCGCGGAGGTTCGGCCCGGTCACACCCCACTCGATCGCCTCTTCGATCGTAGAGACGCCGATGCCTTTGGTCCGGGCTTGGAAAAGACGGTTCTTCATCACTAGGCCATCGTACTCCCGCAACCGCGCCGGCATGTATTGGAGAAAATCCTTCACCAGGCGATCCCACCCCTCGGGCAAATCTTGGGCGACACCGCCGATCCGGAACCAGTTCGGGTGCATCCGGGCGCCGCAGACCGCCTCGATGATCTCCAACAGACGCTCGCGGTCCGTAAACATGTAGAACACCGGCGACAGGGCACCCAGGTCCTGGGCAAAGGTCCCGTAGAAGACCAGGTGCGAGTAGATGCGGTACAGCTCGCACAGCATGACCCGGATCACTTTCGCCCGGTCCGGCACCTCGATTCCCGCCAGCTTCTCCACCGGCAGCAGGTACGCCAGGTTGTTGACGACGCCACCGAGGTAATCGACGCGGTCGGTGTAGGGGATGTACGTGTGCCACGACTGCCGCTCGCCCATCTTCTCGGCGCCGCGATGATGATAGCCGATGTCCGGAACCACGTGCGCGATCTGCTCGCCATCCAGTTGGACGACCAGTCGCAGAACACCATGGGTGCTGGGATGCTGGGGCCCGAAGTTCAAAAACATCAGGTCGGCGTTATCGACGTGCTCTTGCAGCCCCCAATCGGCAGGGCGGAACTCCAATTGTTCTTCATAATCGATATACTGCTCCTGGGGCATGGTGAACGGCGTCATGTCCGTCGCGCGGGCGGGATGATCCTTCCGCAAAGGATGCCCTTTCCACCACGGCGGCATAAGGATGCGTCTGAGATGAGGATGGCCCTGGACGGTAATGCCGAACATGTCCCAAAGCTCGCACTCGTACCAGTCCGCCGAAGGCCAGAGATCTGTAATGGTGCGGATCGACGGGGAGTCTCCGCGGAGAGCCACCTTGATTCGGACGTATTCGTTCCGGTCGAACGACAGAAGCTGGTAGACGACCGTAAAGTCACTGTCGGGCTGACCGGGCCGATTTTGACGCGTGCGCTCATCGATGGCGGTCAGGTCATACAGCATTCCATAGGGCCGGGAGATCTCCTGCTTCAGATGGCGCAGGATCTCCCCGACCCGGTCGGCACCAATCCAGACCGTCGGCACCGCATCGCGCGTGGTCTGCACGAGGACAGTCTCGGCCCCGAACCGGCCTTGCAGTTCTTCGATAATGCCGGGCGGATCGCTCATGGCTCAGATAGTGCCTGGCGGGCGCAGGAACGTTTCCTTCCGGCGCTCGGGCCGCTTGAGATCCCTCAGGCTGGGCCGGGGGGGCCGAAAGACTCCCTGCGGCCCCACCACCCAGCTCAACGGACGCTTCTCGGTCCCCACCGCTTTCTGCAGCAACAACAGCCCTTCCATGAAGGCGTCAGGCCGCGGTGGACAGCCGGGCACGTAGACGTCCACGCCCAGAAACTTGTCCACGCCCTGAACGACGCTGTAGATGTCGTACATCCCGCCGGAGTTGGCGCACGAGCCCAGGGAGATGACCCAGCGCGGCTCCATCATCTGCTCGTACAGGCGCTGGATGGCCGGCGCCATTTTGATGAACACCGTGCCGGCGATGACCATCAAGTCCGCTTCGCGCGGCGTGCCGCGGATCACCTCGGCCCCGTAGCGGGCGATGTCGTACTTGCTCGTCAGGCTCGTGGCCATCTCGACGTAGCAGCAGGACAGCCCGAAGTTGAAGGGCCAGATCGAGTTCTTGCGCCCCCAGGCCACCCACTCCTGCAAGCGGCCGAAGATCACACTGCGCCCGATGGCCTCATCGAGGCTGGGAGAAGTATGATGGTTGATTTTTGACGGTGGATTGGTCACGAGAAGTTCAAATCATAAATCAAAAATCACACTTTCTTCCGGCGCGCGGTGGTGCCCCAGTCCAGGGCGCCGAGCCGCCAGAGATACACCAGGGCGGCCAGCAGAATCCCAATGAAGATCAGCACCTCGATATAACCGGCCCACCCCAGCTCGCGCCAGGCGATCGCCCACGCAAAGATGTAGATCGACTCCACGTCGAAGACGACGAAGAACATCGCCACGAGATAGAAGCTGATCGAGATGCGCAGACGGGCCGAGCCGGTCAGCGGGTTGCCCGATTCATAGGGCCGGATCGTCGTCCGCTCGCGATGACGCTGTCCGAGCGGGTAGGAGACCGCGATCACGGCCGCGACCAGGACCAGGACCGCCACCGCGTAGACGACCAGAGGCCAGAGCGGACTATCCATTCTCCTGCCCTTGGCCGCTGAAGCGCACGACCACAAACTGGGAGGCCTCCCCGCGCCGGAGGAGCAGGAGAGCCTGTCCACTCTTACGCACTGCGCGGACCACCGCGGCAAACCGGTCCACCGACGGCACCGGCTGGCGGTTGACGCTGACGATCAGATCGCCCGGCCGGATGCCGGCATTGCTGGCGGGGCCTTCCGGAGTCACTGCCGTGACAATGACCCCTTCTCCCGGCTGGTACCCAAACCGCTGGGCGAGACTGCGGCTCACGTTCTGGACGTCCAGACCGAGGGTCTGTCGCGTCTCTGGGGGAGTCCGTGGCGCGGGAGCCTGCGGTGGTTGTCCCGCGCGGGCGGATTCCGCGGGACGCTCGCCCAGAGTGACAGCCTGCTCGAAGCTCTTGCCGTCGCGCCAGACGAGAAGCTGGACCTCGGTGCCGGGCCGCAGTGCGGCAATCGCATTCCGGAAAGCGTCGTAGTTCTCGATCGGATTGCCATTCATCTCGAGGACTACATCGCCCGGCCGCAATCCCGCTTCGGCGGCGGGAGAAGTCCTCTCCACCTGGGCAATAATCACCCCCCGCGGCTGGGGCAGGCCCAGGGACTGCGCGATCTGGGGCGTGACATCCTGACCATAGAAGCCCATGTAGCCGCGCACGACTTTTCCGGTCTGGCGCAGTTGGTCCGCGATGGTACGGGCCATGTTGATGGGGATCGCGAATCCGATGCCCATATAGCCGCCGCTCTCGCTGACGATGGCCGTATTGATGCCGATGGCCCGGCCGTTGAGATCCACCAGGGGCCCGCCCGAATTGCCCGGGTTGATGGCGGCGTCGGTCTGGATGAAGTTCTCATACGCCGCGATGCCGATACCGGTGCGTCTCACCGCGCTGATCACGCCCACCGTGACCGTGCCGGTGAGGCCGAACGGATTGCCGATCGCCATCACCATGTCGCCGACTTCCAGCCGCTGGGAATCCCCCAAGGGCAGGAGGGGGAAATTATCGCCCTCGATCTTGATGAGGGCCACCTCGGTCGCGGGATCGGTGCCAATGACCTTGGCATTCGTGAACGTGCGGCCGTCCTGCAGGGTCACCGTCATCCGGTCCACGTTGCCGACCACGTGATTGTTCGTGAGAATGTAGCCGTCCCGGCTGATGATGAACCCGGAGCCCTGCCCCTGCTCCAAATATCTTTGCGACCGCTGCTGGGGCAAAGCGCCGCCAAAGAATCTCCGGAGGAAATCCTCCGGGCCGCCCGTATCGTTGGAATCGCCCATTCCCGGCCGGGCGGTCACGATCTTCTCGATCTTGATGGAGACCACGGCCGGCATGGCGGCCTTGGCTGTGGCCGCAAAGGCTTCGGACAATTCCCGCGCGACCTGGGGCGGGGAGATCGTCGTCTGGGCGAAGGCCGGTGCCGGCAGACTTGCCACGAGCGCCAACAGCAGTGCCGACAACACGATGCCCTTTAAGGGCCGAATGCTTCCTACCTTTCGACTCATAGTACAGCTCCTTCTGTAGTAGTGATTAGTGCTTCCTGATCCAACGGTTGATCAGTGTTTTCGTCGTCAAGATAGTGGGCGCTGCACTGAAATTCGCGGCATTTCGTCATATATTCGTGGACCGCCAACACAAAGGTCGAATGGCTCCAGGTCAGCGGACAAGCCGACAGGGGCTCATCCGTGAACGGATGGATCTGCTCCGCCATCAGGCCGTTGGGCAGCGCCCGGGAGGCGGCCCAGCGGATCAGATCGGCCGCCGGCTCCAAATCAGCGGCCGTTTGTGCCTTGCGGATATACCATTGTGCCAGCCACAGCGTACAGACAAACCACGGGTTCCCGGGAATCTGCTGTCCTTCGGGCACGACCTTGTAGTATTGGTCATTTTCGTAGCGAGCCAGCCCTCCAACGGGCGAGTGCACCCAAAGCCGCTGCCGGATCAGGTTCATCGTGGACTCGATCCGCGGATCGGCCGGATCGAACATGCCGAAGTACCACAGGCCCGCGAGGGCGGAATCCAGCTTCTTGTCCATGGAACGATTTCCGCCCTCGTCAATCTCCAAGGCGCGCACGAACCGGTTCTCCTCTTGATCCCACATCGTCCGGACCACGGCTTCCTTCAGGCGCTGAGCGGCTTGGCGATACCGTGAAGCCGAATCGTGCTGTCCCAGATCGTTCGCGAAACGGGCCGCCGCCTGCAATCCCGCCCATACCGCGCCCGCGGTCCAGGCGTGGATCGCCCGCTGTTCCTCCCAGACACTCCAGGAAGGCTGCACCATCCCCTCATCGTCCGTATAGTCCACCATCCAGTCCGCCGTCTGGAAGACCAACTTCGGGTGCAGCGGTTTGATGAACTCCACGCTGTGGAACCTCTCGAAGAGCAACCGCAACGCCCACACGACCAGGGCCGTCTCATCCTCTTGGATCGGCAGGACCTTCTGCCCCTGGTGATACCAGCTCTCCCACGTCGAAGCCAGTGAGCCATCCGGGTTGAACTTGTGCAGCAGGTAGCCCTCGGGCGTAAGGACCGAGTGGCAGAACGCGAAGAACCGCTCGGGCGCCTCCTCGTAGCCGGCACGGATCAGGGCGGCGGCCGCCAACGCGCCGTCCCGCGGCCAGACGTATGCGTACGTGTCGTGGGCCGTGCGGGCCGTGTCGTAATCCGTGGCCGCCACGATGCCGCCGGCGTCATCCATGTGCCCGCGGATCACCAGCAGCGAACGACGATACAGCGTCGTGATCTTCGCCGGCAGATCGATCTCTTCGGGCCGTTCCCGGCCGACCCACAACTCCCAATACGACCTCGTCCGATCCACTAATACATCCGGCGAGTTCTCGCAGAGGACCTGACGGACCGCCATCACACTTGGGCGATCCCCAGCGACAGAAATCGAGTAGCAGCCCACCGCCCGCCCCCCCGGCGGCACCTCCAGGTGCAACGCCACCACCGAATCGACGCTGCCCTGGGCCGTGGGCTGACCCGACAGCTCCCCGTCTTGGGCATCCCGCCACGTTCCCTCTTTTCCCTTCGCCTCGCTCTGGCCCACGCTCCACTGGTCGACCCCATGGACCCATTGGTCGCCCTGCTTTTTGGCGGTGTCGATCAGGAACCAGCGCTTCCCCTTGTAGTGAACCACCGCGCGGCAGTCCGGCTCATAGTAAGCGGTGTCCCCGATGCTCGTTCCATAGATGTGAAAGTCCTGGGCAAAAAAGAGACGCACGTTTCTGGGCCCAACGTCCCCGGACGAGGGCGGGCGCTCATCGATGACCTCGAGGCGGCGCAGATACACGTTCTCGTGAACATCCACCACATCCCGGCATACCAACGCCAAACCCAGGTCCCGGCGGCGGAGGATGACGTCGCTGATGATCGCGTCATCACCATAGCGAATCTGCTTGTCCCAGGAGGGATCGGGGCCCCCAACGCCTGGTTCCGCGTTGGGGACCCCTTCGGCGACCCAGGAGAACTGACCGTCGCAATACACACCAAACCGGAAGCGGTCACCCTCGGTGTGGTTCTCCTGTCCGACATGGGGCCAGTACAAATCGCGCAGGCAGTACTGCCGATCGAAGTTGACCAGCAGCCGGCCATTGGACAACGCAAGATAGCGGGGCATAGCGATGACCTCGAAACAGCCTTCTCCGGCGTCTGGGCCGGTTTACCCCCGGGCCGCCACTCGGCGCGCGGAGGCAGACCGGCCCAAGTTCTCTGCCGATTGCTCCGCGGCCTCCCGCACGATCATTCTCGGCATTTCCAGCAGAGCGGCTTTCATGGGCGTCGGCCGGACACGGTCCAGGGCCTCGACCGCCCGGTCCGCGTACCCGGTGATCCGGGCCAGGACGTAATCGGCGCTGCCGCTGGCGGCGAGTACGTCGAGCAGCTCGGACCGGGTCACGGAACGCCTCTGGAGCGCCATCAGCAGGGAGGCCCGGCGGGGCTCGGCCAGGATGCGCAGCGCGTGGATCAGCGGAAGTGTCAGCTTGGCATT
>JAMCWO010000179.1 GCA_023481165.1 Planctomycetota bacterium | reverse complement strand
GCTGCCCCGGGGTCGCGCCGTCCCCCCCGGCCATCCGGGAGACGGGGTTTTGGGGCGACTGTCTGCAACTTCCTCCGAGACGACAGCACAGACCCAGTGCGCCGGTCCCAAATCGGTCGTCTTCCTTGCCCGTCGAGTCTCTTGACCACTGGATATTTGTGTTGACGGGCCGACGACACCCGGCATAAGATAATTGGCTTTGTGGAAGGGCCTGCGGCGCGGGGGCGGCCGGCAGGAACAGGACAGAGCCATGATCGTCGATTGTCACACGCACGTTCGTTCGTTTGAAGGCACGGAGGTCTCCGAGCATTTGGCGGCGGCCGAGACGGTGGACGCGTGTATCGTTCTGGCCGCGCAGGAGGGGCCGCGGGACGAGGTCAACCGGAGATTGGCGGAGTATGTCGGCCAGCACGGCCAGAAGATGACCGGATTTGCGGTGGTGGACCCCACGCAGGACAAGCCGACCGACAAGTCGTTGGCCTCCCTGACGGAGAAACTCGGTTTCAACGGACTCGTCCTCTATTGCTCGATCAACGGCTTTCACCCGGCCCACAGCCAGGCGATGCGGTACTACGACGCGGTCCGGGAAGTCGGCCTGCCTGTCTTCTTTCACAATGGCAGCCACAATCTGGACACCAGAGCGGTGCTGGAATACGCGCAGCCCTACTTGCTGGATGAGGTGGCGCGCGCCTTTCCCGATCTGAAGATCGTGATCGGGAATATGGGAGTCCCCTTTGTCGAGCAAACGCTGGCCATGGTGGCCAAGCATGAGAATGTCTTTGCGGACCTGACCATCCGTCCGAGCAAGATCTGGCAGACCTATAACATTGTGGTGGCGGCCTACGAGCAGGGGGTGATGGACAAGCTGCTGTTCGGCAGCGGCTCACCGCTGGGCAAGGCCAGCGAGTGCATCGAGACGCTCCTGGGCTTCAACATGCTTCTGGCCGACACGAAGTTGCCGGCGGTCCCCCGGGGCAGCATCCGCAACGTGATCGAACGAGACTCGCTGGAGATCTTGGGCATCCGCCGTGCAACCGCCGGATAGCCATGCGGCGAATGCCGGCGCCCCTTGAGCGGCACAGGATGCGCCGTGAAATGGACGCGGCGTTGCGGGCCGAGGGACGCGATCGGGCCTACTTGGGTTTGAAACCTTTCACCCGATCGCCCGTATACTTGGCACAGGCGGTTTCCAGATCAACGTCCGTGATATTCGCCAGCGTGCACAGCCAGGCGAACACATCGGCAAACTCTTCCTCGATGTTCGCCCGGTCTGTTCCGGTCGCCAGGGCGGTGGCGAGCTCGCCCACCTCCTCCACGAACCACATGAAGGTCCGGGGCACACCGCGCTCCTGGTCTCGTGCCTTGTACCGGCGGGCGATCAATTCCTGGAATTCGCGAATCTCCATCATGGGCGCGCACCTGCACCGTGGCCTGAGAAGAGCGTTCCCCTTGCCCTCGAGCAACTGGGGTCCGCTGTGCCGGGCCGACCCTTCGTCTACTTGCCGAGCAGACTGGACAGTTTCGTCTTCTCGAAAACGCCCTTGGCCTGCGAAATGGCTTTGTTGTAGGTTTGTTCCGCCTTGCTGGCGTAGGGGTCGCGACCGGCCTGATCGGACAGGTTCAACTCGCCTGTGAGAGGACCGTCCACCGCCTCGATCACTTCCAGCATGGTGATCTTGTTCGTGGGTTTCGCCATAGAGAATCCGCCGCGCGGTCCGCGCTTGCTGCGCAGCACGTTCGCCCGGACCAGTTGCTGGAGAATCTTCAGCAGGTATTCCAGCGGGATATCGTATTGTTTCGAAATATCCTGGGACAATACGACGCCGTCGCCTTGGTTCTTGGCGATATAGCCAACGGCCAGCAGCGCGTATCCGGTGGATCGACTAACTCTCATTTCATTCTCCTTTATAAGGAACTCGTGAATAGCAGTTCAAAGGGCGACGGCAATATGCCGGAGTCTTCCATGAACCCCACAGAAGCCGGTGGATGGCGGGCCGACGCGAGGAAACGCGGATCACCCCACGGCAATATCGGTATTATTATCTATTGTATACTGCAAATGGCAAGAGTTTTGTCGGTAAAAAATCTCAAAATTGTCAATTTGACGGCATAATTCCCGAAATGGGCAACTTGGGGTGAGATCGGCGCCGTGGGCGACTGATCTTCACCCACGCTCAGGATGATAGAAAAGACTGGGCGGACCTTCACAAAACCTAGTCGCACCCGGGGCGCCGGCGGTCGGCAAAAGGGCTTGACAGGGTGGCCGGGGCCTCTTACGATACGGCCTTTCTGTGGCTCTCGTGTTGGGGAACCTGTTATGGCTGCCATTCAGCCGCGTATCAACGTGGAATATACCGAAGAGGCCACGATTATCGCTTTCACGGATGAAAGGATTCTCGAGGACACCGACGTGCGCGCCCTGCGGGAGGCGGTGGAATCGATCGTAGAGCAGGCGCCCCGCATCCACCTGGTGCTGGACTTTCGGCATGTGAAGTTCCTGTCGTCCGCCGTCCTGGGCCTGTTGATCCGCATCAGCAAACGGGTCTACGAGCAGGAAGGCGAACTGCGGCTGTGCAATATCCATCCGGGCATCTACGAAGTTTTCAAGATCACCCGGCTGACCAATGTGTTTGAGATCTACGAGGACGTCGAAAGTGCCACGCAGAGTTTTTCCCCGCGGCCCTGATCCGTCGTGCGACGCGGGGTCGGACGTGGCGCCGGCCCAGCCCCGCCGGGGATGGCCCTTCGGGGCCCGGGAATTTTCCGGCAGACGGATCCGGGGAGACGGGAAAGTGTCGCATTATGGGGGCTGAAATGCCGGTCCGGCGTTCCCTTGCCGTCGAGAGTCGCCCCTGTGCCTTTGAGGCATGGTGGGAGGAAGTCCTGTCGGCGCTGGAGGCCCAGGGATTCAGCCAGGATGACATCTTCGCCGTACACCTGGCTTTGGAAGAGGCCTTTCAGAATGCGGTCAAGCATGGCAACCGGATGAATCCGGCCAAGAAGGTGATGATCGACTATACGGTAGACCCGGAGAAAGTCGAGGTCCGCATGACCGACGAGGGGGCGGGCTTCGATCCCGGCCGCGTGCCGGATCCGCGGGTCGGAGAGAATCTCTATCGCCCCGCGGGACGCGGACTGCTGCTGATCCGTTCTTACATGCACACCGTGGAATACAACGAGCGGGGGAACAGTCTGCGAATGGTGCGCCACAAGAGCCGGCCGGTTCCGAAGAGCTGACGGCGAAGATCCACGCGGGAGGCGAAGTCGGGATCCCGCGTCCTATAAGCGCGGCCGGGCGAGGACGGCAGGGCGGCTCTTGAGCAGGAAAACGGTTCGTTCCCAAGGCGGGCCTCTGCGCTCGCAAAGTCGGTCCTTCTTCCAGCCGAAATCTCTGGTGGTCAGGATTATGGTTAAGGAGCCGGCCCCATGGACATTTGCGATACGACATTCTCCTGCACGCACCTGCTCACCGAGCAGATTGCCCGCCAGGTCTTCGATGTTCTTCCGGAGCGCGGTCCCCTCGTCATCATCATGGACCGCGACGGCAGTTGTTGGCCCAGCCAGCCGGAAGAGTTTGCCAAGCTTAGCCTGAGCGAGGCCCTGCTGAAAGACTTGCGGGCCAAAGTCGATGATGGGGCGGAGCCGGTCATCAGCCAGGTGGGCGACATCAGTGTGATCGTCGCACAACTGTCCACCGACCGGACCCACTGCGGGTACGTGGCCGTCGCGCTGGCCCGCCACAGCGCCGAGTCCACCCTGGCCAATGTCGATCTCGTGGAGGCCTTGCTCAGTCAAATCACTCTGATCGCGCGCCTGATCGAGAAAAGCAGTATGCTGAGCCGCTCGCATGTGAACCACTACGCCGCCTACAGCGCCTCGCACGCCGCCTCGAACTGACCGTCCACCGGAGAAGGGCGCACCCCGCGCGGGCAGGGCTTGGCGCGGCCCTTTTTGCGGTTGCGTCAGGACAGGCTCCTGCTATAATGCGACAGGCGTGTCTCGCAGATGTTCGCGGGTATCCAAGCTCCAGAGGTATAGGGTCAGGACGTTTGAGTGAAGTTTCAGGTTTTCACAGAAGGCAAGATCGTCAACGATTTCACGCTCTCCGGCGCCTATCTTTTTGGGACGGATGGCATCAGCATCCGCCGGGCGAAAATCACTTTTGCGGATGGCGCCATCGAATGTGTCCGACCGAATTCCGAGACCGCCGGGCTGGCGCTGCTATGGCCCATCGCAGGCTTTGGCCGCGTCCTTCTGCCGACCACCTGCCTGCCGGAACGGAACCTGCCTTACATCCTCAACGTCGAGCTGGCCCGCGCCAAGCTGATGCAGATCACGAATCGCCGCGAGGACTGGTCGTTCTTCGACAGTCTCGAAGGCATGGAGGACATCTCCAAAGAGTCCCAGGAGCTGTTCATCAAGGCGATTCAGAGCATCAAAGATGCTCCGGCCGCCGCGCAGTTGGCCGATGCCTCGCTGCGCCGGGCGACGGTCTACTCGGAGAAGCTGGCGGTTCGCCAGGGCAAGTCGGTCTTCGATAAGCGGCGGAGAAGTCATGGTTTCGGCCGGGGCTGTCTGGGCTGTCGCCTCGACCCGAACCTGATCGCCCAGTCCCCGTATTTGGACCGGGCGTTGGAGTATTTTGCTGCGGTGACGCTGCCGGTCAATTGGGCGCGCATCGAGCCGCGCCAGGGGCATTTCGACTTTGCGGCGCTGGACGATTGCATGGCGGCGCTGGGCCGGCGCAAGGTGGTGATCTCCGCCGGACCGCTGCTGCACTTCGCGCAGGACCATTTGCCCGACTGGCTGCTCCGCAGCGGCGCCGGCTTCGAGAAGATGCGCGAGTTCGCCTACCAGTTTGTGTCGAAAGTCGTCGCCCGCTATGCTCAGGTGGTGCATCGCTGGCACGTCATCAGCGGCTTGAATGCGTTCAACCAGTTCAATTTCAACTTCGAGCAGATTCTCGAAATGACACGGGCGGCCAACATGGCGGTGCGGGCCGCCGGCAGCCGGGCGATCCGGATTGTGGAGGTTACCAGTCCCTGGGGCGAATATTACGCGACGACGCCCAACAGCATTCCACCATTCGTGTACATGGACATGGTCGTGCAGAGCGGCACGAGCTTCGATGCTTTCGGTCTGCAGATGCGCTTCGGCAAGGACGAGACCGGCATGCACCTGCGGGACATGATGCACATCTCGTCGATCCTGGACCAGTTTGCCCCGATCGCCAAGCCGCTGTACGTGACCGACGTGGAGATCCCCAGCGAGAACGGCAAGCATAAATTCAACCCTGATGTCGCCGGGGTCTGGCATCGCCACTGGGACCCGACGCGGCAGAGCCAGTGGCTGGAACGGTTCTACAAAATCGCCTTGAGCAAGCCCTATGTGGAGGCGGTCAACTACGGCAGTCTGGCGGACGGCGACGGCAGCGCGATTGCCCACAGTGGCCTGCTCACCGAGGCCCTGGAGCCGAAGGAGTCGTTCGGCACGCTCCAGAGACTGTGTCTGTCCATGTTCAAGCGGTAAGGGCCGCCGATTCGTGGGGAGCGGTATGGCGGAACGGGAGATAGCGAATCCGATGGAAGCGGGGCGGAGCTCCGCGTTGCGAGCCGTGCAATCCCTGGCGTTTCTTGTGGGCCTCGCTATCTGTCTGGTGCTGACACTGGGCTTCGCCGGGCGGATGCTCGAACACACGGAAGATTCCCCTGCAAGCAATTTGGGCGAGCGGATCAATCCCAATGAAGCGCCTGTTGCCAGCCTGATGAGGCTGCCGCAGATCGGCGCCGCGCGGGCCCGGGCGATTGTCGCACATCGCAACCGCGCAGGCACCAGCGAAGGTCGGGTACGCGTCTTCAGAAAGGCGGACGATCTGCGACAAATCAAGGGCATCGGGCCGGCCATCGTCGAGGATGTGCGGCCGTGGCTGCGATTCGATAGTCTGCCCCGGGACGGCAACGAGCCTCCTGCGCGGTAGTCTCGCCGTGCAGAAACTTGACTGATTGGCGGGACTTCTGCTAAGATAAGATGGATTCAGCGCTCAGGGGGGCATTCGAAGGGGCGCTGCTGCGGGCGGAGGCAAAAGTCGCCACGGTTTTCGTGCAAGGGAGGAATCAGTGAGCAAGCCTGTCAGGCTTACAGGACTCGCCATGATCGCGGTTTGCGTCGGCACGGCTGCGGTAACCATTTTCCTCGTCGCGGTCTTCGCAGCGAACCTGCAAGCTGGGGCTGTCCCGGTGGTGATCAATGAGGTACTGGCCTCGAACAGTCACACGCGGGCCGATCCGCAGGGCGAGTATGATGATTGGATCGAGTTGTACAACCAAAGCAGCGCCCCGGTCAATCTGGGAGGCATGTACCTCACGGACGATCCGGCGGAGCCGATCAAATGGCAATTTCCGAAGAACCTTCCTGCTCAGACGACGATCCCGGCGCATGGTTACCTGCTGGTCTGGGCGGACGGCGAGGTGGGCGATTTGGGACTCCATACGTCTTTCAAGCTCAGTGCCTTCGGCGAAAGCGTCGCTCTCTTCGACCGTGACGGCCTGACCCCGATCGATAGCGCTGATTTCGACGCCCAGACGACAGATATCTCGTACGGCCGGTTCCCCGATGGCGCGGATCTCTGGTCGCTCCTGACGTCTCCCACGCCAGGGGCGCAAAACATCCGCGTCTACCAAGGTTTCGTCGAGAAGCCCCAATTCAGCCCAAAACACGGCTTCTATGAGGGTGAAGTCCTGGTATCCATCGCCTGTCCTACGCCGGGAGCAACGATCTACTACACGACCGATAGCTCGGCGCCGTTTCAGACCGGCACCGGCGTACGGTCCGGCACCGTCGCCACGATCTATACGGCGCCCGTCCGCATCGCCAAGACCACCTGTCTGCGAGCGGCCGCGATCAAGGACGGCTGGTATCCATCGCCCGTGGGAACGGGCACCTACATCTTCGTGAAGGACGTGATCACGCAGTCGCCGACGGGGGCCAAGCCCGGTCCCGCCTGGCCCTCCAGCGGCGTGAACGGCCAGACCATCGACTATGGCATGGACCCGGATGTCGTAAACGACCCCCGTTACAAGAACCTTATGGACGACGCCTTGCTGGCCATCCCGTCCATATCGCTGGTGACGGACCTCGCGAATCTCTTCGATCCTCAAAAGGGAATCTACGTGAACGCGCTGAACCTGGGACCGACATGGGAGCGGCCGGTATCGGTCGAGTTGATCTACCCAGAGCCTGCTCCCGCGCAGGCGGAGGGCGCAGACGGCTTCCAGATCGACGCTGGACTGCGCATCCGCGGCGGTTACAGCCGCGCCGATGGTAACCCGAAGCACGCCTTCCGCCTGTTCTTCGACGCTCAATATGGCGTTCCCCGGCTCCAGTACCCGCTTTTTGACGAAGAGGGTGTCAGTGAGTTCGAAGCCGTCGATTTGCGGACCAGTCAGAATTACTCCTGGAGCTACGAGGGCGGCAACAGCAACAGCCACGACACGTTCGTGCGCGAGGTCTTCTCCCGCGACACGCAGCGCGACATGGGCCAGCCTTACACCCGCAGCCGGTACTATCACCTGTATCTCGACGGACAGTACTGGGGACTATTCCAGACGCAGGAGCGATCCGAGGCCTCGTATGCCGCATCCTACTTCGGCGGCGACAAAGAGGACTACGACGTGATCAAGTCCCGCGGGGGCGGCGGCGAAGGTTACGATGTCGAGGCCACCGACGGCACGCTCGACGCCTGGCGGCAACTCTGGGAGGCAGCAGGATCGGGCTTCGACAACGACGGCACCTATTACCGCGTCCAAGGCTTGAATCCTGATGGTACGCCCAATCCCGGTTACCCCAAGCTGCTCGACATCGACAATCTCATCGATTACATGCTCTGCACGTATTACGTGGGCGACCCCGACGGCCCTGTCAGCGCCTGGGCTCTGGTCGGCAACAACTTCTACGGGATCTACAATCGCGTTCATCCGGACGGCTTCAAGTTTTTCCGGCACGATGCGGAGCACTCTCTCTACGACGTGCAGGAGTCCCGCCTGCTCGCCGCGACAACCATCGCAGTGGGCAGCTCGTTCAACCAATCCAATCCCCTGTGGATGCACACACACCTGATGGTGCATCCCGAGTACCGGATGCGCTTCGCCGACCGGGTCTACAAATACTTCTTCGATGATGGCGTCCTGACCCCGAAAGCATGCACCGACCGCTTCAATGCCCGCGTCCATCAGATCGAGATGGCCATCATCGCCGAGTCGGCCCGCTGGGGCGACTCCAAACGAGCCAAGCCTCGCACCAGGGACGATGACTGGCTGCCCGACATCAACCGCATGATTACCAATTACTTCCCAGCGCGAACCGGCGTTGTCTTGAATCAATTCAAGTCGCAGGGCTGGTGGCCGAATGTCGATCCGCCGACCCTGAGCACCCGCGGCGGGCACACCGCTGCCGGCTTCAACCTTTCGATGATCTCCACCGGCACGATCTGCTATACACTGGATGGCACCGACCCGCGTCTGCCGGAGAAGGCCGGCCGGATTGTAGACACCCAGACGCTCATTGCGGAGAATGCTCCCAAGCAGGTCCTGGTCCCGACGCGCGATATCGGCGACACCTGGAAAAGCGGCAGCGCGTTCGACGACTCGGCCTGGACCGCCGTCACGACCGGCCCCGGCGGCATCGGCTATGAGCGCGGCAGCGGCTACCAGCCGTACCTCAGCCTCGACCTCGGCAC
>JAMCWO010000004.1 GCA_023481165.1 Planctomycetota bacterium | reverse complement strand
GGAGGCCGTCGCCGCCCGTAGCGACCGGCAGGAGGTCCAATGAAGGGCCGGGCTCAGAGAGGAAATCCTCCGGAAGACGATAGGGAAGGCGCACTCCGTCAGGAGCCGGATCCCATGGGTGAAGCCGCAGCCTCCGGTAGTGGTCCGGAGGCTGCGGCCTCGATCTGATCACCACTCAATCCTCTTCTCGTTACTCTTGGCGAGTCTGGCTAGTGGCAGCCCCGGGGGAACGCTGGCCCCCCATACCGCCCATGCCGCCCATCGCCCACAGCGGTTTGCCGCTCTTATCCCGCAACTCCAGGGTCTGGCCATCCTTCTTCAACTCGGAGGCCAGAATGATGGATCGGAATCTGATCTTCGTCTCCGAGCCGGTGATGGTGATCTGATCGCCCGGCATCACGAAGAAGTTCTTCTGCTCCGCAAAGGAAACCGGTCCTGCGTAGACGATCACCGTCTGTCCACTGGTGGTTTTCACCCGCAGGCGCAGTCCGCCGGTAGCTCCCGCCGCCGCGCCCTCGGGCTTGAAGCTGCCCACGCTCTCCACGGTGCCCGTGATCGTCTTGACCGTGCTGGGATTGAACGCCTTGCCGTGCATACCCTCGCCCGACCACGCCTTCTCGTTGGCGATGTACTGCATCTGGGGTTGCTGAGACGGGACGTATCCGAGCGCACCGCCCGCCGGCGCCGCCGGGAAGATCTTGCTGAGGCGGCTCATGTACTCCGGGCTGCTCAAGTTGGGGAATTCACTGGGACTGAAGGCGACAGAGTCCAGGGTCTGCTTCGTCGCATTCAGGGTCGCCGTATGATTCTGCGCCTGAATTCGGACCGCGTTGGCGGGTACGGCCGCATACTTCTCTCCGACCCCCGCAATCCCGCCGAACGAGAGGATGTCGTACACGACATGCCCATCCGGGATGTTGATGGCAAAGCCTTCAATGTCGCCGAGGTCCTGGTTCTCTGTGTTTCTTACCTCTGTGCCCGTCAAGTGCGTCACGCGGCGCATCTGGACATCCTGGCTGCCCGCTGCCATCTGTCCCGCCGCCGCCGACGATGACGGCGACTGGGCTGTCTGGGATTGGCCCGCGGTAGCCGATGACTGGCCCGGGGCGGCCGCTGATTGACCGGTTCGGGACTGGCCGGCGGCTTGGTTTGCAGTCGCCGAACGCGGAGTCGAGGAGCTGGCCGCCGCAGAGCCAGCGGCCGATGAGCTTCCGGCCGAAGGAGCCGTCGCCGCAGCGCCTGGGGTCCCCGCGCCCGCTCCTAACCAACGGGTCTCGGCCTGGCTGGGCCAATTCCGGTTGGTGAAGCCGGGGGCCTGGGTGAACTGGTCCTTGGTCGCGGACATGGTGACATTCCCTTGGGGCCCGACGTGCAGGGCCTGCCAGGGAATCGCATATAGTCGGCTATTGACGCCGAAAACGCCGCCATAGGAGAGCGCCACGTACGAGACCGACTGATAATCGGGAGCCAGGACGATGTCATGGATCCGGCCCAAGCTTTCGCCCTGCGTGCTCTTGACTTCCTTCCCGATCAGCTCACTGGTCCGCACCAGCGTCATCGCTTGGGCGGTCTGACCCGGGGGCGCCTGCCGCGGAGCGGCTCCCGGCTGGGCCGTCGCCTGCCCCTGTTGCGACGCGACCCCCTGGTTCTGATTCGCCGCCCCTTGGTTCTTATTCGCCGATTGCTCTGTCGCCAATCCGTAGGCACACAGAACCGCCACGAGGCCAACGGCGAAAAGCCCCCACAGAAAGACTTTTCTCTTACCCATCTCTAATCCCCTTAAAGAAAAGATTCCACAGCCGGGCCAACGACCCCGCTGGCCGTCGATCTCAACCCAAGCTGTCCCCATTTCGCGCTCCGATAGGAACACAGATCCTGGTCTTCAGATAAAGGCAGGCGGGTAACTTTGCCCATAGGGGAGAAGCGAAATGTAGGGGCGGTGAAAAACTCATCCGGGGCAGCGTGAGGTCTGCCCGGGGCGGGGATTTCGAGCCGACGGTCCGGCCGCATGAGCCTACGGCGTCCGGGTTACATCCACAGAGGCGGCCACGCAGCCGGCGAAAGCCTGTTGGGCCTGATGCGCGAGGAATGCGTTCCAAGACACCTCCAGGGCATCGGGTGAGCCAAAGGCTTCGGTGAACTCCGCCAGCATGGTGGCGGGATCCCGATGCTCCAGGTGATCGTTCGCCGCGTGCTGCAGGTATCCTCGCAGGCCTTCCGGATACTCGGTCAAGAGGAATTGAAAGAATCCCCAGGCCTGCGCATAGGTGCGCCGGCCCACATGCAGGTCCGGCGAGACGGTGGTTTGGACCACAAACTGCCGCAAGGGAGTCAATTCTCCGGCGGCATACGCCTCCAGCAGACCGTTGCAGCGGGGGACGTTGCCGTGCTCCAGACCCGCGCTGCCCGTTCCATCGAATTCAAAATTCGTCGCCAGGCCCTCGGAGACCCATAGCGGGTACATCACACCTCGCTTCTGAATCCCGCTATTGAACGAGAGTTGATGGGCCAGCTCGTGGGTCAGTCTCGTGACATCGAACTGCGGCCCTGTCGCGGCCATGGCGAGGACCGGGCCCCCAAACGCAGAAGAGCGCGTTTGGGGCTCGCCCCCCTCCCGCGGGGATCTGTGGGCAGCCACCATCGTCTCCGGGCCGCTTCCCGAGGGAGGCACAGCCTCCTCACGCCGCCGGCCCCTTTGGTCCGTCTGAACGATGGCCACACGATTGGTCAGGGTTGAGTAGTATCCATCCAGCCACGACAGATCCATACCTTCCGCCTGGAGCGCGTACGTGCTGAAGCTGCTCTTGCGCGGAAAACAGATCCAGACCAGGCGGTCCTGCGATCGGGACAAGTCGAAACCGGCCTTGGAGAAGACGTCATAAAAGTATTCGTACGCGTACTCCAGGGTCCGGCAAGCTCCCGCCACGTAGCCCGCACCGGGCTCATGCAACAGCACGAAGTGCGCCGTCGTGGTGCTCTGGAAGGATGCATCCAACAAGGGGTTGGGCGCCATCAGTTCCGCCGGCTCGCCGCTTGGCGCAACCGCCTTCTGAGCCGACCGCGCGGGCGAGGTCCCCCTTACACGATCTGTCGCGTTCGGGCTCCTTTGCGGCTCCGAGCAGTGACAATTGGCGCACAGGATGCACGGCGCTGCAAGGGCCACCAATAAAAACAGAGCTGACTGGCGCATGGCTACAGGATTTTATTCAGGCACTCTTAAGCTTTTTCCTTATTGTGCCATATAATAACGGCGATGTCAAGGTCGTTCGTGCGGGAAGGACCGAAAATCTGCTTGCGATGCCTCGCCATCCCCACACCAAGGCCGGGATTTGAGGCTGCTTAGTTGAGAGGTATGGCACCTGAGTCGCAGAGCAGACTTCGCACTCTACTTGGCCAGTTCCTGGAATCGGTTGGCTATCGCCAGAGCCGGATCGAGCGGGACATCCACGGCCTTCACCTCGGCGGAGATCTCGACCAGGGGCTTGGCCGGCAGCTTCTTGCCCTCGAATTCCGGCAGCCATTGTTTCTCGGCCTCCAGCATTTCCCGCGTCATGTCGCGGGCTTCCTTCAGCGTACAGACCGCCGAGGTCAGCGGGTCCAGGGCGAGAGCCTGCATGGCGTGCTCCGGGTTGCCGGTCAGCGCGGCTTCGACCGCGAGTTGCTGGACGGTGACGTTGCTTTGATTCAGGGCGGCACATTGCGGCGGCAGGTCCCCGATGCGCATGGGATGCAGCCCGCGCGCATCCACGAAGACCGGCACTTCCACGCAGCAGCCTTGCGGCAGGTTGGTGATGTAGCCGTCGTTGCGGACGTTGCCGTTGAGCCGGAAAATGTTCCCGGTCTCGGCGGCTTCGAGAATGTAGGAACAGTACTCGACGCTGCGGCGCTGGATCTTCTTCGATTCGGTCGCCAGGTAGTCCACGGTTTTGTACTTCTCGGCCAGCATGTTGCAGTAGTTGAAGTACGCGCCCGACGCCCCGCCGAAGCCCGGCTGATCACAGTACAAATCCAGGGCCCGCTGGCTGCTGCGGAACCACGGCACGTACTCCGACAGATGGCCGGTGCTCTCGGTCATGAAGTAGCCGAAGTGCCGCATGACCTCGGCCCGGACCTTTTCGTTGACGTAGTACTCGGGCTTCTCAATGTTCTTCCGCAGGATCGGGTACAAGTCGCGTCCATCGCGTTTGTCCCGCAAGGCGAGGAACCATGCCATATGGTTAATGCCGGCGCAGACGAAATCGACCTGGTCCTTGGGCACGTCCACGTACCGGCTGATCAGATCGAGCGTCGTCTGAACCCCGTGGCACAGGCCGATGAACTGCACCTTCGCCAATCGTCCCAGGGCGGAACAGTTGGCCCCCATCGGATTGGCATAGTTCAGGAGAATCGCCTCCGGGCACAACTCGTTCATGGCCGAGCACATTTGGGCTAAGGCCGGGATCGTGCGCAGGGCGCGGAAAACGCCCCCGGGCCCGATGGAATCCGCGATGCACTGGTCCACGCCGTGACGCAGCGGGATCTCGTAGTCCATACGGAAGGCTTCCACGCCGCCCACCTGGATCATGTTGATGACATAGTTCGCGCCGTCGAGGGCCTTACGAAGATCGAGCGTCGCCGTCACCTTGGCCGGCAGTTTGTTCTCTTTGACCACCCCTTTGACGAAGGCCTCCATCTTGTCCAGCTTGGGCTTCGTCCGGTTCATCAGGCAGATCTCGCTGTCCTGCAGGGCCTTGGTGGCCAGGATGTCCATCGTCAGCGTCTTGCAGAAAATCAGGCTGCCCGCTCCAATCATCGCAATCTTCGGTCTCGGCATGGCACATATCTCCTAATCAGACTCGGCTCTCGGCCGGCCAATATCATTTCGACTTTCTGGTATTCTCCAAAAGATACAGCCCGCTCTTACCGGGGGCAACCACGTCGATATCGCCATCGCCGTCGATGTCCACCACGGCCGTGTTGATCCCGAAGCCAACGCGTCCGCCTTCGTGGATCGTGTGGCGTGTCCAGTTCTTTGTAGGCGCATCGAACTTGTAGTAATAGATGCACTCGGGATCGTTCTCGCCCGGGTCATGACCGTTGTGGGCATAATAACGTTTGCCCGTAACGAGTTCGGCCTTGCCGTCGTTGTCGAGGTCGGCCATGACCATGAAGTGCGGCTGGGACCAGGACTTGTCGATCAGGTACTTCTCCCACGTGCGCTGGCCGTTCTCGGTCTTCTGCTGGAGCCAATAGATGCCGTAATCATGGCCGAGGCCCCAGACGATGTCCGGCTTCCCGTCACCATCGACATCATGGACGAGGATCGGGATGCTCGTGCTGCCCAGTTCGAACTCCGGGTGCCATTGCCAGCCTGAGGCCGTCTGCTCCAGCCAGCCTTTCGGGGCGACAATATCGCAGCGGCCGTCTTTGTTGATGTCGCCCGCCCCGATGCCGTGCCCCGCCGCTTGCCTGGGCAGATCATGCTTCTCCCACTTGGCGCCGCCGGGAGCCGATTTGTCGCGGTGAAATTCGTACCAGGCCACAGCCGTCATGATGTTCGGCAGGACATCGATCTGTCCATCGCCATTGATATCGACAGCCAGGGCCGTCTCCATATTGCCCGGCGTATCAATCGGGAAGACCTCCCACGGGGCATCATTCTTGCCGGGGTTGCGCTCCCAGAAGACCATCTTGTTGTGCCAGGCGGCGTTGGCGATATCCACCCAGCCGTCGCCGTCGATATCCATCGGCAGGTTGGCGAAATCATAGAAGTAGTTGCCCTCTTCCTTGACCTCGCGCACGAAATGCCGCTTCCAGTCGGGGGCCTCATACCAGAACCCCCCGCAGAAGATGTCCAGCTTGCCGTCGCGGTTGACATCGAGAACCCCCGCCGCTTCGAACCGCGAGTCCGCGTTGATGACATGCAGCTTGAAACCTTCGCCGACCTTGGGCACAACCATTTTCGCCTCGCGCATGCGGACAATCGCTCCCCACGGCAGGTTGTTCTGCGTGACCTTCAGCATCAGCCGATTGACGCCCTTCTGCAGGGTAGCCGTCACACGATCCGGCTGCGGCAGGATCGGCCGGGCGATATTGTTCGAATAAATGACCCGGCCATTGAGCCAGACTTTGACGCCGTCGTCGCTGAAGATCTCCAGCGTCACGGGCTTGAGGTCGTCCGACTCAATCTGCGTGCGTAGATAGGCCACCCGCTGCTCGCCGCCATTGAGTTCTTTGAGCAGGTCGCAGTAGGCCGGGTGCGGCCCGTTGGTGGTAACCGGCATCTTGCGCCACTCGACCTTGGCCTTGGGCTTCTCCGGGTCGAAGGGGGTATCGAACAATTGCGAGTAGTTCTTGCCTTTCTCCAGGTACGGCCCGGCGACTTCCCAATTCGTCAGATAGCTCTGGGCCGCCCCAAGGTCATCCAGTATCTTTTGCGCCTGCTCCGTGGTACCGGCCCGGACACCCGCCGCCACAACGCTGCTCAGGGCCGCCTTCACGGGCCCGGCATTGCCGGCAGCGAGGTCCTTGGCAATCGTGACGGTCGCCAGCGCCGCTTCTTCCTTGACTTGGCCATCCGGCACCTGCGCCACCGCCAGTTGCAGCGATTCGAGCGTCTTGACACCCGCCAGGGCGCCCAAGACTCTCTTCTTCGTCGCCGCGTTGGGCGCCAGGTTCAGGGCGGTCTGGTAACACTGGACCTTCTCCCTTGCCGGCGTGGAAGTTACCGCGCTCACGAGGTCAATGTACGCGCCCAGGGCGCGGATTTGACAGCTCTCGTTGTTCCGGTCTTGGGCCACGCGCAACAGATCCCGCAGCGGTTCGGCTGTCGGCCAGCGGCCGAGCCCCGCAATCGCTGCGTATCGAATCTCCCTATCGGCGTCGTTCAGCGCCCCGCGCAGGGTCGCCAGAGCCGATGGATCGCCAAGCTGTCCCAAGATCTCGATCATCGCGACCTTGAGCCGCGCGTCACCGGCGGAATTGAGCTTCGCCATGATGGCCTTCGAGGTCTCCGCCGCGGTGTTCGTCCGCCGGGCCACGCCCAGAATTGTATTCTCCAATGGCTGCTGTTCACCGCGCGCCCCGCCCACCAGCAGTGCCACCAATGCTTCGATGTCATGGGCTCCGGCCAATTCCCGCAGCGCCCGGTACGACGCCAGGCGAATGGATGCCTCGCTGCTCGCGGCCATCTGCAGCAGGACGGGTGTCGCTTCCGTCGCCCCACGATCCGCCAGCGCCTGTATCAATTCCGCCCGGATGGGCGCCTCCGCCCCCTTGATACGCCCGATCATCTCGGCTTGGATATCCTTGCCGCGCATCAGCCTGAGACTCTCGCGCGCCGCCGCCCGCTCGTCGTCCGCAGTCCGCGCCGCCTCCTCGGCCAGCCACATCACGTTGGCCGCGTCCCCGAGGACACCCAGCGCCTTGATGCCGGCGATGCGGACCGACTTCTCCGAGGACTGGCATGCCGCCAAAACGTCGGGCAGTGACGCCCGCTCCGCCCGATCCGCCAAAAGGTTGACTACCAGCACCTGTACATCCGCGCCCAGCGATTTCCACTGCCGCAGACAAGTCTTCAGTATCCCATCATCCTTCGTTTCCTGCACCAGCTTGATGGCTATCAGCCGCAGTGGTTTGTCGGTGCCGGTAAGCGCCCCCATGACAAGCTCCACCCGTCGGTCCCCATCCGCCAAGACCAACCCCCTCCAAGCGGCCAGCCGAATCGCGGATGTCGGCTCGGTCTCCAGCATTTGGCGGTAGATCTGCGCCGCCTGCGAGGCGTTTCCTTGATCCAGACGCACTTCTGCGCAGCGCAGGAGCGATTCCTGTACACTACGGCGGACTTCGGAATTCCGGCTGTTGCGCGCCGCCATCAAGGCGGCGGTGGCGGCCTGATCGGCGATCCGGCCCAGCGCCGCAGCCGCCGTCGTGGCAACCGTATTGTCCGCATCCGACAACAGCGGCACCAGTAGCGGCGTGGCGGCTGTGTCGCCCCGCTGGCCCACGGAGTCAATCAGACCCACCTTGACGGCTCCTGAGGTCCGGCCCAGGGCGTCGCGCAGCGCTGCACCCGCCTCGGGATACGGCATCCCTTCCAGCGCGAAACGGGCAGCGTGGCCCACTCGTTCGTCCCCCAGCAGCGCGGCGAGCGCCGCCACGGATTCCGTCGTGCCGCAGATGCGCAACTGCTGGCAAGCGGCGCATTTCTCGACAACACCGGCGTCGGACTGCAGAACGGTAATCAGATCTCGTTCCGTAGCGGCCCCGGCCGTGCCGGCCGCGAACAGGACCAGTCCGGCAAGAAGCATCAGGTTGAGTACGTTATTCTTCATGAGCCACCTTTGATGATTGAGTCCTTCGTACCCCATCCGGGTGGCAGCGGCAAGCGCCAGCTTGCCGATGGTCTTGCGAATGCGATGGACCAGCGGCAAGCTCCGAAGACTCCGCTTGCCGCTGCCACCCGAATCATGGGATTCGCAAGCGGAGTCTACATCATTCGCGGTGCTTCACAGCGTCCACGGCGGCCGGGGCGAGTACGAAAGCAACCGATTCGCCGCATCGTCCCCCGCGAATTGCCTCTGCACGGGGTCCCAGCGCAGGTCACGTTTCAGCGCCAAAGAGATACCGCCGACCAGGATCACCGTTATGGTGTACGCAGCGACCTCCGGATTGCAGATGGTCGCCTTGCGCGTACGGACGCATTCCAGGAAGTTCCCCGAATGGCTGTCGGCGTGATAGACCCGCTCATCATCGGCCCGCAGCGGCCCCAGCCCCAT
>JAMCWO010000372.1:5379-8757 GCA_023481165.1 Planctomycetota bacterium | reverse complement strand
TGAATGAACATGCTACGGGTCCCCAAACGCAGAATTCCGCGTTTGGGAGCCCTGCCCAGGCCAAGGAAACAAAAAAGAAGAGGAAGCAGCGGCCATGATTCCTCGCCTTCTGTTGCTCGTTGGGTGTCTGGCCATTGCTGCGCGGGCGACGACAGCGGTTTTGTCGCAGGCTCCCTGGCCGCGGCACGTGATCGACGATTCGAGCCGGGGGGCCGACGGCATCCGTCTGGCCGACGTCAACGGTGATGGCCTGCCGGATGTCACGACCGGCTGGGAGGAGGGTGGCGCCGTGCGGGCCTACCTGAACCCCGGGCCGGCAAAAGCGAAGGAGAAGTGGCCCGCGGTCACCGTGGGCCACGTCGCCGACGTCGAGGATGCGGTCTTTGTCGATCTTGACGGGGATGGGGCGATGGACGTGGTGAGTTCCTGCGAGGGGAAGACCCGGAGCATGTTCATTCACTGGGCGCCGAACGAACGCGGTCGCTATCTCGATGAAAAAGCCTGGCGCACCGAACCGTTGCCGGCTTCCGCCCAAGTCATGCGGTGGATGTTCTGCCTGCCCCTCCAGATCGACGGCAAGCATGGCGTGGACCTCGTGGCCGGGGGCAAGGATAAGGACGCCGCGCTTGGCTGGTTTGCGGCTCCGGCCCAGGCACGCCGGCTGGCTGATTGGAAATGGCATCCTCTGCGCGTCTGTGGCTGGTTGATGTCGTTGGTCGCCCGTGACATGGACGGCGATGGCGACGTGGACATCGTCTTCACCGACCGCAAGGGCACCCACACGGGGGCCGCTTGGCTGGAGAACCCCGGCCCCGGCGCAGCACCAACAAAGCTTTGGACTGAACATGTCATCGGCGGGGCCGGACGGGAGGTCATGTTCCTGGAACTGGCCGATCTCGACCGGGACGGCCTGGAGGACGTGCTAGTCGGGGCAAAACCGCGCGAGATCCTGTGGCTGCGCCGCCTGGACCGATCCGGGCGGGCCTGGGAGCCCCACTCCATCCAACAGCCCGCAAACAGCGGCACCGCCAAGGCAGTCAACGTCGCTGATTTCGACGGCGATGGAAAGCTGGACCTGGTGTTCAGTTGTGAAGGCGCCAAGCCGCCTTTGCAGGGACTGATGTGGCTTTCGTGCGAAGGGCCATTCGCCACCGGCAAATGGATTCCCCACCTTCTCAGCGGTCCGGACGGCATCAAACATGACCTCATCGGCATCGTGGACCTCAGCGGCGACGGTCATCCTGATGTGATCACCACCGAGGAGAGCGCCGGCGCAAACCGCAAGGGCCTGGGCGTGATTTGGTATGAGAACACTTCTCCGTGGTAGATGCCGGAGGTGAGCCGGTCGTGAAGGGGTCCCACCGGCGATTCCGTGCCGGTGGGGGCCCAATTTCCTGACTTGTTTCTGACAACGAGGGAGTCGACTATGAGAGATATGAAGGCGTTGTTCGTCATGATGATTCCGCTGGCGGCGCTGCACGTGCCCGTCCTGGGGGCGGTGGGCTCGTCCGCCTATCCGCGAATGGAGTCGGCGTTCGACATCCCCCGCTCGGACGCCGAGGACGTCATCTACTTTCGCAGCGAGGACGTGCTGCAGGGGCAACTGCTCAGCGAGAAGATCGGCTTGGTCACGCCCTACGGGATGTTGTCGATTCCCCTGCGCCGGTGTGCGGGCTTGTCCTTCGACGTGGCCCGGACCCCCAGGGACGCGGTGGTCACGGTCAACTTCAATCGCCTCTCCGGCATGATCACGGACCACGTCTTTCGGTTCCGTATCGGTTCCTCCGGGACAGTGGTACCGATTCGTAAGGAGACCGTGGCGTACATGGTGCTGAGGAAAACAGCCGAGGAGACCGACTTCCTCAAGGATTCCGAGAAACCGGACTTGTTTGTCATGGCCAACGGGGATCTGCTCACCGGCAAGGCGGCCGAGCAGACGGTGGACATTCGCACCGACTACGGGAAGGTCGCGGTTTCTTTCGGTGAGATCAAAGATGTCCGCCTGCTGCCGGAGGGAGATATCACGGCCATCATCACCAAGACCACCGGGAATCCGATTCGCGGGGCATGCGAGACGAATGAGCTTTCCCTCAGTCTGGAAATGGGCCAGATCCTGCCGGCCGTGTACAAGGACCAGTTTGCCCGTATCTTGGTCGGCCGGGCGCGGGACCTGGCTCCGGCTCAGTTCGGCGTTCGTCCGGCGGCAGGGGAGGGGGTCCCCAACGCCGAATTTCGCGTTGGGGGTCCCGAGCCGGAGGCCGGATTGTCCGGCAAGGCGGCGCTGCTGGACGAGCCGACTCTCACTCTGGACCTGGGCAAGCAGGCGACGATGAAACTCGCCCTGATCCCGGCGGGCAAGTTCCTCATGGGGAGCCTGGCGGACGAGGCCAGCCGGGATGAGGATGAGGGGCCGCCACGCGAGGTCGTCCTTTCTCAGTCCTTCTACCTGGGCGTGCACGAGGTCACCCAAGGGCAGTATGAAGCCATCATGGGCACCAATCCGAGCAAGTTCATCGACGCCGCCAAGCCGGTGGAGTCCGTCTCGTGGGAAGACGCGGTCGAGTTCTGCCGCAGAGTGTCGCGCAGGACCCACCAGTCTGTCGCGCTGCCGACCGAGGCCCAGTGGGAATACGCCTGTCGCGCTGGATCGAAGATGCGGTTCGGCTTCGGTGACGACGACCGCCAGCTTTCCACGTACGCAAGGTACGGCCAAGGCGCGGAGGCCGGGACGGTCGCAGTGGGCTCCAAGAAACCCAGTGCCTGGGGCCTGTACGACATGCATGGCAACGTCTGGGAATGGTGCGCAGACTGGTATACCAGCTCGTATGTCAATGCCGCGACCCAGGATCCCACCGGCCCGCTTTCCGGCCAGTGGCGGGTGCTGCGCGGCGGCTCCTGGGTCAATACCTGGGACGGGTGCCGGTGTGCGGCGCGTAACAAGAGCGCGCCGGATGTGCGGTACAACGGCCTCGGGTTCCGGGTCATCGTGAAGGTGAGATAATCTCCGTTCCTTGTCGTTTCTGCTGAGCTTCAGGGTGCGAACATGAGCGCGACAATCTCCCGACGCGAAGTGATACGCCGCAGCCTCCTGGGCACGGCGGGGTTGCTGGCTACCGACGGCCTGCCCCTTGTAGGATGGGCCTTAGCCCATGCGGACCATTCGAGCGAGCAGCATGGGCTGAAGCCCATCCTACCAGCGACCAACGCCAAGGCCAAGTCGGTGATCCAAATCTGGATGTGGGGCGGTCCGCCGCACCTGGACACGTTCGATCCGAAACCGGCGGCGGGCAATGACTACACCGGCCCTCTGAACCATCCGATTCCGACGAACGTTGATGGGATCGTCATTGGCGAGTTGCTTCCTCTGCTGGCCAAGCA
>JAMCWO010000372.1:0-5369 GCA_023481165.1 Planctomycetota bacterium | reverse complement strand
CGAGGCCGTTGTACCGCACATCCGGCGCGCTCTTGTTACGCGCCGCACACCGGCACCCGTCCCAGGTATTGACCCAGGCGTGAACGGTCATGAGACCGCCGCCTACATGGTCCAAACCGGCCGACCGCCCGGCGGCCGGGACGTCTATCCGAGCGTGGGAGCGGTCGTCTCCCTGTTCCAAGGCTACCATGCAGGCTATCAGGGGCTGATCCCGCCCTACATCGTGCTGACGCAGCCGCAGGGACGATTCTCCGAGGCGGGATTTCTGGGGACGCGGTATAAGCCCTTTGCCACCGGCGGCGACCCGGCCCAAAGCCGGTTCGCCGTCGAGGGGGTCGTGGCGCAGGGCATCTCCGACAAACAGCAAAAGAGCCGGCGCGAATTGCTGAAACAAGTCGACACTCTCGGGCAGGTCATGAAAGACAATAGCTCCTTGAAGAGCTTCGACCAGGCGGGGGAACAGGCGTACGATCTGATTCTCGGCGATGCGGGCAAGGTATTCGACCTGACGCAGGAGAAGAACGAACTGCGGGATAGCTACGGCCGCACCACGTTCGGACAAGCTTGCCTGGTCGCGCGGCGGCTGGTCGAACGCGGCGTCCCGTACGTCACGATCAACTATGGCGGCTGGGATACGCACGAGCAGCATTTTCCGGCCATGCGTCGTAAGCTGCCGGAGATGGATCGCGGCATGGCGACCCTGCTCCAGGATCTGGCCGGCCGGGGTCTGCTCGACAGCACGATCGTCTGGTGGAGCGGTGAGTTCGGCAGGACCCCCAAGGTCGCGTGGGAAGCCCCGTGGAACGGCGGCCGTCATCATTTTGGCCAGGTCTTTTGTGCCGTCGTGGCCGGTGGCGGCTTCAAGGGCGGTCGCGTGGTCGGGGCCTCTGACGAGACGGGCGAGCAGGTGAAAGACCGGCCCGTATATCCCTGCGATCTGATCGCCAGCATGTACGAATTGCTCGGTATCGACCTCAACGCCAAGCTGCCTCATCCCCAGGGCCTGGAGGTCCGCGTGGCGCCCACGGCCGCCGAAGGCGTAAAAACCGGCGGACGTCTGAAGGAGATCATGTAGACGATGGGATCTTCTATGAGCCGAACACGACGGTATGGGGTTTTGCCACTGGTGCTCGTTCTGGTGGTCGTGCCCAACCTGTGGGCACAGTCCCGGACGCCGCATATCGGGTATGTCTATCCCGCGGGCGGACGGCAGGGGGATACCTTTCCGATGGAGATCAGCGGTCAGTATCTGGACGGCGCGAGCAATGTGTATATTTCGGGAAACGGCGTTCGAGCCACGGTGATCGAACACGTCGCGCCGCTGGCCGGGCAATTGTCCAACGACTTGAGACTGCGCGTGCGGGAGCTTCAGAAGAAGGGGACGGACGCGGCGGGATTCAAGGAAATGGCGGAGATCCAGAAAAGATTCGATGCCAGTTCCAACCGCACCGCCTATCCCGTGCTCTCGGAGACGGTCACCTGCCGGGTGACCATCGCGGCGAACGCGGAGCCTGGAGAGCGGGAGTTCCGGCTGCAGGTGGCGGCCGGCTTGTCCAATCCCATGGTGTTCTGCGTCGGGCAACTGCCCGAATTCCGCGAGAAGGACTGGAAGAGCGGTCCGGCCGATGCGAACCTGGCCGTGACACTGCCGGCCGACATCAACGGCCGGATCGTGCCCGGCAGCTTTGAGCGCTATCGGTCCCTGGTACGCCGGACTCAACCCTACCTGCCCGCGGACGTGGACCGGTATCGGTTCGCGGCGCGCCGGGGCCAGCAGTTGGTCCTCGCGGTCAAGGCACGGGAGTTGATGCCGTATCTGGCGGATGCGGTGCCGGGCTGGTTTCAGGCCACGGTGACACTCTACGATGCCCAGGGCAAGGAACTGGCGTATGATGACGATTACCGTTTCCATCCGGACCCCGTGCTTCACTATGAGGTCCCCCAAAACGGGGATTACGTAATCGAGATCAAAGACGCGATCTACCGCGGCCGCGAGGACTTCGTGTATCGGGTCGCGGTGGGTGAGTTGCCGTTTGTGACGAGCATCTTCCCGCTGGGCTGCCGGGCGGGCGAGCAGGCCAAGATCGAGTTGAAGGGCTGGAATCTCCCGACCAAGACGCTGACGGTGGATACCAAGGGCAAGAAACCGGGGGTCTATCCGGTTTCCGTGCGGGCGAAGAATCTCGTCTCCAACCAGATGCCTTTCGCAGTGGATACCCTGCCGGAGAGTCTCGAAAAAGAGCCCAACAACGAGCTCAAGAGTGCCCAGAAGGTGACGCTGCCTGTGATCGTCAATGGGCGTATCGACCCGCCGGGCGATTGGGATATCTTCCGCTTCACCGCCCGTGCCGGCAGTCAGATTGTGGCGGAGGTCAATGCCCGCCGGCTCGATTCGCCGCTCGATTCCGTGCTCAAGCTGACCGACGCGCAGGGGCGGCAAATGGCCTTCAACGACGACCATGAAGACAAGGGAGCGGGGTTGCACACGCATTTCGCGGATTCCCTGCTCACCGCCACAGCGCCGGCGGACGGAACCTATTATCTGCACTTAGGCGACATCCAACAGCAGGGCGGTGCGGAGTACGCCTACCGCTTGCGGATCAGCCCACCGCGGCCCGATTTCGACCTTCGGATCGTGCCCTCCGTCATCAACGTCGCGGCGGGCGGGACGGCACGCGTCACCATCTATGCTCTGCGCAAGGATGGTTTCTCCGGCGATCTTACCCTGGCTCTGAAAGACGCCCCGAAGGGATATGTGTTGAAGGGTGACCGGGTACCCGCTAATCAGGACAAGGCTGAGGTGACGCTCACGGTTCCGCCGACGCCTCCGGCAGAGCCTTTGAGCCTGGTGGTGGAGGGCCGCGCGACGGTGGGGGGGCAGCAGATCGTTCGCCCGGCCGTACCGGCAGAGGACATGATGCAGGCTTTCGCCTACCGGCATCTGGTGGCCGCGAAAGACCTGAAGGTCGCGGTGATCAAGCGCGGAGGGGTGCCGGCCTCGGCCAAGGCTCTCGGCAGCCAGCCCGTGAAGGTGCCGGCGGGCGGCGCGTCCCAGCTTTCTGTCGGAATGTCGACCGATGATACCAATCACAACTGAGTTTCTCCGCGGTACGGGCGAAAAGTCTTTCGCCCCTACAGCCGATGCCCCGTTGGCGAGCATCAACGGTTGCGGCGGCCCTTGTGGTGTTTGGGGGAATGTTTGTGACGCGACTTCTGTTGCTGGGCCGGGCGCGGCGTTTTGGGGATGAGCTCGCGGGCGGGGGCCAGGTCAAGTTGGCCTGCGGCCGGGTGAACATCGAGGATGCGTACCCGCAGGGTCTGTGCCAACCGCAGAATCGCCCCGGAATAGCGGCCCACCAGGCATTGGCTCTGCTGATCGAACTGCCAGCGGTCCGGCCCGAGGGCCTCGCGCGGAATCAACCCCTCCACGCCGTACGAGGGCAGGTGAACGGAGGCGCCGAAAGCGGTCAGGCTTACGACGATGCCGTCCAACTCCTGCCCGATCCGCTTTTGCAGCAGGTGCAGGATGAGGATGGTCTTGAGTTCCTGCTCGGCCTCTTCCGCGGCTTGCTCCGTTTCCGTGATATGCCGACCGATCTCCTCCAGGTCTGGGAAGGCGTATTGTCTCCGGGCGCGCTCCAGATTGCCGGTCAGATACGCCTGGAGGGCCCGGTGCACCAGCAGGTCCGCATAGCGGCGGATCGGACTGGTGAAATGGCAGTACTTGGAGGCGGCCAGGGCATAATGGCCGACGCTCACGGGGGCATACGTAGCAATCTCCAGGCTCCGCAGCACGAGGATGTTGACGGGCAGGGCGATCCGGGTGCCCTGCACCTGTTCGAGCAAAGCCTGCAAGTCCGAGCGCTGGGGCTGACGGGAGAGCGTCACTCCCAGGAGCCGCAGGGTCTGGGAGAGTTGGCGCAGGGCGCGGGTGTCGGGCTCCGGGTGGATGCGCCGCAGGAAGGGGATGCAGTAGCGGTCCAGCAGGGTCGCCACCGCCACGTTCGCCTCGACCATGAACATCTCGATGATGGTGTGTGGATAGCTGGTATCCTCCGGCTGGACGCCGACCACTTGCCCGGATTCGTCCAGCACGAGTTCGCTTTCCGCCATCTTCAATTGCAGCATGCCGCTGCCGCGCCGGCGGCTTTCGATCAGGCGGGCCAGGGTCTCCATGTCGTGCAGCAGGTCCACAACATCGTTGGAAAAGCCACACGCGTCGCCTCGGAGCACGCGGTCAGCCTCCTGGTAAGTCAGGCGGGCGGAGGACTTGATCATCGTGTTGGCGAAGTCGGTTGATTGGACCTGGCCGTCCTTGTTGTAGGTCAGGAAGACGCTCTTGGTGTAGCGCGGCTGGCCCGGTTGCAGGGAGCAGATCCCGTTGCTCAGCATCTCCGGCAGCATGGGCAGGGTCCGGCCGGGCAGATAAACGCTGTTGCCCCGCCGCCGCGCTGCGCGGTCCAGCGCAGCGCCTTGCGGGACGAAGTAGCTCACGTCCGCAATGTGGACGCCGAGGACCCAGTTACCCTCCTCATCGCGGGCCAGGCTGACCGCATCGTCGAAGTCCTTGGCGTCCGGCGGGTCGATCGTGACGATCAGCTCATCGGTGAGATCTTCACGGTCGCGTGTGTTGCGGGGGTCAAAGGCCATCTTCGCATTGCTGGCCTCGACCAAGCTGCTTGCATCGAAGGCGTCGCACAGATGATGGCGGTGGATAACGGCCGTCGTCTCTGTCTCGAATCGCCCCGGCCGGCCGAGGACCTCCGTTATCACTCCCCGCGCTGGCTGAGAGCGGGTCGGATAGAACCGGATCTCGACCGCCACCTTATCGCCGTGGCGGACCTTGCGGGTGTCGATCCCCTCGATCTCGATGGGGCGGGTGAAGTCCCCGCCATCCGGCTGCACCAGCCATCCGGCCTGCTCCTGGCGCAGCGTGCCGACCACGCTGGTATGGGCGCGGTCGAGAACCCGAACGATTTCGCCGGTAAGGCGCTCTTCATCGTCCTTGGAACCGCGGCGCGTAATCCTGGCGACGACGCGATCTCCCGTCATGGCGCTGCCGGTGGACTTGGCGGGAAGGAAGACATCGCCCTCATCGGTCGACTGTTCGGGGGTGAGAAAACCGTAGCCGCGGGCGTTGGCGCGGAAGATGCCCGTAACCTCGCCGGACAGCGAGGGCAGGCTGACCACGTTCCCTGGACCTACGATCAGCCGGCCTTCCGCGCCCAGCGCGTCGATCGCCTCCCGGAACGCCGCCTTGAGCTCGCCTTGGATGCCCAGTTCCTGTTCCAGGTGAACGAGCTTGCGCGGGGTGCTATCCTTCTGCAAAAGGTGCAGGATATGGTTTCTCAGAAGTTCATGCATCTGGG
>JAMCWO010000254.1 GCA_023481165.1 Planctomycetota bacterium | reverse complement strand
ATCGAAGACAGCGGACAGGGCCGCGTTCGTCGCCTTTGTGATACCTTCCGGAATCGTTCGTCGTCGGGCGATGCCGCCGGAGCCGATCACACCCCACCGAATCTTCTTAGGCATAGGACGACCTCATTCCCACGCGTGTATCTGATTCGAACCACTACTGCGCCGGCTGGCACGCCCAAGCGAAGCTTGAGCGTGTCTCCCTGCGCAAGCAAGCAATCCAAAACTTCACGGTCAAACAAGTTTGGCCGTGCCACCCGGCATTGGCTTTCTTACGACCCATCGTTAGTTTCACTTGGCATAGGCCTGTATTACCTTCGCCAGGGCCTGGCCGATCTGGCGGCAGTCTTCCTCGCTATACGTCGGGAACGCGAAGCAGGTGAACGTGTGGCTCTGATGCCAGATGGCATTGGGCACCCGGACCTTACTGTAGTCCACGCTCTGCGGGTCGGCGTACTCTTTCGAGGTGAAGGGGAAACCGCCTTTACCGAACGATTTGTGCTCGCGGTAGGCCTGCTCCGTGTGGCACAAGGGCCAGAAGACGCGCCAGCAGGGGGCGCCCTCGGCGCCGCAGGCTTCCACGAACTGGTTGATGTTGCAGGTCATCTTCTCGATATCGAGCGAGAAGGCCATGACGTACCAGCCGTTCTGCCGCTGCGGCGTGTCGATGGGCTTGTACTTGACCTGCGGCAGGTCCGCAATCGCGTCGATCACGATGCGGGCGTTGCGCTTGCGAGCGGGCAGGTTCCAGGTGTCGATCCGGTCCAACTCCGCCAGGCCGATGGCCGACTGCATCTCGGTCATCCGGTAGTTCCAGCCGACCAGGTTGTGGATATAGGGCAATTTCTGCTCCAGCTCCAGCAGGCTCAGCCGCATCTTGACGTCATAGCCGTGGTCGCGGAAGCTCCGGGCCTGCCACGCCAATTCCTCGTCGTCGGTGGTCACCATGCCGCCTTCGCCGCCGGTGGTGAAGGTCTTGTTCTGGCAGAAGCTGCACGCGGCGATATGGCCGATGGTGCCGGTCTTCCTGCCCTTGTAGACCCCGCCAAAGGCCTCGGCGTTGTCCTCGACGACGAACAGATTGTGCTTCTTGGCAAACGCCATGATCTTGTCCATATCGCAGACGTTGCCGTAGAGGTGCACCGGCATGATCGCCTTGGTGCGCTTATTGACGAGTTTCTCCGCCGACTCGACGCTGATGCAGTGATCGTCGAGATTCACATCGGCAAAGCGCGGCACCGCTCCGGCCTGGACGATGGAGAAGCTCGAAGCGATGAAGGTGTAGCTCGGCACGATGACCTCGTCACCCGGCCCGATTCCCAGGGCGCTGAGGGCGACGTGCAGGGCGGCTGTACCGTTGGTGGTGCTGATGGCGTACTTGCTGCCTTGCCACGCCGCATAGCGCTTCTCGAACTCCATGCCCCGCGGCCCGGTCCAGTAATTGACCTTGCCCGACCGCAGGACGTCCTCTACTGCCTTGATGGCCTTCTCATCGAAGCTTGGCCAATGGGGCAATTTGTTGGTTACGGCTTTGGGTCCACCCTGGATTGCGAGTTTCTCTGCCATCTTCATGCCCTTCCGAATGTTGGCTCGTCGTGACTTTCCGGCACCCTGCCAACGGCTCATGTACCTGAATCGATGTTGATAGTCAAGCAGGAACACCGGAAGGTTGCCCTTGGGCAAAAGCGCATCAGCCAAAGGCGACCTTTTGGGGAAATGTGCTTGGGCCAAGTAGTAGACATCCGCAGTGCAAGAGCAACCAGGCAAAGTACCGCAGGCACAGACAACACCGCCCATAACAGCGCGATGCCGAATCCAATCCCGTCGTTATGGAGCCCGCAACGGTAGGCGATGAGACCAAGCGGGTCCATAAGTCCACTAAAGAACCCCAAGAAACCCACCAGGAGAAGGTCCGGCGCAAACCAGTATCGCTTTTGCGACATACCACTCCCTTGCTGAGGCCCAAAGGCATGGAAGTAACATATCCGGAAGGAGAGATGTTAGCAAGGGTACTTCGCGGGGCCCCGAAGCTCCCCCGAATGCTCCCGGGATTTCCTGCATGAACTCTGCCGGCGTGAGGCGGGTATAATACAAGGAGACCGGATGTAGAAACAGGTGTGTATGCGAACGGTTGCTCTAGTTGAGGCATGGGTCGTGCTGCTGGCATCCGTGACCGCTTGCGGTCCGCTGGCCGCAGGGCAGTCTGTCCGCCCGGGCCCGCCCGGGGCTGCAACGGATCAGCCCATCTATACCTGGGAGCGGGCACCGGCTCATTCTTCCCTGCTCGCAGACCAGATCATGCGGAAGGAAGCCTCCTGGTCCCAGCAGAGCACCAAGCCCAGCAAAATCATGACCGTCGCAGCGGCGCTGGGGATGAAAGCGGATCCATCCGGCGTTCATTCCACCGCGTCTTGGGCCGCCATTGCCGCCGTCGTTCCACCACCTTCCTTACGGTCTCTGTGCTGTCTTCTGACCGTTTGACCGCCATCACGCCTTTCCTGTTGCGGCGCTCATCCTGCCGCTGAACAGAGGAATTCTCCCAAAGGTCCAATTCACGTCGGGCTTCTGATACAGACCGACGATTCCTCCGCTGGCTTGATGCTCAGCCGGGGTCCAAGGAGAAACGATGATGGCGACAAAGACAGCCAATATGGCAACCAAGACGGCCAAAGCGCCGACCCCTCTCCAACATATTCGCGAGTTGCTGGATCACGATCATCCCAACGAAGCACTGAACTTCATCACTCGCTCCGGCAACGATTCGCCGGAGATGGAGAACGCCCGCGGCGTGTGCCTGCTGAGGCTGGGCCGATTCGACGAGGCGATCAAGGTCTTGCGGGAGGTCGCGTTTCAGGGCTTGCCGGTCATCCCTCATGATGTGCCCGCGCTGTTTCAGGCCAATTTCGCGGTCGCCATGCTGCGGGCCAACCGCGACAAAGGCGCAGCGCTGATGATCTCGGACCGGCTCCAGGGCAGCGAGCACCCCGAAGCCGCCCGGCTGAAGGCCGCGGTCCGCCAATGGAAAGAGAGCCTGGGCCCCCTGGGAAGACTCCGCTGCCGCCTGGGCCTGTATCCGGCCCAGCCCGTCCCTCTGGACGAGCATGCCGGCGCGGTGTGATCCCGCCGAAACTCGGATACCGGCTCCCGGCCCTCATCCGCAACACACTGCCGTCTCGCTGTGTAGGATAGGCTTGGGTCCCCCAAACGCCTTTTTTCGCGTTTGGGGTCCCGTAGGGTGCGTACCGCGCACCGATGCATCTTATCCCTGCTCGGGCAGCCTGGCTGGGGTGGGGGAGCAGGCGGTGGTTGGCTGGACGGGCGTGCCATCCTTGGGATGGTTCCAGACCCGCAGTTCCGTGACCTCAACCTCGGTGGTCAGATTCGTCATGGGGTCGGCATTGCGCCCGCAACTGCGATAGCAGACGAAGTGCCGGTGCGAGCCGGGCATGATCGGGCCGCGCCAGCCGTCGTCCGCCGCGAAAGGCGTGGCGGCCCATTCCTGGGACTCACACAGAGGCTGATTCTCGTTGTCGAGGATCAGGATGCGAAGCGACAGGAGGGAGACCACTTCCGGACCGTTATTGACGACCTCGACGGTGGTCCGCACGCGGCCGTGGGAGTCGGGCCGCGCAGTCGCTTTGGCCGAGATGGCCAGCTCTTTGCAGTAGTCCGGCCGGCGCTGGTCGTCCAGCATGTCCGACAAGGCGGGCGGCAGGGAGCGCGTCAATTCGGGCAAGCCCTTGAGGGCGCCCTGGGCCAGCGTGATGACCCGGTCGGATTTGTCGCTGGCCAGATGCACGGTATACAGGAGCACCACGGTGCCACTGACCAGCAGCGTAATGATAATGGCGCTGAACCCCAGCGCCACGCTCGACAGGAACGTGTGTTTTCGCAGCGTGATGTAGGCCGGATCGCTCATGGTAAGGCACTCCTGAAATCGATTCCCGAACAGCTCACCCTCATAGTCGGGCAAGTCGTCGGAAGATTTCAGGGAATAGGAAAGTGAGATTGTTGATTTGTGATTTCTGATTGGCAAATCAAAAATCAACCATCAAACTTCACACTTCCAAGGCGATGCCTTCCGGCGTCGTGACGAGCGACCGGATCAGGGGTCTTTGAAGCCGCGCATCCACTGGGGCCAGTCGGATGAGATGACGCCGCCGGCTACGGTCCAGGGGTTGGCGATGTTGAACGTTCGGTTCCACCGCAAGCTCCAGATCTCCTTGAGGCCGACTTTCCGTTCGCTCAAATCGGCAAAGAGGTAGTTCACATAGCCGCTGTGGCGGTTGAAGCACACGAGACACCATTCGTTGAGGGCGGACGAAAATCCCTCCATCTCCGGCGGGGCGGCGCTGGAATTGGGATACACATCCAGGTAGGCGCAGTCGAAGAAAAGCGGCACCATGGCCGGGTCCTTGATCGTGTTGCGGTTGCGCCAGTACTCGGCCGCCTTGCGATCACAGATCCACTCGTTTTCGCCGTAGCTGCCGATATCGATCGTGCTCTTTTGCATGAGGTTGCCCCAGCCTTGTTTGTCCCAGGACCAGGCCCGGGTGGCAAAGTCGCCGGGCACGATCATCGGGCGGACGGCCGCCGGACACAGGGTCAGCTTGCCGCGATCCTGGTAGTAGGGCATCAGCAGGATGGGCCAGTCATTCGCCGCGTCGCTGCCGCCGGTATTGCCGGGGTTGAACTTGCCGCCGCTGTCTTCCGTGTACATGTGCCAGATGTAGGCCCACTGCCTGATGTTCGACAGGCAGGCGACGGCCCGGGCTTGTTTGCGGACCCGTTGCAGGCTGGGCATCAGGATGGACATCAGCAGGGCGATGATCGCGATGACGACCAGGAGCTCGATCAGCGTAAAGGCGTGCCGCTTCGTTGCCATAACCTCACCTCCAAACGGTTCGATCAGACGGCCACCGAGAGGGTTCCCAAACGCGACGCGTCGCGTTTGGGGTCCCAGTACCACACCGTCGCTTGTCACGAAAAGGAGCAGTAAGGGGTATTGTACCGGATGGAGCAAAGGCTGGCAAGAGGCGCCCGAAGCGGGAAAGCAAAAAAGGCCAAACCGGGAAAATGAGTGCTTCCTCGCTTCCGCCGCCGTCACAGACCGCCGGAGACGGCCTGAATCTGCCGGATCAGATCCTCCACGTCGCAGTCCTTGAGAACATAGGCGCGGGCGCCCGCCCGGCGCATCCCATCGGCGTAGGCTCGGGAGTCATGCACGGACAGGCCAATGACCCGGACTTGCGGGCACTCCGCGGTGATCCGGCGGGTGGCCTCGATGCCGTTAAGTTCCGGCATCACGACATCCATCAAAATCACGTCCGGGTGAAGCTGTTTGGCCAATTGGACCGCTGCACCCCCATCCGGGGCTTCGCCCACCACCTCTACATCCGGCTCGGATTCCAAGGCTTGGACCAGACTCTGCCGCATCGCGGCGTGATCATCGGCAATCAGCACTCGCATGGTCGATCTCCAGACCCCCTCCTGATTGCCCTCTCGGCTGAACCCTCTCAATCTCACACCCGTAAGAACAATGCTCAACGCGCTGCAGTGCGGAGTTGAGCCTTTGTGTGACACATCGTGATATAATACGCGTGGTGTGCGCGGCGGTGCCGGTGGCGGGCTGCGGATTTTGCCCTAAGGAACCGGCCGAGGTTTGCGGCTCCTTCAAGGGATCGGTTGGCGGACGTAAGCATGGATAATCACTCAAGTTACGAACCGACTGCAGCAGGCCGGGACCCCCGCGCGCGCGAACGGTTGGATGCCCGCCAGCGGCCAAGGGGACCTGTTTGCAGTGCCCAAAGGCCGTCGCCCGGCGCCCTGAGAGGCAGCGGCCTGCCTGTCTTGGGAGAGGTGGCCTGGGGGACGCATCTCTGCCAATTTTACCAGACCCGAGAAGACCTGCTCGACGTCCTCGTGCCGTACTTTCGCGCCGGGTTGGAGAACAACGAGTTCTGCATGTGGATCGCGTCCCAGCCGTTGCACGCGGCGGACGCGCAAACCGCTTTGGCCGCGGTGGTCCCGGACCTCGACCAGCGGATCGCCGCAGGGCAGATGGAGATTCTTGATTATCAGCAATGGTACGTCCTGGACGGCCGGTTCGATGCCGACCGGGTTCTGCGCGGCTGGGTCGAGAAACTGGAGGCGGCGCTGCGGCGAGGATTCGAGGGCCTGCGCCTCAGCGGCAACACCTTTTGGCTGCAAGAGCATCTCTGGAAGGACTTTTCCGACTATGAAGCGGCGGTCGACAGTGTGATCGGCCGCTATCGGATGCTCGCTTTGTGCACCTACTCACTGGACAAATGCGGCGTCTTCCAGGTGATGGACGTGGTACGCAACCACCAGCTTGCCCTGATCCGGCGGGGCGAGAAGTGGGAAGTCCTCCAGAGCACGCAGCGCAAGGCGGTCGAAACCGCCCTGCACGAGGCGCACGAGCGCTTGCAGTGGCAGACGGAGGAGTTGCAGACGGCCAATGAGGAACTCCGCGCCCAAGCCCGCCAGTTGCAGGCCGCCAACGAAGGGCTGCGGGCGCAGGAGCTGGCGCTGCGCGAGAGCGAAGAACGATACCGGCGGTTCTTCGATGAAGACCTGACGGGGGATTTCCTGGCGAGACCGGACGGCACGGTCCTCGAGTGCAACCCCGCGTTTGCGAAGATCTACGGCTTTCCGGACCTTGCCGCGGCGGCTCAAGGCAACCTCTCGCGCTTCAACCCGGAGGATTGGGTCCATCTGATGGCGCGCCTGCGGATCGAGCGCGAGGTCCAGGGGCACCAATGTGTGCACCGGCGGCCTGATGGAACGAACATTCATGTGGTTGCCAACCTGGTGGGCCGGCTCGATGAAGCGGGTCAGCTCCGGGAAGTCAAAGGCTATCTCTTCGACGATACGCAGCGCCGACGCGCGGAGGAACAACTGCGCGAGGCGCATGAGCGCCTGCTGTTGCAGGCGGAGGAACTGGCGACCGCCAACGATGAGCTTCTCCAGAACGAGCAGACCCTGCGGAGCCGTGAGCAGCGCGTCCGCCTGAAATTGGACAGCATTCTTTCTCCTGAGGGCGATCTGGGCAGCCTGGAACTGGCCGACATCATCGACGCCCCGGCGATCCAGTCTCTCATGGATGACTTCTATCGCCTGGCGCAGGTTCCCATGGCTGTCATCGATCTCAAAGGCCGCGTGCTGGTCGGGGTGGGCTGGCAGACGATCTGCACGAAATTCCACCGGGTCCACCCCGAAACCTGCCGCTATTGCATTGAAAGCGATACCCAGCTCACGGCGGGCGTGGCGCCGGGGGAGTTCCGGCTGTACAAATGCAAGAACCACATGTGGGATGTCGCGACCCCTTTGATGGTGGCCGGCCACCACGTCGGCAACCTCTTTTCGGGGCAGTTCTTTTTCGAGGATGAGCCGCTGGAGCGCGAGTTGTTCCGTGCCCAGGCGCAGCGCTACGGGTTCGACGAGCGGGAATATCTGGCGGCACTGGAGGCCGTGCCGCGGTTGAGCCGGGAGTCCGTGGATCGGGGCATGGCGTTTCTCATGAAACTCGCCCGCATGATCTCCCAGCTCAGCTACGGCAATATTCAGCTCGCGCGCTCCCTGGCGGAGCGCGATCGTCTGATGGAATCGCTGGACCGGGGCCGGGAGCGGTTGAACCGGGCGCAGGAGATCGCGCAGCTCGGGAGCTGGGAGCTCGATCTGATGCGCCACGAGCTGACCTGGTCCGATGAAGTCTATCGCATTTTCGGTCTGGAGCCCCAGGAGTTCGGGGCGACCTACGAGGCCTTTCTCGAACACGTGCATCCGGAGGACCGGGCCGCGGTGGATGCGGCCTATGCGGGCTCGCTGCGCGAGAACCGCGATACCTACGAGATCGACCACCGGGTGGTCCGCCAGGACACGGGGGAGATTCGGATCGTCCACGAGAAATGCGAGCATTTCCGCGATGCCGCGGGCCGAATCATCCGTTCCATCGGCATGGTCCACGACATCACGGAGCGCCAGCGGGCGGAGCAGCAGCTCTTGGGGCTCAACCGCACGCTGCGGGCCCTGAGCAACAGCAGCCAGGCGCTGGTGCGGGCCACGGATGAAGCGGCGTACCTGCGGCAGGTCTGCCGCATCATCGTCGAAGATTGCGGTCACGCGATGGTATGGATCGGCTACGCCGAGCAGGACGAGGTCCAGAGCGTGCGGCCGGTGGCCCATGCCGGGTTCGAGGAAGGCTACCTCGAGACGCTGCAGATCACCTGGGCCGACACCGAGCGGGGTCGGGGCCCGACCGGCACCGCGATCCGCACCGGCCGGCCCAGCCTGTGCCGGAACATGCTCACCGATCCTTGCGTGGCCCCGTGGCGCGAGCAGGCCATCCAACGGGGGTATGCCTCCTCCATCGTGCTTCCTCTGCTGTCCGGCGGTCAGGCGTTCGGCGCTATCACGATCTATTCGAGGCAGGTCGATCCCTTCTCGCAGGATGAGCTGGACCTGCTGATGGAGTTGGCGGCCGACCTGGCGTTCGGCATCACCTCGCTGCGTTTGCGGGAAGCCCACGCGCGAATGACGGAGCAGTTGCGCCGGCTGAATGATGAGTTGGAGGAGGAGGTGCAGGCCCAGACGGAGGAGTTGAAGGACACGGTGGACCGGCTGCAGGAAGAAGTGGGCCGGCGGACCCTGGCGGAAGAGACCCTCCGCAAGCGGTCGCAAATGCTGGAGGCCTTCTTCCAGCACACGATCGCGCCGCTGGCGTTCATGGACCGTCACTTCAACTTTGTGCGCGTCAATGCGGCCTATGCGCAGGCG
>JAMCWO010000085.1 GCA_023481165.1 Planctomycetota bacterium | reverse complement strand
GCCCAGCCAATCGCCGCGCGGACTGATCTGGAGATAGCCCCCGCCGTGCATCGTCACCTCGCCCGTACCAGTAATGTAGACCAGCACGCCCCGATCGGAGTCTTCGTGCAGGACGATCGCCTCGCCGGTAACCGCATCGACGGGTGGATACTTCTCCACGACCGATGAAGTCCCCCCGATCACCAGGCCCGCGCCTCCAAAGGCGAAGATACCCGACCGACTGCCCCCCATGCCACCTTGGAGCACGACCTGCGTCCGCGCGCCCACACCATCTCCGATGTCGATGCCGCCGGGGTAGTATCCCGGCGGGAGCTCATAGCGATAGACCCCGTTGTCAAAAGTAGCGCGGGCGTCCCCATCGGCGTAAGCCTTGCGGATGAAGTTGTCATTGATCTTCTCGTTGATGACCGGCGTGCCGAGGGTGGGCTGAGGCTCGTTGATCAGGGGGTCCTCGATCCGCTCCGACTCGGGATTGATCGAGAACCAGTATTCCGGATCCGCGGGATCGCCGTAATAGCTCGACCAGTCGCTATCCGGCAGGGGCCGGCTCGTGCCGCAGATGTTGATGTCGCCGCCCCAGATCGCTGCCTTCTCGCCATTGATGCGAAATGCGGGCCACGTCGCGTCCGTGGACACGGCATCGACCTGGATATCCCCGAGGATCGCCTCACCTGTTTGCCAGTGAACCCCCTGCAGGTCAATCCGGCTGCCACCGTTCACCACCAATCCGGTGCCCTGGCTGGACCATTTCGGAAGCTCGCCGGGGTTGGATGAGAGCTGTAGAATCCCGGCCCCGGTGGAGACCCGGGACCAGCCAATCGCTTGGCGGCTCGCTCCGGCTTGGGCGGTCCCGAAGATGGGCCCGAAGACCAGCGACAGCGGCGGCGAGTGGGGGCGCTGGTCCAGGCGCCGGTCGACGACCTTCACGGCGCTCGGGGACATCATCGTCGGGACGAACAGCCGCTCCTGGCGGATCCAGCGCCCGAGGACGATCTCGCCATTCGGGTCGTTGCTGCCGTTGAGGTCCAGGATCACGGCGAGCCGGTCGGCGATGTTGGCCTGGGCCAGGGCGAAGGCCCGGTCGCGCGCATTTGCCTGGTTGCTCACACCTGCCTCGGCGGACTTGACCACGTACGCCCCGGCCAGGGATGCCGCGTCCGCCGCATTCTGCAGTTGGTGTGCGTTCCAGACCAGCTTGCCCCAGTCGATGCTCAGGCCCACCATGCCGACCATCACGAACAGCACGATGGCCGACCAGGCCAGGGCGATGCCCCGGCGCCGGCTCTGCCGGCGCACAGTCCCGGCATTCCCGCTGCCGCGTGCCTGGCTTCCCGGCCTGTGAGCGATGGCTCTTCGTCCCATCCGATCCCTTCCCATGCGACACCCCCGTCTACAGTCCATCCTTCATTCCCACTCCCTCCGAATCGACCCTTATCGGGCCAGAGCCATCAATTACTCTACCTTGTCGCGACCTCCTTTGTCAAGATAAAGTAACTTTCGTTTTGCGCAGGTGCACAAGACGGGTGCGGCCGGAATATGGTGGCGGATTCGGCCCCTCCCCCAAGGCCGACGCCCCAACCGCGTTTTTTGCCCCAAAAATCCAGATAGCCACGTGCCACGTGCCAAACACATAGACACCACGGTCCCCAAAACCGCGTTTTCACGGGCGCCAGTCCAGAATACCACATAAGCCAAAATGGCATTCTGGATTTTTCGCTCAAAAACGCCACTACCCGCCCGTTTTCCGTGGGGGACTGTGGCACGGACAGGGACATCAGGGGATTTGGCAGGCGTACAGGACCCGGCGGGGGCTGGTCCCGAGACAGCCGGGGTGGCCGTCCTGCCTCACGCCGTGCGGCGGGCAAATTGGGTTTGTTTGGCGCGGGTCATCCGCTGGGACGACTACCTGACCAGAAACGCCCGATGCGAGAACCCCGGCGTATTGCGTCCATCGTAATCTATGCTGATCGTAGCCTTGCCATCGATCGTGGCGCTGCCGCAGAGAATCTGGTTGCCCATCTGGCCCAGATCGCCATTGAGGAATATGTGGATCGGGTCGGGAAAGTAGAGCGTGCCATGCACGCCGCCGCCGGGCGAGCCGTTGAGATGCACCTGCGGCGTCTCCCCTTTGGCATCGCGCATCGTAGGGTCCTGCCAGACTGCGATACCGTTGAACCCTTGGACCAAGGACGGGTCGGCTTGCGTCAAGAACTGGCTCTGCCAGTCGCCCGGCGACCACAGATCGACGACCGCGCCCGCCCCCCAGTCGGTGACGCCGCATACGCCCGTGGCGACATTCTTCGTCACGTAGCAGGTGACGCCATGGCCGATCAGCGTTCCGCCGTTGATGGTCAGGCCGGTCCCCAGGCTGCCCGGCTGGCCGCCTCCCCCGCCAAAGATGAAGACCGTTCCGATACCGGATGTGGCCCCCTGTGGATCCAACGTCACCGTCACGCCGTTGGTGATGCTGATGCCGTTGGGGTAGTACCCCGGTGGCAAAGTGGCGTTGCTGGTAACCGTGGGGATATCATAGGTGGGGATCACCCCCGGTGTTGTTGCATCTCCGATAAGCGCGCCCAAGTCCAGGTGGTCCCCCGGCGGGAGCACGTAAGGCGTGCTGGTGTTCATCATCACGGCCGCCAGCGGGTCGTCCACGCGCTGCGGCGGTGAGTTGGTCGTGGCGTCTGTCACCGTGAACCCGGCCCCGCCGTCGTCCGCTCCACCCAGGAAGATGCCTTCCCACTCGCTGGAGTTCGGCTCCGGCGTGATCTCCCCCACCACGTTGATAAAGCCGCAATCGATCTGCGCCGTGCCTGAAACTTGCGCCCCATCGGCATTGCCGCTGGGGACATCGGAAGCGGCGGTCGAGTTCACATGGATGCCGCCGCCCTCCACATCGATATCGGCCGTGCCCGACAGGATCAGCCCCGGTACCGCCGTGTCGGACAGGCAGATCAGGCCCGACCCGCCCGAATCCGCGCAGAAGGCCACGGCCTCGCGTTCGGCGTTCGCCGTATTCGTCCCGAAGATCGGCCCGAATACCATCGCCAGGGGCGGCGCCGCGGCCCCCAGGGTCGGATTGCGCCGCGCGACCGCCCGCACCGCGTTCGGGGCATCCAGCGTCGCGATAAACGTGTGATTGTAGCGAACCCAGCGGCCCAGAAAGATGTCGAGCGTGGGGTCATCCTCCGTGAAAGGCGTCGGCGGCTGCGCCGTCGTCCGCAGCGTCACCGGCAGTTGGTCCGCCCAGTTCGCGAAGGCAAGGTCGTGCGTGCGCAGGACCGGATCGGCGCTGCGATCCTTCACCACCTGCGCCCCGGCCAACGCCCCGGCATCCGCGGCGTTCTGGAGCTGCTGCGCGTTCCACACCAGCTTGCCCCAGTCGATAGAGAGGCCCACCATCCCGACCATGACGAACAGGACAATGGCCGTCCAGGCCAGCGCGATGCCGCGCCGGTTCCTGCTTTTTGTCGTAGTGCTTCTCCCGTCCCCCCCCTGCGCTGCGGGATGGGCGCTGCGCCGCGGGGCGCACCGGCCCTGTACCTTACACCGCTCCACCAAATCACCTCCGTTTCACAGTGTCTCTGGCTCTGGGGACTCCCTCGTCGCTCACGTCGTCGGAAATGACGATGCACCTTGCCCCGTCGATACAGGACACCATTATATCCTCTCTCGGCCGTCTTGTCAACGGCCATAAGAGAATTCCGGCGTGCTGTCTGCCTCCGCCGCGCGCCCGCGGAACCCTGGCGCCGCCTGTCCATCCCTACGTCCGTTTTCCCCTGTCTACCCCCCAGAACGTCACTACCGGCAAGAATTTTTTTCCCCGCCACGCCTGGGACGCGGCCCTTTATCGGACGCTGCGGCCCCGGGGCCGGACGTCCGGAAAGGGCGGATTGTCCTATAGTAATGGGGCCGTGACAGCCGCCGGCCGGGCCGGGCCGGCGGCGGCACCCGCGCTGACCCGGGGACATCGCTGTCGCCCCGCCACCCGCCGGGGAAAGATTTTTCCCGGACGCCTCTTGACATCCGCCGGCTGTACTGGTACTCTAAGCCAAGCAAACGGAAGTAGGGCGGTTGTGCAATGACGGTGACAGGCATCGGGGGGCCCAGGATGGGCAAGACGCTATACCGTTAAGGAGTGGGCAGAACAAAGGGAGATCGGATCCACAGGGATGGGGGATTTCTCTCAGGGGCGTGGGCAGGCTGTCTCTGCCGCAGTCATCGAACATCAAGGTTTGGATCTCGCAAGTGGCAAACGCGAGGGCGAGTGTCCCTCGAACATCTTTTCGGTGGAGTCCGCACGTCGGACTATGAGGTTAAAGGAGAAAAGCTATGATGAAGAAGTTGGCCAAGAGATTCTGGAACGATGAGCAAGGCTTGGAACTGTCCGAGTACGCCATCATGGCGGGACTGATCATCGTGCTCGCCGTCGGCTTTATTATCGCGATGGGCGGAAGTATCAGCAGTATTTTCAACAAGCTAGCAAACGCGTTGGGCCGGGTCGATACGCAGGCTGTGTGACGGTAGCGGGTTAGCACGAGGGTGGTGGTCGCCCGTTTTCGATGGGCGTCGCCTCTCGCGAATGCGTGTGGTCGTTCGGAGCTGGCGGACCAGGCGCTGAGGAATTTGCAGAGCTGGACGCTTGATGAACTGGCTCGACCAAGCGAGTAATGTGACTGTGGCTCAGTGGGGTGTCGTGCTCGGCGCCTCACTGGCCGCAGCGATTTTGGATATCCGCAGCCGCCGGATTCCGAACGCTCTGACGGCGCCACTGGCGGTCGCGGGTCTGTTGTACGCCCTGTCCTGTGCGGGGCTGGGTGGCTTGGGGCGGGCGGTTGCTGGTGGTATTCTGGTCGCGGTTCCTTACGTCCTGCTGTTCGTTTTCGCGGGTGGCGGCGCGGGCGATGCCAAGATGATGGGCGCGCTCGGGACTTGGCTCGGTGTTCCCGCCGGGCTGGCAGTCCTGGTGGCAGTCGCTGCGACGGGTGCCGTGCTCGGGCTGCTGAATCTGGCGGCCAACCGGCAGTTGGCGTCGGGCCTCCGCCGGATCGGGGCGGCGTTTTACGTCCTGCTCATTGCCTTGTGCGCCGGGCGCAAGGGCTGGGCACTCGTAAAGCCCGAACCGGACGAAGACGCGCCAGTCGCGGACCAGCGGTTGACAATGCCGTACGGGCCGGCCATCTTTATTGGCGTCTGTATCGGCGCTTACGTAGTCCATTCATGGAACGGATGAGAAAAAAGATGAAGAGAGGAAAAGGAAGTCAGCAGCGGTTTCGCGGCACCACGCTGGCGGAAGCCGCTATCGTTATGATGGTCCTTTGCCTGGTCACCCTGGGGGCGCTGCAGTACGGGTGGTTCTTCTACTGCCTGCACAGTGCGACGAACGCCGCGCGCCAGGGCGCGCGCGTCGCCTCCGTGCTGGACGGCACGCTTGCTGAGGGGACAACCGCCCTGCAGGCGGCCCTGGCCGGCCTGCCGGCAGCCACAACGAGCGCGGTGACCGAGGACACGGCGAATCACGCCGTGCGCGGCGAGGTTGTCATCCCGGCGGCGAACGTGGCCCTGATGCCGATCAGCTTTCTGCCGGTCCCCGATTGCGTGGCGAGGGTGACGATGGCGAAAGAAGGGGCCGGCTAAGCCACAGAGTATGAGGTGGATTTCTGATTTGTGATTTGCAGATTAAAGGTCAAGCATCTACAATCGATGCTTCTGGCTCGCCTTATACAGTAGAATTGCCGCTTGGCCTTGTGGCAGACCCGGAAGTAGATTGGGGGCTCTAAAGCAGGCAGGCTGGATAGCCGGCCGACAGGCCCATAGGAGTCCCGTGGGAGTAAGGATATGAAGATTGCCATCGCCCTGCTGGTCCTCCTCGGGATCGTCGCGGCGGGAGCCGCCACCCTCTTTGTCCAGAGCACCTCCCTCCTGCAGCCGAAAGAGCCACCGGCCTTCGATGTCCTGGTGGCCGCCGCCGACCTGGCGCCGCGCACGCACCTAACGGAGGCCAGCGTCGAGGTCAGGAAGATGCCCAAGACCGGCCTGCCCGTCGATTATCTCTCCAACTGGAGCCAGGCGGCGGGTAAGACCCTCAAGCTCGCGGTCGTCAAAGGCCAGCCCCTAAGCAGCTCCCAATTCATCCCCAAAAACAGCATCGACGACCTTCTCCAGCCGGGCATGCTGGCCTTCCCCTTATCGACCAAGACCTCGTCCTCCCAGTTGCTCTACCCCGGCTGCGTTGTGGATGTCTTCGCGACCTTCCCCCTGCGCGACCGGGAGAAGGGCGATGCGGTCGTCACGCCGCTGTTGCAGAATATCCGCGTCCTGGCCGTCGAGGGCGATACGGTGATCCCGGAGGCCCCGACGAAAAAAGGCATGGCCCCCGAGCCGCCCAAGCAGCGGTCCTCGACCGGTAATGTCACCGTGACGCTGGAGGTGGCGGCCCGCCAAGCGGCGGCCCTGGAACTCGTGAAGGAAAAAGGCACGCTGGGCGTGGCCATGCGCAATCCGAACGACAAGGGCTGGAACCCGATGGAGCCGATGGTCGTCAAGGAAGGCCAGTTGACCGCCGCCAGCGAGGCCCTGGACCCGCAGACCCTGGCCTGGGTCCAGTCCTTCCAGCGGATGCTGAACCCCGAGACGCTGGCGGACGCCAACACGCCCCGCCAGACGGCGACGCCGCAATTCGCGGCCCAAGCCCCCGATCCGAATAACATCATGAGCATCGCCCCGGTCCAGCGCAGCTTGGGCGGCTTTATCGGCATGCCGACGCAGAAGGCCAAATCCTCCTGGCCCGTCGAGGTCATTCGGGGCACCAAGGTGGACAAGGCCGAGCTGGAGGTCGACAGCGGAGGTAAACCGGTCCAGGAGAAGAAACAAGAATAAATCTGGGATCTGAAATTCACAATCTCAGATTCTGCCGTCAGATGGTGTGTGCAACGCGGCCGGGGAGTGCCGGCCGCTGTGGTAGGAAGGCTCATTCAGGAAGGAAGACGATGATGCGGGGACATCTCTGTGGATGGCCGGCGGCCGTCCTCGTCGTGATGGGATTGTGCGGCATGGTCTCGGCCCAGACCGGGGCCGCCGCGGACCAGATCACCCTCATTGCCGGACGCTCCACGGTCGTCCGCGCCCCCTGGCCGACCGTGCGCGTCGCCGTCACCGACCCCACCATCGCCGGTGTCCAGGTCCTCACGCCGGAGCAGGTCCTGGTCCAGGGCCTCAAGGTCGGCTCCACGGACCTGATCCTCTGGAGCGAGGACCAGAAAGAGACCTGGCAGCGCCGCATCGTCGTCAAGCTCGACCTCGAAAAGATCCAGGTCAGTCTCCAGCGGCTCTTTCCCACCGCCGAGCTGACCATCAGCGACTCGGGCGAGGTCCTGCTCGTCCAGGGCCTGCTCCGCCGCGCGGACGAGGTCGTCCAACTGAAGGAATACCTGGACAAGAGCAAGATCCCCTACGTGAACATGACGAGCCTGGCGGGTCTCCAGCAGGTCCAGTTGCAGGTCCGCGTCGCCGAGGTCAGCCGCATCGCCCTGCGCCAGTTGGGCTTCAACTTCGTCGGCACGAACAATAACTTCTTCTATGGTCAGAAGGTGGGCGGCGTCACGCCCTCCATCGACATCGGCCCCGCTGGGCAGACCTTCCCCCCCGAGAGCCTGAACGACCTGGTCTTCGCCACACCGGGCAGTGGCATCACCGCCGGCTCCAGCGTCACCCTCTTCGGCGGCTTCCCCGGCTCCAACTTCGAGTTCTATCTCAAGGCCCTGGCCGAGAACCAGTACATGCGGATCCTGGCCAATCCAACGCTGGTCGCCCTCAGCGGCGAAGAGGCCAACTTCCTGGCCGGCGGCGAGTTCCCCATCCCCGTGCCCCAGACCAGCGGCGGCGGAAGCAGCAACGCGATCACCATCCAGTACAAGCAGTTCGGCGTCCTCCTGGCCTTCCAGCCGGTTGTCCTGGGGGATGGAACGATCCGCCTGCGGGCCTCCCAGGAGGTCAGCGAGCTCAGCGATGCCGGCGCGGTCGTCATCCAGGGCTTCTCCGTCCCCGCCCTGACGACCCGGCGGGCGGAGGCGACCCTGGAGCTCAACAGCGGCCAATCCTTCGCGATGGCGGGCCTGCTCCGCACGACCGACGCCGCCGTCAGCTCCCGCATCCCGGGCCTGGGCGATCTGCCCATCCTGGGGCCCCTGTTCCGCTCGACCCAGTACAAGAACCAGCAGACAGAGCTGGTGATCCTCGTGACGGCTGCGCTGGTGGAGCCGATGTCCGTGGCGACCGCTCCCCCGCTGCCGGGCGCGGCGTTCGCCGAGCCGAACGACTGGGAGTTCTACATCGAAGGCCGGATCGAAGGCAAAGGACCGGCCAAGATCGATCCCGCCGGCCGGAAATGGCTCAAGGACATGGGCCTGGACCAACTGGCCGGCCCCGGCGCCTGGGACACGTACGAAGAGCAGACCTATCCCGAGCTGGCCCGGACGGCCGAGGCCCAGCCGGCCGAGAAGAAGGTGGACAAGCCGGCCAAGCCCGCCGCCGCGCCCCTCTTGGGCAGCCCGGAGGGCCAGGCCGCTGTAACCACCCGCTCGCCGGAGAAAAAATCGGATGCGCCGCAGCCCTGACGGCCGCTGGGGGGCGGCAGTGAAAGGATACACTCGGATATGCAATTCGCCAAGCTGCTGGTGCTGACCGCGGAGCCGGAGCTGCTCGCCGCCGTCCAGGCGGCGGTCCACACGGGAGCTGCGCCCGAGAGTATCCTGCCCTGCCGGAGCATGGTCGAGCTGCGCTCGCGCCTCGCCCAGGGCGAGAAGGCCCGCACGGCGGCCCTGGTCGATATCGATGAGGACC
>JAMCWO010000215.1 GCA_023481165.1 Planctomycetota bacterium | reverse complement strand
AGTGTGGAGGACTTCGCCAATGCCAGGGTTCTGGACCGGTTGCTGGTGTATGAGCGGCGAATCGAAAACAGCCTGTACCGCACCCTGCGCGAGTTGCGGGAACAGAAACGGGTGCGACTGGCGGGCGCCCCAGCGGAGGCAATTCGTTGCATGTCCGAGAGGATATCCGGTGGCACGAGCGTCTTGCCCGTGGTCCGGAATCCCGGGCAGGATGGGGACCTCAAACGCGAGGTGTCGCGTCTGGGAACCCATGCCCATGCCACGGCGACGCCTGCCGGAGTTACTACGCACCCGTCGGCGCAGCAATCGTGCGAAACAAAGCCAATCTCGGCCCGCACCGGTCGAGTTCCTGGTGACGATTCGCCGCGAAAGGAATTTGACAAAACAAACCCAATTTGCGCTACAACCGCTGAAACCGCGGTTTTTGAGGCCGAAAAAGGCCCCAGCGTTCCCGCGCTGGGCGGATCAGTGGAAACAAAGCCAATTTCCCGGGGCGATCCCTCCTCCCTGTCGGCGGTTCGCCGGGTGGCGTGAGGATCCCGGGACCGGCTGAAGGCAAGAGAATCTCGCTGCGAGCAGCGAAAGGACGCGGCCAGAAGGACAGGACGGCTTGTAGGTCGGCCGCGTGGCGAGGGCATCCTGCCCTTGCGTGTCACGGGCGTCTTGCCCGCGATTCGAGGGCGGGACGCCTTCGACGCGAAGGAACAAGGGCGAGACGCCTTCGCCACGGCGGGGGCTACATTCACCGGCGGGATGGGGCCGCGTCGAGAGCCTGCTGAAGTTCCTCGGGTGTCAGTGCGGCGATCTGGCCGTCGGAGAACAGGACGTTGCACTTGCCGTTGTGGACGGGCTTCGACTCGTAGACCATGACGCTGGGCGCGGAGGCATCGACGCGATGGCCGGGGACGTAGACGTACTCGCCGCCGTTGGGGTCGGGACAGTGGAACAGCTTGGAGCCGTAACCGCCGTAATCGACCAGGGCTTGCTGGCTGTCCGGGTAGGCCTCGTTGCCGACCGCGTAGGTCTGGAGAGTCTGGCCGATGGAACGCAGGTTCATCTGGCAGGAGACTGTGGTGGCCTGCTTCTTGGTGTTGACCATGCCGGTCATGTACTGCTCGCTGGCCTGGCCCGTCGTCTTGATGACCCAGTAGACGCCGAACCCGATCGCCCCAAAAAGGATCAGGCCCGTGATGACGTTGATGATCGTGCCGCCGTGCCCGCGGGCTCGCGCGCTTGGCACAGCATTTTCTTTTCGAGAAACCATAGCTTGGCCTTTCAACGACACCGCGAATACCCGTTCGATTCTACGATGCGGCCTGCGCCAGAGCAATGCTCATTATGTTGGACGTCCGAGCCGGCGGACGTTGACAGGCGGACGGGCTTGCTCTTATGCTGCCTGGATATGAGACGATTTCTGCTGGTGAATCCACCGATCCACGACTTCGCGGCCTACGACTTCTGGCTCCAGCCCTATGGGTTGCTGAGCGTCGCCGGGCAGTTGCGCGGGCAGGCGGAGTTCCTCCTGTTCGATTACCTGGACCGGGCGCGAAGTGATGGCGGATTTCGGATTGCGGATTGCGGATTGAAGAAAGCGTCCGCCGCTCATCCGCAATCAGATCGCTGGGGTCGCGGTCGACTTTGTTGCGAACGGATCGAGTCGCCGGAACCCCTGAAGAACATTCCGAGGTACTTCCGGCGGTTCGGGGCGGCACGCACGTGCTTCACTGATTACCTGCGCGAGCGCGGGCCGTTTGACTACGTCCTGATCCAGACTATGATGACGTATTGGTACCCCGGGATTCGGGAAGTCATCGAGGACGTCCGCAGCACGTGGCCGGGGGCCAGGATCGTGCTGGGCGGCAATTATGCGACGATTTGTAGTGAGCATGCACGTGGTCTGGGGGCTGACCTCGTCGTAGTCGGTTCCGATCTGGAGCCGCTGTGGCAATTCCTGGAAATGACGCCCGATCCGGGGCAACCTGCCCTTTGGGAAGTGGTAGGGGCGAATGATTATTCGCCCCTACGGGTCGGGGCAATCAAGCTGGCGGATGGTTGCCCGTTCCGATGCAGCTATTGCTCGGTGCCGCGGGTCTACGGCGGTTTCCGGCCGCGGCCTCTGGAACGATTGCTGGCCGAGGTGGAGCTTCTGGCGGGGCGGGGTGTGGAGAATGTCGCCTTCTACGATGATGCGCTGCTGTTCGACGCCCAGAAGGTGCTCGTTCCTTTCCTGAAGGAGGTTCTCCGGCGGGACATCCGCGTCCATCTGCACACGCCGAACGCCCTGAACGCCCGCTTCCTGACCGGCGATTTGGCGCGGTTGATGGTGAAGGCCGGCTTCAAAACCTTCTACCTGGGTTTCGAGAGCGTCTCGCGGCAATGGCAGCAGGGCACGGGCGGCAAGGTGTTTTCCGAGGAGTTGGCTCAGGCCGTCGAGCATCTCTTTGCGGCAGGGGCTGATCCCGTCGATATCACGGCTTACCAGATCGTCGGCCATCCCAATAGCGACGTTCAGGAGCTGGAAGAGTCCATGCGCTTCGTGCGCCGGCTTGGCATTCGCGGAATGCTGGCGGACTTCTCGCCGATTCCCGGCACGCCGGACGGCGAGGCGTGTCGGCGCTGGGTCGATCTCGAGGAGCCGCTGATGCACAACAAGACCGCCTTTCCCATTATCCGCCTCGGCTTTGAAGAAGTGAACCGGCTCAAGGACCTGCAACGGGCCCTCAATCGTTCCATCATGGCCCCAGGAGCAATCTGATCCAATTGCGGATTGCGGATTTCGGATTGCCGATTAGCTGCCGGTGCCAGGTCTTTAATCCGCAATCCACAATCATCAATCCGCAATCGCCCGGTCTTGCACTCCGGTGCTGGGTATGCGTAGTGAGTGTGATGCACTTTATCAACGAGCAGAACATCCTTGTTTTCCTGGTGCAGATCCTTCTGCTGCTGGGTCTGGCGCGGGGATTGGGCGAGATCTTTCGCCGCTGGAAACAGCCGGCGATCACCGCCGAGATTCTCGTGGGAATCATCCTGGGACCGACGATTCTGGGCCGGCTCTGGCCCTGGCTCTATCAGACGATTTTTCCGCCGGACCCGAGCCAACAGGATATGCTGGCGACCGTGGGGTGGATCGGCGTGCTCTTTCTGCTCTTGGAGACGGGTCTCGAAGTGGACTTTTCTGCGGCGTGGCGCCAAAGGGGCGATGCTCTGAAGATCGCCTTGGCCGACATCGTTGTCCCCTTGGCCATCGCCTTTACGGGCAGCATGCTTCTGCCGAACCGCTACCTGGCACAGCCGGGTCACGAGGTGGCCTTCTCTCTGTTCATGGCGACGGTCATGGCGATCAGTGCCATGCCGGTCGCCGCCCGGACGCTGTACGATCTGAATCTCTCCAAGACCGACCTCGGCTTTCTCATCCTGTCGGCGATGTCCGTCAACGATATCATCGGCTGGTTGCTCTTTACGCTGGTGCTGGGCTTCTTCACGCAGGGCAACCCGGAGATCGGGAGGATCCTGATCATCTTCGCGGGCACGATCGGCTTTGCGGTGTTCTGCCTGACCATCGGGCGACGGCTGGCGAACGCGGCCGTGCTGGAGCTCCGGCGGCGGGAGATGCCCCAGCCGGGGGCGACCCTGACGTTTATCGTCCTGCTCGGCGTGCTATGCGGCGCGATCACGCAGTGGCTCGGCATCCACGCGCTGTTCGGGTTCTTTCTCGCCGGGATCATGGCGGGGGAGGCCAAAGAGCTGTCCGAGCGGACGCGTCAGATCGTTTCCCAGATGGTTTACGCCGTATTCGTGCCGCTCTTCTTTGCCGGGATCGGACTGAAGATCGACTTTGCCGCCCACTTCGACTGGCTGTTGGTGCTCTTTGTGGCGGTTGTCGGAATCGGGAGCCGGTACCTGGGCGCGTGGCTGGGGGTCATGCTCACCGAGCTTCCGCGCAGCAATCGTGCCACCATTGCGGTCGCCCATACACCGGGCGGCGCGATGGAGATCATCGTCGGACTGCTGGCCCTGGAGTACGGGCTGATCACCCAAGCGGTCTTTGTGGCCATCGTGTTTGGCGCCTTGCTGTCCTCGATCATTCTGGGGCCGTGGCTGAGCTACTCAATCTCCAGACGCAGAGAGGTGGGCATCCTGGAGTACTTCTCCAAGACATCCATCCAGGCGGATCTCAAGGCGACTACAAGAGACCAGGCGATCCACGAGCTCTCAGAACTGGCGGCAGTCCAAGAACGCGTCCACGAAGCCCAGGACATCTACGCCGCGGTGATGGCGCGGGAGAGCGAGATGGGTACGGCGCTGGAAGGAGGGCTCGCCATTCCTCATGCCCGGTTTCAGAGGATGCTTCGGCCGATTATCGTCTTCGGCCGGTCGCGCACGGGGATCGAGGACTGGGACTCGCCGGACGGCCAGCACACGCATCTTGTGTTCCTGGTCTTGGCGCCTCCGTACAGCGATGCTCAAGTCCAAATCCTGGGCCACCTCGTGCGCACCATGCAGGAGCCGGACATCCGGGAACAGTTGCTCGAGGCACAGAACGCGGATGCTATCTGGTCCATCTTCTCTCAGGCCTTTGCGTCGAAGCACGTCGTCCGGACGGCGCGAAAGCATCGCCGGCAGCGTGCCGGGACCCCCTGAGGCGGCCGCGAGTGGACTCTACTTCGAGGAGGTGCTCGCGGGAGGGTCCTGCGCCACGGCGGCCTCCGTTGCGGGGGCGGCGGGCGCGGGCGTCCGCGTGAGCACGGAGGTAGAGATATGGCGGCGTTGTTCGAGGATCTCGTGTGCCAGGCTGAAGCCCACCGCCAGCAGCGTCGGGCCGATGAAAATGCCGATGAGTCCGAAGGCGGCCACGCCTCCCAGCACGCCGATGAACATCACGATAAAGGACAGCTTGGAGCCCCGGCTGATGATGATGGGCTTGATGAAGTTGTCGATCAAGCTGATAACCAGCAACCCGTAGAGGACCATGAAGATGCCCCAGCCGGTCTTGCCCATGGCGAACAGCCAGATCGAAGCACCGATCCAGACCACCGGCGGGCCAAAAGGAAGAAAGCTGAGGAAGAAAGTGAACAGAGCCAGCAGCATGGGGGCCGGGGTTCCGGCGACGGCAAATCCGATGCCCGCGACGATCCCCTGCGCCAACGCGGTGCCGATCACGCCGTAGACTACACTTTGGACGGTCGTCTTGACCACATCTACCAGCCGTTGCGCCGAGTCGCCGCTGATACGCTGCATCCCCTCGCGCAACTGGGCCACCAGCCCCTCACCATCCCGATAGAAGAAGAACGCGATCAGCACGCTGAGCACCAGGTGCATGAGGCCCTTGGCAAGATCGACGCTGTGGCCCAAGAGCCAGCGGCCGCCCTCCTTTAACCACGGCTTCCACTCCTTGATGGTGGACTCGGTGCCTTCTATATAATCCTGCCAGGACTTGGTGATGCGTTCCCCGACCAGAGGGATGCTCTCGACCCACGCCGGGGGCGGCGGCACGCCCGCTTCCGTCCTTTCATCGAGCCATTTGAGCCCGGAATGGATCGTATCCGTGAACGTCAGACCGACAACAACAAACGGGATGATCAATACCAGCGCGAGCACGGCAGTCGTCAGGGCCGCCGCGAGGGTGTGCCGGCCGCGCAGCCGGCGCCGGAACAACTCGTACAGAGGCCACGTGGCAAAGCACAGGATCGCCGCCCACAAGATCGCCGAGATGAACGGGCGCAGCACGAGCACACAGCCCACGACGATGGCCCCGATGAGCGCCAGTCCCGCAATCTGCTCAATGGTTCTCTGGTACTTTACCATCCGGCATCATTTACTCTTCATGAGTTATGATTTATGATTCGAACTCGATAGCGGACGTCGATTCCGTTTCTGGACGCGATCACCTCCGCCGGGTGAGCCTGCATCGTCAGGTGCGAATTGTAAAGGGTCGGCGGCTAATAGTAAATATGAAATCCCCATCTGTTTTTATCGAGAGCTTCGGCTGCCAGATGAATAAGCTGGATACAGCCCTGGTGCGTTCTGCGCTCGCGGAGGCGGGCTTTCGTCTGGTGGACGGCATCCAAGAGGCCCAGGTCGTGCTCATCAACACGTGCTCGGTGCGACAGCACGCGGAGGACCGGGTTTCTTCGCATCTGGGTCACCTCAAGCACCTGAAGGAGCATCGGCCGGACCTGGTGGTGGGTGTCATTGGTTGCATGGCCCAGCGCCTCGGCGACCGGCTTCTGGAGCACGCGGCCGTCAATATCGTGTGCGGCCCGGCCCAGATTCCGCAAATCGCCGATTTGATTCGCCAAGCCCTGGCACAGAATACCAAACAGGTTGCCGTGACGGAGAAAATCCGCCGGCCAACTCAGCAAGGAGACGGCGCGCTCGACGTCTTTGAATTGGAGCACAGCGGCAGCGATGGGCAGATTGGGGCTCCCAATCGCATCGTTTCGCGATTGGGGACCCTTCCGGGCCAGGCGTTCGTCCGGGTGATGCGGGGCTGCAATTACTTCTGCACCTACTGTGTTGTACCGTACGTGCGCGGTCCGGAGGCCTGCCGGCCGCCGGAAGCCATTGTGGAACAGGTGAAGAGACTGGCCGGCGCGGGCATCCGGCAGGTGACGCTCCTGGGCCAGACGGTGAATTCCTATAAGTACAAGAACGGCGAGAAGACCTTTTGCCTGGCGGACCTGCTTGATATGACTGCGCAAGTGGCTGGGATTGAATGGGTCCGGTTCGTCACCAGCTACCCGGCGGACGAGTTCTACGACCAAATTCTTCAAGCGATGGCGAATTCCTCCAAGGTCTGCCGCTACCTGCACATGCCGGCCCAGAGCGGCTCGGACCGGATTCTCCAGGCGATGAACCGCCATTACACCGCGGCCCAGTACCTGGAGTTGATCGAGAAAGCCAGGATGGTCGTGCCGGACATCGCAGTGGCGGGGGACTTCATCGTCGGCTTCCCGGGCGAGACCGAAGACGATTTCCAGGCGACCGTCGATCTGACACGCCAGGCGCGCTACAAGAACTGCTTCGTTTTCAAATACTCGCCCCGGCCGGGCACAACCGCCGACAAGCGTCTGGCCGACACGATTCCCGAGGAAGTCAAGCAACGCCGGGGCGCCGAATTGCTGGCGGCTCAGGACCAGATCAGTGCCGAGCTGAATCAGGTCTTCCTGGGTCGAGAGGTCACAGTCTTGGTCGAGGGACCAAGCAAAAAAGCCCATGTAAATCCGATGGACGGTGAAGATCGTCCGCAACTGGTAGGTCGAACCTCGACCGATCACATCGTGGTCTTCAACGGCCCGGTCTCCTTGGCAGGCCAATTCGCCCAAGTCCGCATCACGCGCACGTCGCCTCTGACGCTGTTCGGCGAACGCCGTGAGCGCGGATGAGACCTGGTGGGAATACCGGCGTATTCGTAGCATGGGCGTCCCGCCCCTGAGTACCACGAGCGTCCCGCCCGTGCCACGAAATACCCTCATGGGTCCACCGCCCCCCAACGACGGGAATTGGCTTCGTTTGGCGCAATGGGCAGAGACTGGAACGGTGGAAGGATGGAATACTGGAATGGTGGGGTATCCGACTGGCCAACTCCGCGAAATTGGGTTCGTTTTGCGCATTTGGCCCCTCCTTGTCGCGCCGTCCCCCCAGATGTCCGATCCTTCCAGGTTTGGCTTTGTTTTGCACAATCGCCCCTCATCCCTCAGGCCTCGTCCCGGTTGGCGAAATTGGGTTCGTTTTGCACGTTCGTGCCTCGTCCCGCTGGCCACCGCCGGGAATTGGCTTTGTTTTTTCACGGCCTCTCCTGTGCCCCATTCGTCACAACTCCTTGCTTGCACAGCACTTGTCCTTCCTCCGGCCTGTCCGCAAATTGGGTTTGTTTGGCACAATCTGCCCTTCCGGGGACGCCGATCTCCGGATCGGCATAAGGGAGGAATTGGGTTTGTTTGTACAACCGGCCCCTGCCCGGTGGCAAGATTGGGTTTGTTTTTTGTTTTGCATAATCGGCCCTTCGTAGGTCGGTCGTCCCCGCCCGACTTGTTTCGAATTGGCTTTGTTTCGCACGATAGGTACCGGCGGCACTGGAATGGTGGGGTATCCCGTCCGCCGGGGCGGCGAGAATTGGGTTCGTTTGGCGCATTTGTGCCTCATCCCGCGTCTCGTTCCCCAGATACGCCAGATCGAAACCACGAAGGGCGCGAAGAGCACGAAGAAGAGGAGAGGAAGATGTCGATCTCTTTGGTTTCCTTCATTCCCTCGACGCACAGCGGCGCTGCGGCCCTTCGTGTCCTTCGAGCACTTCGTGGTTTCACGCTTTCCAATCATAAATCGTAAATCATAAATCATAGATCCGAGGGTCCGCCTTGGACCCGAGACGTCCCTCTATCTAGGGGCCGTGTTGCACGAATCGTGCCGGAATTCTGTGCGCGCGCCGGGCCCGAAAATCGCGTAACCTCTTGTGTGGCAAGGAATAGAGAATTTCTCTCGCGCGGGGTGTTTTACCTTTTCAACTGTTGCACAAACGTGAACAAACCATGTAGGACACCCACCAGCGTCAGCGTGATAGCGTGAGTGCTGCCGAGTTGCGCCGAGACAAGTCGATCTATTTCACCGACCAGACACGCGACAGTCTCAAAGACGAACAAATCGACTTTTTCGACGAAATTGCCGAACCCGGCAGCGGGTACAAGTGCATCTCGGTGGCGAATCGTCACGACTTCAAGACGCCACTGAATGCAGCGATTTGACCTGCCCTACGGATGGTGGGCGCGGGAACCGCTAACAGAGGGCCGCCTGTTCCGTAAGGGTTAGTTGTCCTGCTTCATAACGCCGTTCGTATTCCGCCGGACTGAGATACTCCAAAGCACTGTG
>JAMCWO010000136.1 GCA_023481165.1 Planctomycetota bacterium | reverse complement strand
GGTCCCTTTGACCGTGCTCCCTTGCATGCAGGGAACACGCTCAGGCTGGGCTTGGGCGTGCCACCCATCGACCATACAACTGACCGCCGGCGGGCTCTTCCTGTGCTACCTCCTGCTGGAAGTGCAGCCGGTGCCGGACAAGACGCTCAATGCCGTGCTGGCCGACAGCCTGTTCGGGGCTTGGCCTCTCGGCCGGGTCGTGGCGGTGCTCACGATCCTTTCCGAGGGCGCGCTGCTGCTGGTGGCGGCCCAGGCAGGCTTCATCGATGCGCCGCGCGTCATGGCCAACATGGCGGTGGATTCCTGGCTGCCGCACCGGTTCGCCTCGCTCTCCGATCGCCTCACCATGCGCAACGGCATCGTTCTGATCGGCGCTGCCGCACTGGCGTTGCTGTTGTACACCGAAGGTTCGAGCTCGGCCCTCGTGGTCATGTACTCGATCAACGTGTTCGTGACGTTCTCTCTCTCCCAGTTTGCCATGGCCCGCTTCTTCGTCCGCAACCGCTCCCAGCAGGCCCAATGGCGCAAGAATCTGGCCATCCATACGACCGGCCTGGTCCTGTGTGTGACCATTCTCTCGATCATCCTGGTCGAGAAGTTCCGCCAGGGCGGCTGGCTGACCCTGGTCATCACGTCGCTGCTCATCACTCTGTGCTACGTCATCCAGCGCTACTATCGGAAAGTGAGACTCCAGTTGACGGAACTGGATGCCATCGTGGCGCAACTGCCGAATTCCGGACCGATCGATACCCGGCGGGTGGACCCCCGGCAGATGACGGCGATCCAACTGGTCAGCGGCTTCAACGGCATGGGCGTCCACACGCTGTTTTCCATCCCCCGCTCGTTTCCGAGCCTTTACAAGAACTTCATCTTTGTCTCCGTCGCCGTGATCGACCAGGGCGCCTTCAAGGGCGAAGAGGGCCTGGCCGACCTCAAGCAGTACACCGAACAATCCCTGCGCCGCTACGTTCTGCTGGCGCGTCGGCTCGGCTTTCCGGCCGAGTACCGCATGGCGATGGGGACCGACGTGGTCGAGTCCGCGACCCAGCTCTGCCGGGAAGTGTCGCGGGAGTTCCCGCTCTCCACGGTCTTCTCCGGGCAGCTTTCCTTTCGTCTGGAGAAGTGGTACCACCGTGTGCTGCACAATGAGGCGGCGTTTGCCATCCAGCGGCGCCTGCAGTGGAGCGGTATCACCAACGTCATTCTGCCGATCCGCCTGATGGTGTCCAGGGAAGCCTCCGTCATGGGTTCCGCCCCCTCGCGCCGCGGCGAGAGCGAACCACCATAGAGCGGCGAAAATCCGCATCGCTCCCGTGCGACAGTCCCGCTGTGGCTCGCCGACGGCCACACGGCAAGACAGCGGCAGGTCAGTTGTATGGTCGATGGGTGGCACGCCCAAGCCCAGCCTGAGCGTGTTCCCTGCATGCAAGGGAGCACGGTCAAAGGGACCCCAAACGCGATAAGTCGCGTTTGGGAACCCATACAAGTTTGGCCGTGCCACCCGGATTGACTGCCACCGTTGTCGTGCGGCCCACTGATAAACAGAACCGGAAAAGGCTGGCCCAGCGGCCAGGCCGAAGCTACAATCACGCGTCATACAGGTCCTTGAACACCGGGAGTTGGCGACAGTTGGTTGAGCGGCTCAAGAAAGCGTTGGGACAGTACTGGGGCTACACCGAGTTCCGGCCTTTGCAGCAGGAGGCGATGCAGTGCCTCTGTCAGGGCCGGGATGCCGTGGTCGTTCTGCCCACGGGCGGCGGCAAATCGCTGTGCTTCCAGGCCCCGGCGGTGACCGCATCGGGAATGGCCGTCGTGGTTTCGCCCCTGATCTCCCTGATGAAGGACCAGGTGGACGCCCTGACCGAGTGCGGCGTGCCGGCCGCCCGGATCGACAGCTCACTCACACCGGACGAGCGGGACACCGCCCTGGATCGCGTCCGAAAGCGGCAACTGAAGCTGCTGTACATCTCGCCCGAGCGGCTGGTGTCGGACGGCTTCAGCAAGTTCCTGCAAACACTGGACTTATCGTTCATTGCCATCGACGAGGCCCACTGCATCAGCATGTGGGGCCACGACTTCCGGCCCGAATACCGCCAACTCGGCTCGCTCCGGCAGATCTTCCCCAAGGTGGCCATCGGCGCCTACACCGCCACGGCGACCGAGCAGGTCCGCCGGGACATCGCCGAGCAACTGCGGCTCCAAGACCCCACCATGCTGGTCGGCTCCTTCGACCGGCCCAACCTGATCTACAAGGTCCGGCCGCGCAGCGGCGTCGTCAAGCAGGTCTGCGAGGTGCTTGACCGCTACAAAGATGAATCGGGCATCATCTACTGTATCCGCCGCAAGGACGTGGAGCAGATGGCCGAGAAGTTGACGGCCAAGGGCTACCGCGTGGCTCCGTACCACGCCGGCATGACCGACGAGGCCCGCAAGCAGAATCAGGATGACTTCGTGGCCGAGAAGATCGACACGATCATCGCCACCGTGGCCTTCGGCATGGGAATCGACAAGTCCAACGTCCGCTACGTCATCCACACCGGTATGCCGAAGTCCCTGGAGCACTACCAGCAGGAGAGCGGCCGCGCCGGCCGTGACGGCCTGGAGGCCGAGTGCTGGCTCTTCTACTCCGGCGGCGACTACGGCATCTGGAAGAGCATCCTGACAGATTCCCGTGGCGCGGGCGTCGAACCCGCGATTCAAGGGCAACAAGAGCAAGGGCAAGATGCCCTCGCCACGTCGGAGGCGCAAGACATTGGCTTGGCCAAGCTCGCCCGGATGTACAGCTATTGCACGGATGCCGCCTGCCGGCGCCGGACGATCCTGCAGTACTTCGGGCAGGCGTACAAGCAGGACAACTGCGGCACGTGTGACATCTGCCTGGGCGATGTGGACCTGGTGGACGATGCCCTGATCACAGCACAGAAGATCCTCTCGTGCATCCTGCGTCTGGGCCAGCGTTTCGGCGGCGGCTATACGGCCCTGGTCCTGACCGGCTCGCGCGACCAGCGCATCCTCGACAACCGCCACGATGCCCTGAGCACCTACGGCCTGCTGAAGGACTATGACCAACGCACCGTCCACGACTGGATCGAGCAACTGGCGGGCCAGGGCTTCATCGAGAAAACCGGCGAGTACAACGTCCTGTCCGTCACCGAGAAGGGCTGGCGGGTAATCCGCGAGGAACTCACGCCGCGACTGCTCAAGCCGGTGGAGAAAGCCCAGAAACCCGAGCGCAAGGCCAAAGTCGCCGCTGAATCCTGGGAAGGCGTCGACAAGGGCCTCTTCGAAGCCTTGCGCCGGTTGCGGACCTCGCTCGCGAGCGAGCGTCACGTCCCCGCCTACATCATCTTCGGCGATGCGGCCTTGCGGGACATGGCCCGGCGCCGGCCTTCGACGCTTCAGCGTTTCCTCAACGTCCGCGGCGTCGGCGAGACCAAGTGCGAGCAGTACGGCCGGATCATGGTCGAGAAGATCCGTGCCTACTGCCTCGACCACGCCCTCGAACTGGACCGCTGAGAAACCGTCTCAAATTGTCAAAGAACGTCACAACTCCTTTTCCTCACAGTATTTACGTCCGTTTTTGCGCTGCCGCTGTCGCGAAATTGGCTTTGTCTAACGCCCACGACAAAAGTCGCCGAGTCGAGTTTCGACCCGCGTTTGTGGGCCGATATCGCGAATTGGTTCCGTCGAAGCCGACTTTTGTCGGGCGCGTCTTGTCTGATTCAATCCGAAAACGGAGAAAGATGCGGCGTCCCCCAATCGGCCAGGAAAGATCAAGCGCAGCGCTCTTGTGCCCCGTCGCCCATTGGGGTTCACGATCTCTCCGAGTGCTTTGCGCCGGGTGGCGTGTCGCGGAGTATGCCGTCCTCTTGCAGAAGCCTGACGAGAGCATCCATACGAGCATCCACACGTTCCCCAGAAATCCCAGAAATCCCGCTTAGGGAGAACAGCACAATCGCAATTAGCGAGAGGGCAACGATCTGGTCGTTGTTGAATGCATTCCATACACAGATGTAGCCAACGACACCGAGAGGAATGAGAAAGAGGAGGCGGTACCACTCGAAACGACGGTGCTTTCTCCGCACAATTGCGAGCAACTTGAGTCGCCGGCTTAGCTCGTCGAAAAGGAGTTTGTCCTCCAGTTCTTGGAGTTCCCTGGACATAGTGGCCTCCCTCAAGAAAACAAGAGTTCAACGGAGCATCGCATCCAGCCGCACATTTCTCGTGACAGCTATCGGATCAAGTCTACCATGAACCGGCACAGGATGGAAGCCGCACATGATCGCCGTGGCGATGGATCACCGACAGCGAGACGACGAAGCAGGAAGTGGGAACCGGGTATGATCAGATCGTCGATGGCCTGGTCCAGGAGGGGCAATCGAGGGTCGGGGTCCGTTTTCGGGGGTGGGATCGTTCCAGAGGAGGTAAGGGGGAAGGAGACTTTGCCGGGTCCGCGGTCCCCAGCCCAGCCGCGGACAGAGATAGCGTTTATCGCATTTGAGGTACCGGTGGGGAGGGCGGCCTTCACACGAAGCCTCGTTGCGAAGTCGATGAGTTTCCGGTGATCGTGCCGGTTGAATTGCTCTCCGCCGGTATCCATGAAACGCTAAACGCCTCGATTCCGCTAAACGCCTCGATTCCGCACGAAGGCCAGGCGGAGGAAATCGGGAGATTGCCGCGCTTCGCTCGCAATGACATGTTGCCACCGGCACCCGTACAACGAAGATGGTGCGTGATACGCACCCTACGGGCTGCGAGACCTACGACTTCCTGGAGATCGGCCCATTTGAATGGCTCCCCGCTGGTATCCATAAAGCGCTAAACGCATTGATTCCGGCCGCAGGCCGGGCGGAGGAAATCGGCAGATTGCCGCGTGCGGTCTGTCGTTCGTTCGCGTGGTTCATGTATTGGGCGGTCGAAGAGATCTAACCGCGGAGGTCGCAGAGGTCCGCGGAGGAGGAATCGGTGGGGCAGGCCCCACCCTACAGCCTGCGGCCTACCGCCTCCGGCCTATCCTTCTGTGCAGGGCCATCACGAGCAGCAGGAGGGCGCCCCAGGTGAACTCTTTGGTGAAGTTGTTGATGTAGGGGCCAGCGAATTCGTGGAATTGCAGCAGGTTCAAGCCGCTGGATAAGAACTGAAGAGAGAGGACCGCCAGGAGGATGCCCCAGACCGTGCCGAAGCCGCCGCGGGGATCGACGCCCGCCAGGATCGCGACGAGGACCGCCTGGAGCAGGTAGGAGGTGCCGTAGTCGGCCTTGGCTGAGTTGGTTCGGGCAATGACGATCAGGCCCGCGATTCCCGCCAATAGGGCGCTGAGCACGTAAGTCTTGACTTGCAGCCGTGGGACATGCAAGCCGGCGAAGACCGCGGCGGTCGGATTCGTGCCCATCATGCACAGCCGTATACCGAGAGTCGTCCGGCTCAGGAGAATCTGGAGGGCCAACGCGCACAGTAGGAACAGGACCAGGGGGACAGGGACGTGGAATAAGGTCCCGTTGCCGAGGGTCTGGAAGGCGTCGGGATAGCCCGCCACGGCGTGACCTTTCGTCAGCGCGAAGGCGATCCCCATCAGTAACTGCATCGTTCCGAGTGTGGCGAGAATCGGTGTGATGCGCAGGTAGCCGATGAGCCAGCCGTTCAGGAGGCCGCACAGGATGCTCACCACGAGAGCCAGCAGGATGGCCGGCAGAATGCGGGTGCTGTTGGCGCTGCTGTGCGCGAGGACCAAGCCGGCCGCCAGGCCGGCGAGGTTCGCGATGCTGATGATCGACAGGTCGATGCCGCCGGTGATCAGGGAGACCATGATGGCCAGGGAGAAGACGCCCAACTCGGGAAATTGGAAACACATCGACGCAAAATTGCGATAGGAGAGGAAACGGCTGCCGTTGAGAGAACCCATCAGGACCAAGAGCGCCAGCGTCACGACTAATAGGCGAAAGAGACTGCTTTCCGCAAGGACAGCGAGCGTCGTTCGGGAGGGCTTAGCCGGCAATGTCTTGGCGTGGCTTGTCAGCATAGTCCCACTCCACGAAGGCGTTGGCCGCTGGTGTGGGCGGTGATGCCGGTGCTGGCGAGGATTACGAGGCCGGTCACGACCTTTTGCCAGTAGGAGGGGATGTCCAGCAGGATCAGGCTGTTGTTGATCGTCACGATCAGCAGGACGCCGAGCACGGTGCCGAGGACCGTGCCCCGGCCGCCGGTGATACTGGCCCCGCCGAGCACGACGGCGGCAATGACGTTCAACTCCAGGCCCACGAGGTCGAACGGATTGGCATTGCGCATCATGCAGGCGTGGGCGAGGCCCGCCACGCCGGAGAGCACCCCCACGAGACCGTAGATGAAAAGCTGCTGGCGGCGAATCCGAAAGCCCGCCCGCGCAGCGGCGACAAGATTGCCGCCCATTGCGTAAATGCCGCGCCCCAGCATCGTCCGCCGGAGCACAAAGCCCACAAGCAGGGCCGCCACGACGAATAAGAGGAAAGAAAAGGGTAATCCGACCGCCGTGCCGTCGGGGAGAGCTCTCTCCCACAGGGTCAGCTTGGAGAAGCGGATCATGCCCTCCGGCAGATTGTTGACAATCGTCGTACCGACAAACGCCAGCAGAAAGCCGCGAAAGAGACTCGCCGAGCCCAGCGTCACGATCAGCGTGGGCAAGCGAAAGAGCGCGATGAAGAGGCCGTTGAACAGGCCCAGCGACAGGCCGACCGCCCCGGCCAACAGAAACGCGGTCGTGGCCGAGTCCCCCAAGTCCAGGGTGAGCAGCACTTTGCTTGTGACGTACATGCTGAACGCACCGATGGCGGCGAAGGACACGTCGATCCCGCCGGAGATAAGGACCACCAAGACGCCCAAAGCGAACAGGCCCATCACCGTACTGCTCTGGCACAGATCGAAGAGGTTGGCGAGGCTCCAGAAAGCAGGATTGGCCAGTCCGATGCCTGTGCCCAGCACCAGCAGGAGTAGGGCCAGCCAGAATTCCTGTCTTTGCAGCAATCTTCGCATGACGGCCTATTCCAATCTGCCTAGTTCGGCGGCCAACGTATCCTCGTTGCAGTCGGCCCCTGCCAGTTCCTTGACGATTCGGCCCCGGTGCATCAGCAGAATCCGGCGGCACAGCTCGACCAACTCCGGCAGATCGTCCGAGATCAAGAGCACCGCCATGCCTTGGCGGGCCAGTTCCCGGATCTTCTCGTGCACCTCGGACTTGGCGCCGACGTCAATGCCGACCGTGGGACCGTTGAGAATCAGGATTTTTGCCTGGGTGGCCAGCCAGCGGCCGAGGACCACCTTCTGCTGGTTGCCGCCCGACAAGTTCGCGACGGGCATTCGAGCCGATGGGGCCTGGATGCGCAGCTCGGTCATCGATTGGCCGGCCGCACGCCGCAAGGACGCGGGCCTGATCCAGCCTGCGCGGCCGGCGAACGACGGCAGAGCCGAGATGGCGAGGTTTCGTTCAATCGACTGTTCCGCGAACACGCCCTCTGTCAGCCGATCCTCAGGCACGTAGGCGATCCCGACCCGGATCGCATCTTGAACCGACCGCATTCGGATAACTTGCCCGCTGATCTCGATGCGGCCCGAGTCGGCCGGCTCCAGGCCAAACAGGGACCGGGCCAGTTCCGTCCGCCCTGAGCCTAATAAGCCCGTGATACCGACAATCTCGCCAGAAGACACCTCGAGACTGATCGAATCGAACGCATCCCTGTCAGTCAGGTCTGTCACCTTGAACACGGCGTCAGCCCTGTGGCATCGGCTTGGGGTCCCCAACGCATAATTCCGCGTTGGGGGGCCCCTTCCAGCCGATGAATCATCGGCAGGATGCTGATGCCACTGCTCGCAGGCGCGCTCAGACGGCCGGTCCGGAAGCGATCGGCCGGTCATGTGGCGGACCAGATCGCCGGGAGTGAATTGCGAGGCGTCGCTTTCGGCCACCTTCTGACCGTTGCGCAGCACGGTGATCGTGTCGCTGATTTCCAGGATCTCCTGGAGCTTATGGCCCACGAACAGGATGGCCAGGCCCCTCTGCTTCAGTTCTGGGATGACCTCGAACAGTGTTCGCACCTCTCTGTGCGTCAGGGCTGTCGTCGGCTCATCCAGGATGAGCACTTTGGCGTTCTGGAGCAGCGCTTTGGCGATGGCGACAAGCTGCTTGTCCGCGACCGAGAGCTCGCGGACGGTTTGTCCGAGATCGATGTCGCGGCCGAGCCTTGCCATCGCTTCGACAGCGATGCGGCGTACCCTGCGCCAGCTCACCAGTTGGACGCCGCGCTCCAGTTCGGTATTGAGCGCCAGGTTCTCCGCTACCGTGAGGTTGGGAAAAAGGGAGAAATCCTGGTAGATGACCTGGATTCCCTCGTGAATGGCTTGGATGGGCTCCAGGTGCGGGAACTGCTTGCCGCCAATGGCAATCGTGCCGGAATCCGGCCGCAGCGCCCCGGCGATGATCTGGATGAGCGTCGATTTGCCGCTGCCGTTCTCGCCTACGAGACAGCGAATCTCGCCTTGATGCAGGGTCACGGAAACGTCCCGCAGTGCCTGCACGCCCCCGAAGGATTTCGTAATGTGATCGGCGGCGACAAGCTCTTGCGGCATGGAGGGCCCAATGGCTCAGAAGTTGTAGGCGTCCATGTTCTCTTTTGTCACGTCCACCCAGGCGGAGCCGTAGAAGAGGTTGGGCTTCTCCGAGTCCTGGCGGAGCTTGGTGTAGCCCGGGATGCCCAGGTCCGTGCCGTTGGCCGGCTTTTTGCCTTCGAGCAGCATCACGGCGATCTTGTTCATCACGTAGCCGGCGTCGGCGGGGTCCCAGAGACTGATCAACTTCGTGCTGTCGCTGGCGAGATACTGACGACACTGAGAGACCAGTCCCGTGCCGATGACGGCCACCTTGTTCTGGAGCCCCTTTTCCTCCACT
>JAMCWO010000007.1 GCA_023481165.1 Planctomycetota bacterium | reverse complement strand
CTGGTCGGGCGCGTACTACCGCATTGACGGCAAGACCTACAAGAACGCCGTCGCCATGACGTGCCCGGGCAAGGCGGTCTATGGGTGCAAGGAGAATTACCGCCGATTCGTGGCCTTGATCGGCGTACGGGAGGACGCCGGCGAATCCGCAGCGATCGTCTTTGAAGTCTTCGCCGGCACGCGAAAGCTCTACACCTCGCCCCCTTTGACCAAGCACTCGACCCCCGTAGGGATCGACGTTTCCATCCCGGGCAGGACCAAGGAGATCCGGCTGGTCACGAGCGGCTCCAGCTCCGAGGGACATCACTGGGCCGGCTGGGTGAACGCCGGTTTTCTGATGCGGGATGAACGGCCGAGAGTCGGGTACGTCACGTTGCCCGTGCCGGGCTTCGATCCGGCCCAGTACGAGGTGGCCGTGTTTGCCGTCGAAGGCGGCCGGGTCCCCGGCGTGCGCCTCGCCACGCCGGAGGAGGGGAAGATCGACCAGCTTTTCTTTGGGGGACAGGGCTGGTTGACCTACTATGCGTACCTGGTTGCGAAGGATAAGTTCGAGCCGGGGCCGCAGGACTGGCTGCCCAACGCCGGCGTGGTCCTGGAAACCCGGCGCGTGGACAAGGGCGGCCAGCGCGCCTGCGAAGACCTGCCGGGCCTGGTGAAGGTCTGGAATGAAGCAGGCGCGCCGGTGGGCCGCAGCCTCGTGGCGGGCATTCACCACGGCTCTCCGGTCCATCCCCGGCTGCTGGAGACAGGGGACAAAACGGCCAAGGACAGCCTCGCCCTGTACCGCTATACCGGTTTCTTCGAGGCCGACCGCGCGGGCGAGTACCTCTTCGCGACCGCCTCCAACTGGGGCTCGCACCTGCTCGTCGATGACAAGCCGGTCGTCAGTTGGCCGGGAAGTCACAACTATCGAGATGGAATCACCGGGCAGAAACAGGGGAAAGTGGTTTTGCAGCCGGGCGTCCACAAGCTGGACTACTTCAATTACAGTCCCTGGGGCACGATGTTCACGCTGGCCGCCTGGCAACCTCCGGGCGGCAAGCTCGGCGTGATGGCCGGGAGCGATTTTCCTGCTACGCGCGGCTTTGTCGTCACAGGCGTTGAGTACAATCCCGCCGCCGACAAGAAGCTCAGTTTCGAATGGGACGTCGTCGATGATTGGCGACTGGACCATGATAAGATTGCACTGGTCCGCATGAGATTCCGGGCCTTCCCGGACCGGCGAGCGGAGGACAGGGGACAGAAGACGGAAGACGGAGGACGGAAGACAGATGGCGCGCCGTCCACCGATTTCCGCTGGACGTTTGAGGATGGGGTCATCAAGATGGGCCGGGCAGTCGAGCGCGTGTTCCTGGACTGCGGCAAGCATGCTATCACAGTCCAGATGATCAAAGGTGCTCAGGTGCTCGCGGAGACCAAGCAGGTCGTGTACGCGGGGGCCCGGGCGGACAAGATGTGGGTCGAGCCGCGCGATCCCAAGGCGTTTCAACAGGAGATAGCACAGACCGATCTTCGCAAGGCTCCGATTCAAGATGTGGTGCGGCTGCATGTCATCGGCAACGACCTGCCGGAGCCTGTGTGGAAGAAGACGGCGGTGCAGGTCCTGCTGGAGCGCGTAGACGAATTGATGGCCCGGCCGGAGTATCAGCCTCTTTGCCTGGAGTTGGGACAGCACCTGAGCTCGGCGGCCGTGCAACAATACGATCAGGCGCTGAGCCTCTACACCAAGCTCCAGGAGAAGACCCGCGAGGGCACACCTCTGCGGCAGCAGACGATGGTTGCGGCGGGCGAGTTGCTGCTGCGGTGCCTCGGAAGACCGGATGCCGCCCTGCGGCTTCTGAATCAGGCCCGCTGGGAGAAGGCCCAGGACAAAACGTGGACGGTCCGCCTGGGCCTGGCCCGGGCGGAGGCGCTGCTGGCGCTGGGAGACACGAAGGAACTGGAGGCCCAGATGCGCCAACTCCAGGAGTTGCAGGGCAAGCAGGACCCGCGGCGGCAAGACCTCCGACGTGCGGGACTCCTGGATCAGGCTGCCTTTCTGGCCGGTCAGAAGACCGACCCGGCGCAGTGGGAGTACGCGATGAACAATGTGGAGACGATCCTCCGGGAGGAGCCGGACCAGGTGCTGTCGCCGGAATTCAACCTGGTCAGACTCGACGTCCATCTGGCCCGAGGTGAATACAGGATCGCGCGTCATCTGGCGGAGCGCTTGGCCAAGCTGGACCTGACCCCTTACGACCGCGCCCAGGTGTTCGTGCGGCACATCAAGGCCCTGTGTGCCTTGGGCGACCCGGACTCCGCCAGGAAAGTCCTCGAGCAACTCACGCAGGTGTATCCGAATTCGGAGCAAGCCGCCCAGGCCAGAGCGATGGTTGTGGAAGCCGCGACAAAGGCACGTAAGCAGTAGTACTCCGGCTGCCACCCGTTAAAGCCTCATCCTACGGATGCCGTGTTTCGAATAACCCGATATCCGAGGCTTTGCCGTAGTCCGCGCCTGTGACGGGATCGCCTGCGTCTACACAGGGGCTGTCCGGTCTGATCGTAAAATCCAGTGCCACCGCATTGATGAAGCCCGGATCGGCGCGGCGGTTATGCGGCCCGTAGGTGTAGGCTGTCGCAGTGGTGACAGTGGACTCGGGGGCGATGCAGTTGTAGTCGGCGAGGTTGTCGCTCGGATTGTGGTCCACGCCGAAGGTCTTTCCCGGCCCCCAGAAGATGTTGTTTTTGACCACGGCGTGTCGGCACGCATCGCGGAAGAAGAATAACCCGCCCTCGTGATTCCCGAAGACCACGTTGTGGTAGACCCTGGCTTCCGGCCCGCCGAGGATGATTCCATAGTCCGTATGGCCCGCGATGATGTTATGGCTGATGACGATGCGCTCCGGCGTGCTGTAGGCGTGGACCCCGTACCCGGCCGAGTTGAGAATGAGGTTGCGGCGGATGACCCCGTCGTCGGACGGGCAGTAGATGCCGTGATCGTGCTGGGTATGGCCGAGGTCGTGAATAAGGTTGCCCTCGATGAGATAACCGTGCTCGCCGTGGTCCATCGGCTTGACGCCGCAATGGCCGACGTTCTCGATCTCATTGTAAAGGACCCGGTAGCCGGTGCCGCCGGAGATCGAGACGCCGTTCTCCGAGTAGAGATTGTGGGGCAGGCGGTCGCGGACTCCGATGAAGTGCAGGCCGCTGACTTCGAGGAAGCCGCCGGAGAGCGTCAATAGCGGCGGGTAGTGCCTGCTTTGGCCATCCTTGCCCATCGCCCGGTTGCGAATGTCCGGGGAGGGCTCCACGCTGACGAGCGTATCGGCCTCGGCTCGGATCCAGTCCTCGCTGTAGGTGACGATCACCTCGGCGCCCTCGACCGCTCGGAGCGCCGCTGGAGCATTCCCGGTAGCCTGCGTCCGCACGACCGCCGGCCCGTAGTAGGTCCCTGCCTTCAGGTAGACGACCATCCCGGGCCGAAGCGATGTACACGCTTTCTGCAGAGTCCGCCACGGCCGGTCCTCGATCCCCGGATTGGCATCGTCGCCGTCGGGACTGACGAAGCGGGTCTCCCCGGCGATCTGGAAGCGGGAATCGGCAGCAATGCCAGGGATCTCCAGCGTTTTGAGCCGCTGCCAAGCCTCCAATAACGTCTGACGGGGCACTCGGATATGCCAAGGTTTATCGAACGACGCCGCCTGGGCCAGCGACGTGACCACAACAACAGCCAAGAGACCCCCTACCGTTGCTCTTCTCATCGTAGCCCTTTCTCACAATCACCCACGCGTGGACGGTATTTGTTTTCGATCCACACAGAGTAAGAACAGATGAGTTCGAGATCAAGCCAAAGCAAACGCGAAGTCGCGTGCGAACTGCATTCATGTCATTGCGAGGCCCGACGCGGAGCGGCGCTTCGCGCCGAGGGCGACGAAGCAATCTCTATCCGTGGAAAGGGAGATTGCTTCGCTTCGCTCGCAATGACATGGGGGACGATGGTCTTGTACGCGGAGAATTCGCCGGGTAGTATGAACCCGCACGACTTCGCGTGTGAGTGAATGGAGCGCCACTATCTGGAGGTGCAGCGCGTATGAACCGCATCGCTCTGGTGATCTCGATTCTTTTCGCGAGCACACCTGTTTGGGCCGCGGACCAGGCCAACCAAGCGCCGTTGTGGGAGATCGGCAAAGCCGACCGGAGTAATGCGGAGTTCGCGCTGGCGCCGGGCGGCTATGCACGGTTCCAGAACGACGGCTTCTTCATCGTCGGCTCCTCGGACCCCGAGAAAGACTGGCCCTACGTTCATCCGGGTCCGGTGGACAGTTGGGCGGGGGCGAAGTCGCACACGTTTATCGTGCTCTTCGGATTGAAAACGCCCCCCGCCGCGGGCGAGTGTCGCCTGGAGTTCCATTTGATCGATACCCAAGGGATGAGTCCGCCCATGCTGCGTGTGGAGGTCAATGGAAAGGCGTTCGATCGCTCCCTGCCTCGCGGTGCCGGCGATGCCTCGGTCAACGGCCAGCCGGACAAGGGCCGAGAGCACCAGTTCACCGTTGCTTTCCCATCAAGTCTGCTCAAGGCCGGAGACAACGAGATCCGCATCGCGACCCTGAAGGGCAGTTGGCTGCTCTACGATTGGATCGCGCTGAATGTGCCCGCCGGCGCGGAGTTGGGCTCCGTGCAATCGCGCACGCTCCTGGACGACGTGAAGCCGGTGCGCGCGTTGCAGGAGCGAGAGGGTAAGGCGCTGCAGCCGATCCTCGTGACCTTGCGGCACTTCGGCGCAGAGGCCGATGCCGTCGTTCGTGTCGAGGGCGTCCCGCCCTCGAATCGCGGGCAGGGTGCCCGCGCCACGCCCACCGCAACGCTGCGTCTCAAGAGCGGCTCGCAAGAGACGGAGTTGATGGTTGGTGCCGTGGCGACCGAAACCAAGCGGCAGGTCGCGGTCGAAGTCAACGGCAAGACGGTGGCCTCCCGCGAGGTCACGCTCAAACCGGTCAAGAAGCTCACGGTTTACATCACGCCCCATTCGCACACCGACATCGGCTACACGGAGATCCAGACGGCCATCGAGACCAAGCAGGTGCAGAATCTTGTCGACGGCATGGCAGCGGCCAAACGCACGGCGAATTATCCGCCGGGCGCGCGGTTCATCTGGAACGTCGAGGTGCTCTGGGCGGCGGATCTGTATCTCCACCGGCTCAGCGACCAGCAGAAGGCGGACTTCCTCGACGCGGTCAAGAACGGCCAAGTCGTGCTCAACGGCATGTATCTCAATGAGCTGACCGGTCTGTGCCGCCCGGAGGAACTGGTGCGCCTGTTCCGGTATTCCACGCAACTGGCCGAGCAGACCGGCGTGCCGATCGATGCGGCGATGACGTCGGATGTGCCGGGCCAGACGTGGGGCACGGTTACCGCCATGGTCCATGCCGGCATCCGCTATTTCTCCACCGCTCCGAACTACTTTGATCGCATCGGCACGATCCTGCGGGAATGGGAGAACAAACCCTTCTACTGGGTCGGACCCGATGGACGCTCGAAGGTGCTCGTCTGGATCCCCTTCTGGGGCTACGCGATGTCCCACCGCTACGGCAAGATGTCGCCGGGGCTGGTCGAGGATATGTACGCCGGACTGGAGAAACGCAACTACCCGTTCGACATTGCCTACGTGCGCTGGAGCGGCCACGGCGACAACGCCATCCCTGATCCAGCGATCTGCGAGTTCGTCCGGGACTGGAATGCCAGGTACACCTGGCCGCACTTTATCATCTCCGGCACGAGCGAAGCCTTCCGGGCCTTCGAGCAGCGCTATGGCGACCGGCTGCCGCTCGTGCGCGGCGACTGGACGCCGTACTGGGAGGATGGCGCGGGCTCGTCTGCCCTGGAGACTGCCATGAACCGTGCCAGCTCCGACCGGCTCGCCCAGGCGGAAACGCTCTTTGCGATGCTCCAGCCCTCTGCCTATCCGGCGGCCGCCTTCGAAGACGCGTGGAACAAGGTGCTGCTCTACTCCGAGCACACCTGGGGCGCCGATGTGAGCATCAGCCAGCCCGAGAGCCGGAAGACCCGCGAGCAGTGGGAGATCAAGAAGGGCTACGCCGAGGCGGCGGACAAGCAGTCGCGCGACCTGCTGGCGGCAGCACTCTTCGTAGGGCGAGCGTCCCCGCGCGCCGAGAGGAAGTCGGGCGCGGACGCCCAACCTACGAAGAGAACGCCTGACGGCGTCACTACAAACCGGGCAGCCGTAGACGTCTTCAACACGCTTTCCTGGCCCCGAACGGACATCGTGACTTTGCCCAAGGAGATGTCGGCGACCGGCGACCGAGTCCTCGATAGCCAAGGAAAGTCAATCCCGGCACAACGGCTGTCTTCGGGCGAACTGGCCTTCCTTGCACGAGAGGTGCAACCCTTCGCCGTGAGCCGCTACACCGTGGCCTCAGGCTCGTCCCCGGGCGAAGGACGGGTAGTGGCACAAGGCGCCGCTCTCGACAACGGCATCATCCGCCTGCGCGTGGACGAAAAGACCGGCGGCATCGTCGAACTCACAGCCAAGGGCATCAAAGGCAATCTTGTCGACACCGGGGCCGCCGAAGCGTTGAACGACTACCTCTATCTGCCGGGCGACAATCTGAAGGACCTTCAGCGCAACGGTCCCGTGACGATCCATGTCGGCGAGAAGGGTCCGCTGGTCGCGTCCCTCATCATCGAATCGGCGGCGCCCGGCTGCAAGAAGCTCTCGCGCGAGCTGCGCGTCATCGCCGGACTCGACTATGTCGAGATCATCAACACGCTGGACAAGGAGCGGTTGCCGGCCAAAAGCTACCATGCCAAGGAGGGCAAGGAGAGCGTGAACTTTGCGTTCCCCTTGGCGGTGCCGGACGGCGATATGCTCATGGATATTCCACTGGGTGTGATGCGGCCGGAGGCCGACCAGATGCCCAGCGCCTGCAAGAACTGGTTTAGTGTGGGCCGCTGGGCCGACGTCTCGAATAAGGCCCAAGGCGTCACGTGGGTGACGCTCGATGCCCCGCTGGTGCAGGTGGGCGGCCTGACCGCCATGCTGCTCAACTCCCAGACCGACCCGAATGTCTGGCGTAAGCACGTTGAGCCGACACAGAAGCTCTACGTCTGGGCCATGAACAACCACTGGGGCACCAACTACCGCGCCTACCAGGAAGGCCCGACCGTATTCCGCTTCATCCTGCGGCCGCACGGCCGGCGCGACGCCGCAGAGGCCTCCCGCTTCGCCACCGGTTTCAGCTACCCGCTGCTCGCAGTTCCGGCACGAGGCGAGAAGCCCACCGGCACGCCGCTGCTGACCGTTGAGCCCAGCGACGTCCTCGTGACCGCTCTCAAGCCCAGCGATGACGGCCAGGCTCTGATTGTGCGGCTGTTCGGGGCCGCCGCCCAAGCGAGAGCCGCCCGCCTCAAATGGGACAGCGCGAAGCCGAAAGCCGTGTTCCTGAGCGATACCAGCGAGCGGCCGGGCAAGCGTGCCGGTAGCCGGATCGAAGTCCCGGCGTCCGGCCTCGTGAGTCTGCGGGCCCAGTTCAAATGATCTAGGGGAGAGCGGCTCATGAAGCGGATGGCAGGATTACTTCTGTTGTGTGAGTTGATCGCCCCGATCACCACCTCGGCCGAGGTTCGCGAAGTGGTCGTCACCTTCAAGACCCATTTCGACATCGGCTACACGGACCTGGCCAGCAACGTGGTGCAGCGCTACCGGACCACGATGATCGACCAGGCCCTCAAGGTGGTCGAGCAGAATCGTAATCTACCGCCCCAGCAGCAGTTCGTGTGGACGATCCCCGGCTGGCCGATGAGCAAGATCCTCGAAGATTGGCCGGGTCAAACGCCGGAACGCAAGCAGCAGATCATGCAGGCCTTCAAGGATGGCCGCTTCGTGGTGCATGCCCTGCCTTTCACTCTGCACACGGAGTTGCTGGAGCCGGAAGACCTCGTGCGCGGGCTCGGGTTTGCGTCGCGGCTCTCCCGCGAGGCCGGCCTGGCCCTGCCGCGGGACGCCAAGATGACCGATGTTCCCTGCCACTCCTGGATTCTGCCCACCCTGCTCAAGCACGCCGGCATCGAGTTCCTGCACCTGGGCTGCAACTCGGCCAGCAGCTCGCCCGACGTGCCGCCCTTGTTCTGGTGGGAAGGTCCGGACGGCTCACGGCTATTGACGATGTACTCGGCCGGCGGTTACGGCACCGGGCTCGTTCCCTCCAAGGACTGGCCCTACCGCACTTGGCTGGCATTGGAGCACACCGGCGACAACCACGGCCCGCCCACGCCCGCCGAGGTCCAGAAACTGCTCACGGAGGCGGCCCAGAAGCTCCCCGGCGTGAAGGTTCGCATCGGACGGCTGTCTGATTTCGCTGACGCAATCCTCGCCGAAAAGGCTGACATCCCCGTTGTTCGCGGCGATATGCCCGACACCTGGATTCACGGCCCGATGAGCGATCCCGCCGGCGCGAAAATCGCTCGTGACACCCGGCCTGCTCTGGGCAGTGCGGAATCGTTGAACACACTACTCTCCGTCTGGGGCGTGACGGCGCCTCAAGTTGGACGCACCTTCGCTGAGGCTCGGGAGAACAGCTTGCTCTACGGCGAGCACACGTGGGGCGGTGCGCTCTACTGGGTCACGAAATACGGAAAAGACCTGAAGTGGAGCTACGGCGACGCGTGGAAAGCGGAGCGTGCCGCAGGCCGCTTCGCGAGATTGGAGTCTTCCTGGGCGGAGCATACCGCCTACATCGAGAAGGCCCGCGATCTCATCGCGCCGGTCCTGGACGAGGGCATGCGGGCGTTGGCACAATCCGTCGGGCCCGAAGGCCGGCGCATCACCGTGTTCAATCCGCTCCCTTGGCCGCGCGCTGACGTCGTGCGGATGAAGCGCGTAGGGTGGGCTGAGCCCACCACTCACGATAGTCTGCAA
>JAMCWO010000089.1 GCA_023481165.1 Planctomycetota bacterium | reverse complement strand
GAATGACCCACGACGTACATGCGCTGGGGCTTGATGTGGACACGGTTCGAAACGTCGCGAATCACGTACCGGAGGAACCCCACATCATCCACGTGGTCCATTTCCGCCAGTCCGCAGCAGTGTCCGGCATTCCAGTGTTGCAGGTACCCGAACAGGCCGATCCCGTTGGGATAGGCGACGACAAAACCCTCACGATCCGCCAACTCGCTGAATCCGGACTGTCTTTCCATGGTGGCGGCCGTGCCGAAAGCGCCGTGCAACACCAGGACCAAAGGCCAGGCTTTTTGCTCGTGGTAGCTCTGCGGGATGTGCAAGAGGTAGGTTCGCATAGACCAACGGTAGCGCAGCGGTGTGATCTGGAAGTACGTACCCGGTGTCAGTGTTCCAGGATCAGGCCGAGGCGTGCCGCAGCCGGACAGCACGACGAGCATCCCTGCCAGGACAGGTATGGCCGAAGACCACCCAAGCCATCGCAGTGCAGCCATAATATCCCCCCATCGAATCCGCCGCGGAATGAGGCGATCAGCACGCGTTCATCCCCCCATAGATGGATTATAGGGAAGCGTACGGCGGCGGAGAAGAAGGGTGCAGGAACACCGAGGTGAGGGAATTCCTTGCCTACGAGGGAAGCCGCAAAGCGAGGCAGGCGTTGGTCCCTCCGAAGCCGGCGGAATTGCACAAAACGACGCGCGGAGGTTCGTCCAACCGTTCGGTCAGGATGCGAAGTTTCTCGCTGTATCTGTCGGGCCGCTCGAAATTGACGTTCGCGGCGGTGAACCCGTGGCTTGCCATCCATATGCAGTACACCACCTGGGCGGCGCCGGCCATCCACAGCTCGTGCCCAACCATCCCTTTCAGGGAGGCAACCGCCGGACGGCAAGCATCGCCGAAGAGAGTGTGGATCTCGCGGGCTTCCACACTATCCCCTACCGGCGTGCCCGTAGCATGGGCACACACATAATCCACGTCTCCCACTGAGAGCCGGGCCTCCTGCAGCGCCGATCTCATCGCCTGGAACAACCCCGCCTCGCTCGGAACCGACACATTGGCCCCGTCGGAGGAAAAGCCGTAGCCCAGGATCTCCCCCAGAATCGGGGCCTGACGTTGCTGGGCCAAATCATAGCGTTCCAGCACCAGGGCCGCCGCACCGCCACCGGGGACCAGTCCATCCCGATCCGCATCGAAAGGCCGACACGCCTGATGAGGGGTGGAGACGCGAGTGGAAAACGCATCGAGGGCGTCGAAGCTGCACATCGACTGCCACGTCAGTTCCTGGGCCCCGCCGCAGATCACCCGATCTTGTCGCCCCAGACGTATCAGATCCGCCGCCTGCCCTACGGCATGGCCGCCGCTGCTGCAGGCGGCGCTGAGTGTCCAGCAGGCCCCCCGCGTCTTGAAGAGGGCATTGAGGTTCATCGTAATGTTGGAGGTCATGGAGCAGAAGACGTGGCCGCTGCCGATAGCATTGGTGGTTCTATGCCGGCGCACCAGATCCACCTGCTCGACCGCGGCCAGGCAACTGGAGTCGCATCCGAAAATCAGGCCGGTGCGCTCATTCTGAACATCCTCCGGCGCCAGATGGGCGTCGCGGATCGCATCCGCCGCCGCCGCGTAGGCCTGCACGGTGAACTCCGTCATCGTCTTGCGGGCCTTGCGGTTGAGATATCGCGTGGCATCAAAGCCGGCGATGCGCGTCGTCAGCGGGCTGCGGAAACCCAGCGCCACCCGCTCGGGGTCCACCTCGACCGCGGATTCGCCGCGGTATAGTCTCCGAGCCACTGTTTCTTTGTCGGTCCCCAGACAGGAGATGATTCCGACCCCTGTGATGGCGACTCGATTCATGGGCACCTCTCCGGCCCGAAGGGCCGCTGCGCGGCCGGGCTGCACGCGAGCACTCGGATTCGTCCGGCACTCTACATGTATACCCCGCCGTTGACGTTCAGGACCTGCCCGGTGATATAGGACGCATCGTCCGAGCACAGGAAGGCCACGACGGCCGCCACCTCTTCGCAGGTCCCGAAGCGGCGCAACGGGATCATCTTGAGGATCTCTGCCTTCGGCAGATCCTTCGTCATATCCGTCTCCACGAACCCGGGAGAAACGGCGTTGACCAGTATACCGCTGCGGGCCACCTCCTTGGCCAGGGCCCGCGTGGCCCCGATCAAACCGGCTTTCGCGGCGGAGTAATTCACCTGCCCCGCCATGCCGGTCTGGCCGGAGGTGGATACGATGTTGATGATCCGTCCGCGCTTTTTCTGCATCATTAGACCCATGATCCTGCTGGTCACGTGGTAGAAGCCATCGAGGCTGACGTTGAGCACGTCCTTCCAATCCTCCCGCGACATCCAGAACAGCAGGCCGTCGCGATTGACGCCGGAGTTGTTGACCAGAATATACGGACACCGCTCCCGCAGGATGTTCTCCAAGGCTTCCTTCGCGGCAGATTCGTCGGACACATCGAATGGCAACAGGGTGCAGTCCCGTCCCAGATCCCGGACCTGCGCGGCCACGGCTTGGGCGGCCTCGTGGTTGCTGCGGTAGTTCAACCAGATGTTGTAACCGTCGCGGGCCAGACGCACGGCGATGGCCGCGCCGATTCCCCGCGATGCGCCCGTGATCAAGGCGATATCCTGCTCACTCATCCGGTACAGGATAGCAGCGGCAATTTCGCTGTCAACCTCTTTTGAGGTTGCCGAATTTCGCGAGTTTGTTTAGGATGGCGCGGTCATTAGGGGCTCCCCCTCGCGATCGATCGCGAGGGGGAGCCCGGGAGACCTTGGAACCATGGACATTAGACAGAGACTCAAGCAAGTCATCGTCGAAGACCTGAATCTGGAGGAAACGACGCCCGACCAGATTCGGGACGACGAGGCCCTGTTCGGCGAAGGGATCGGCCTCGATTCGCTGGACGCCGTCGAGCTGGTGGTTGTCATAAAGAAGCGTTTTGGAGTCGAGATAAAGGATATGAGCGAGGGGCGCAAGGCCTTCGCCTCGATCGATTCCCTGGCGCGTTTCCATCGCGAGCGCATGCAGGCATGAAGCGGGTGGACCAGCCGGTTCCGGTCACAGGGTTGGGTTGCCTGTGCGCGGCGGGCGGGTCGGTTCCCGAGTTGACGGACACGCTCTTTGCCGGGCAGCGCCACCTGGCCTGGCGCGAAGTCCGCGGGCGGCGTTATCCCGTGTTCCAACTGAACGAGCGTGCGGCTCCGCCGAGGTACTACGAAGGTCCGGAATGCCTGCGCTGTGGGCGGCTCGCCAGCGCTGCCGCCCGGGAGGCACTGGCCCACGCGGGTCTTGTACGGGCGAATGATTATTCGCCCCTCCGGGACCGCCGCGTGGGGGTTTGCCTGGGCACGACGGTGGGCAGCGCCATTAACAATGAGGTGTTCTACCGCGATTTCCGGGCCAATCGCCGGCCCGGCATCGAGCCGATCCGACAGTACTTGCGAGCCAATCCGGCGAGCATGGTCGCTCAGGAGTTCGGCCTGACCGGTCCTTGCCAGACCATCACGAACGCTTGTTCGTCCGGTGCGGCGGCGATCGGACATGCCGCCGGATGGTTGAGAACTGGCATCTGCGATGTAGTCCTTGCCGGTGGGGCCGACATGCTCTGCAACGTCATTCACGCCGGTTTCCTGTCGCTGCTGATCACCGATACCAGCCCCTGCAAACCCTTCGATCGCAACCGTCGCGGCCTGACCCTGGGTGAAGGCGCGGGGATCGTGGTGCTGGAGTCGCCGCGATCCGCCCAAGAGCGCAAAGCCCAGGTTCAAGCGTGGCTGTGCGGCTATGGCAACGCCTCTGATGCCTACCACATCTCCACGCCCGAGCCGAATGGCACAGGGCTGCGGCGGGCAATCGAACAAGCCTTGGCGGAAGCCGGTGTGGGCCCACAGGAGATCGATTTCATCAATGCCCACGGCACCGGGACCCCGGAAAATGACCGCGTGGAGGGAAGGCTCTTTCCCGAAATGTTTCCCGGGACGCCGTTTGGCTCGACCAAAGGCTTTACCGGCCATACCCTGGGCGCTGCGGGAGGAATCGAGGCGGTAATCACCATTCTCGGCCTGCAACGCAAGTGCATCCCGGCGAATCTTGGTTTCGAGGAGCCGGACCCGGAGTTTTCCGGCCGACCCGTGACAGAGAATACTCCCGTCGCCGGACGGTGGGGATTGTCCGACTCCGTGGCGTTCGGCGGCAATAACGTGGCGCTGATCTTTCAGGAGTCCTCGCGATAGAGCACCGACTGGACATTCATGGAATCGGCTTGGTGGGCGGGTTCGGTGTAGGCAAACAGGCCTTGCTGGATGCCTTGCATCAGGGGGGCAAGCCCAACGGGACCGTACCCGTTGCCCCCGCAGCGCCGCTGCGCGTCGGGGACGCCTCCGGACCACGGCAATTGCCGGCCTACCAGGTGGATGTCGCTCCCGTCAGCCGCTTCGTGTCCGGGGCGGTCGCGCGACGCATGAACCGGTTCGCCAAACTGGCCGTGCTGGGCGCCGCCCTGGCCCTGGAAGATGCCGGCCGGGAGATCCCACCCCGCCGCAACGACATCGGTCTGGTGCTCGCCAGCGGCTATGGCGCCTCCAAGAGCACCTTCGACTTTCTGGATAGCATGATCGACGGCGAAGGTCAGTATCCCTCACCGACACTCTTCTCGAACTCCGTCCATTCCTCAGCCGCGTCCCATGTGAGCATCGTGATGGAGTTGGGGGGTCCGTGCCTGACGGTCAGTCAATTCGAAATGTCGCCCATCTCAGCACTGCTGACCGCGCGGGACTGGCTCCTGGAAGGCCGGGTCGAAGCGGTCCTGTTCGGCACAGTCGATGAGATTTGCCCGGTCCTGGGCTACTGCTACGATCAATTCTTTGGAGTCCATGCCTCTGGTCCGATAGAGCCCTTTGCCTGGGATAAGCAAACTGCCGTCATGGGAGAAGGAGCAGCCTTCCTGTTGCTCAAACGCGGTGGGCCAGACCACACCCGTTACGGCTACATCAGTGAAACCACTTGGACGCAAAGCCGCCGCTTCATCCCTCCTGTGGATCGCCTCCTGGTGCTGGGAGCAGATGGGCATACCTGTTATGCCCGCGACTACCGGCGGCTGTCGAAATTGGCGGTTCGCTCCACCGCCTATACACCTCTCTACGGGAGTCTGCCGGGCGGGCAGGCTTTTGACGTCGCGATCGCAGCATTGGCCGTGGAGATGGAATCAGAGCGACAACCCGTCTGCTCGGTCAAATGTGACGCCCAGGGCAATTGCGGAGTCATCGAATGTTGCTTCGGTCAGCCGCACTGATCGCCTGTTGGCTGGGTCTGCTGGGAGGCCCCCTGCTACCGGGATCATCCAGTGCCCGCGCACAGGAGTCTCTTTCGAATCGCTGGCTCGATGTCCTGCGCAGCCGGGCTCCCCACGAGACCGCCCTGGGGCTGTACGCGGGCCGCGCCTATGACTGGTCGGACCTGTACTTCTTTCTGGCAAGCTGGCAGGCGCTCTATGATTACGAGACGATCTGGGGACATCGGGCCCCCGAGGGACTGGGTATCCGCCTGGAAGCCGATCTGGGCGTCGCCACGGGTACGGAGTTTTCCGGCGAACGGATAGTGGCCTCCGGCAATTTCCTGGCCGTCTATGAGTTCGGCGCGCCGCAGAACTCGAAGGTTGTCCCTTACGTGGAAGGAGGCGTGGGACTCATCTACACGGATTTTCAGAGACAAGGTCAGGCCTATCGTGTCAATTTCAATCCGGTGGCCGGCTTCGGCATCCGCAACCGGACGACCTTCCTCACCCTGCGCTTGCACCACTTGTCCAACGGCGGCCTGAATGACGACAATCGCGGCATCAACTCCGTCGTGCTTGGGTTTGGCGTCTACCTCGGGGCCCCGCACTGACGGCCACGAGTCGCCGGGACACTGTTCGCCTTCCGAATAGAATGGTCTCTCCCAGCGTGCTTGACAGACCCGCACCAGGCCTCTATCATGAGGCTCCGCGAGTCACGGGAATCGCCGGGACGTAAAGCAAGGAATTGATTGGAGACAAAGGAGAACGACCGTGAGAACAAAAGGATGGCTAATCCTGTTGTTGGGCTCCGTGGCTGTCGGGTGCTGTTCCTGTGCCAGCGACGAAGTATCCCGGCAGGCGAACGAGGAAGGCGTCTATACCCGCTACAATCTTCACTATGTGGCGGAGCACGGCACCGTCAAGGCCAGCTTCGCCAATTGGACGGATTGGCCCGGGCACGGCTTTGTGCCTTATAACTCTCGGGTTCTAGCGCAAGGCTGGAGCAATAGGATTCACTTTCAGACGGATACCGGATTGAGGATCAACTTCGAGATCAACCCCGGACGCATGGGGATGTCCGCCACGCAGTACCTCGCCCTGATCACGTCCCCTACACAGGTCACTTACGAGAACCTGAGCGACGTGGATCGCCAAGGGATCGAGGCCGGCAAAGCGCTGGTCGGCATGAGCAAACAGGGTGTGATGATTGCTCTAGGCTATCCCGCCCAGCACCGAACGCCCTCCCTGGACGACAACCGTTGGACCTACTGGAAGGGCCGGCACGACACCTACGTAGTGGAGTTTGATGGCAGTGGCAAAGTCGCCGCGATCACGGGCTGACGGACTCAGACGCAGGCTCTGCCTGGGAATGGTCCTTCTGTCGCTCCTTGCGCTGGGGACAGGTCGCGCAGCATCCGGCGCTTCCGCGAAGGAACAAGCCGGATCCCTGCCACCGTCGGAACTGCTGCGGCGGCTGCGGGAATCGCGGGCCCCCTATCACACGTTTGCGACCCGCTTCGTCCAGCGCAAGCATCTGGCCATTCTTGACGTAGAGCTGCAATCCGAAGGGATGATCTTCTTCCGCCGCCCAGGGTCGGTCCGCTATGAGATCGTCGCGCCGGTACGGTCTCTCATGACGTACGACGGCAAGAAGGTGCAGTGTTACACCTTCACCGAGGGCGCATGGAAGCTGCTGAACAATCCCGCCGCCACGGCGATCGGCCAGGTTCTGCGGCAGATCGGACGCTGGATTCAGGGTGATTTCGACAGGGACCGCAAGATGTTTGATATCGACGTCGTGCCCGCCGACAATTACGCCGGTTGCATCCGTCTGACACCCCGCAGCGAGGCACTTACCAAGTACATTCGGCGCGTGGAGATCTACGTGGAGAAGGCCCCCGAGTACCGCGTGACGCGGGTCATCATTCGCGAATCGGAGGTGGACCTGACGGATATGCGGTTCCGCCAGGAATTGCGCAATCCCTCGATTCCGGAGGGCACTTTCTCCGCGCCGGAGGCATCGAACGCGTGCGTAGGCATTTTCCCGCCGGTAGACCGTCCCGACCCCAACGAATCCCCGACGCGCAGCGGCGCTGCGGGGAGGCCTCCATCCTGAAGCACGCGGTTTGGCCCATTCTGGTTTACCTGTTGTTCAACGTGGGGGGCTGCGCGAGTCTTCCCTCGCTCGGTGAGCCGGTGAACGATGCGCCCCGGCGGGCCGCCCTGCTGCACGCATGCCAACGTCCCCAGGCCACGGAAGTGGTGTTTCGCACCCTGATCCACTGGCCCGGACGGGAGGTCTCTCTGACCGAGGTCGTCAAGATGACGCCGGAGGGAGGATTCCGAGCGGCGGGAATCACCGATATCGGCAGCACGCTATATGCCGTGCAAGTCGCTCCGAACGGCGCGAGCCGCGTCCTGTCCAAATCACTGCCGTTCTCGGATCGATGGCTGCTCGATGGGCTGGTCGCGGAGTTACTTATCCCCTGGCAGAGGCCGCACGAAGCCAGTCAAGGGACCCCCAACGCGAGCGCTCGCGTTGGGGAACCCCAGCTCTATCGACAGTCGGACGGGACTTGGACCCTGGTCCACCACGCCGGGAACGATCTCCACCTGTTTATCTTCGATGCAGATGGAAACTGGAAAGAGGTTCGCCGACTCTCCGGCGGCCATCTCCGCTACCGAGCATCCCTCGAATGGGATGGAGAACCTATTCCCAAGATCATACGGGTGAACAATCCCGGGAACCATTACCGTGCCGTGCGCGAGCGAGTCTCCCTGCAGTAGGCTCGGCACACACCCTCCCTCCGGACGAGCCCGCGCGCCCGGAGGGAATTGTCAATGGTTGTCCGGTTGGCAAGCGATCTCGACGTACTGTTCGGGGCCGTCCCCTTCGAAAAGGCTGACCGCCCGGAAGGCGAAACGCATGCGGGCGCGGCTATCCAACGGGATCTCGACCTCCTCACCGCAGTCCCGCCCAGTACGGCCGTCGCCCCTCCTCTGAAACGTTCGGAAGTTGGGTGTGCAGGAACGGAGAAACACACGCGCCTTGTTGCCCTCCATGGTCACCTTCGACGTGATGACGTAGCCGCCACCATGCCTTTCATGGCAGCCACCTTGACGTGCGCGGGCTGGTCCTTGCCCTGGAGTTCTTTGTACAAAGTCAGAGCCTCGGATTTCTTGCCGTCGGCCTCCAACTGCTCGGCACAGATCAGGCAGGCGTCGGCGGTCCGCACCTTCAGGTAGCCAGGTGCGTTCTTCGCAAACTTGCTCAGTTCCTTGGCCGCTGCCGGCGTGCCGATCAGGGCCAGTGCCTGGGCCGCGGCCCGGCTGACCTGGAGGTCGGGAGCGCCGAGCAGTTTCGCGATGGCGCCGATGCTCTTGGTGTCACGACGCTTGCCCAACGAACCGATCAGGCCCGGCTTGAGCCTGTTGCTGACCTTGGGCAGCGTAGTCCGCATGGCCTCGACCGCCTTCTCGTCCGGGATGCGCTCCAGAGCGTAACGGGCGATGTGCGAAGTCTCCTCGACCGGCAGGAGAGCGCCGAGGGCCTTGATGGACTGGGCCGTGCCCACCACCCTCAGCTTGCGGCACACATAGTCCTGGGCGGAGCGTGAGATACCGCCGGACAGTGTGTCCACGAGGCGTTTCTCCAACGCC
>JAMCWO010000242.1 GCA_023481165.1 Planctomycetota bacterium | reverse complement strand
AGCTGGCTGAAACGCGAAAGCCTCGCCACTCTGAGAGTTCTCGAGCTCACCTCCTACCATGCAATCGTCGCCTGCGTCGCAGCCGGTGCGGGCATCGCGCTGGTGCCGGAAGCCGTGCTCGACGCAATGCCACACGCGCGGGTGCGGCGTAATCCGATTCCGCGCGCCCAAAGCGAGATCGTCACGCCGCTGCTGACCGAAAATGGGCACGTGACGGCGGAAGAAGGCACTGCGACGCTGCTGATCATCGATACGGTGGAAAACCTCATACGGATCGAGGCGGTTATCGCCCAGTTCGATGTGGCCGAGGCCGACACCGCGACGGAGATCTTCGAGGTGCGTCAGCGCAGCCCGGAGGAAGTCATTGAGCTGCTGGAAACGGTCCTGACGGATACGGAGAGTGCCGGCGCCACGCCCTACGGGAGTCGCCCCGGACAGCCGCCGCGCCAGCGCCGGCCCGGCGGTCAAAGGCCCCGTTTCACAGGGGCGAATAACGGCGGTGCTTCAACCACGATCCTGGCCCCTGGCGGCCGGACCATCATCCTGCTGCCCGAGACCAAGCAGGGGTGGATCATCGCCAAGGCGGCGCCCACGGATATGGCGACGATTCGCTCGTGGGTGGAGCGGCTCGATCGTCCCGTCACGACGGTCACCGGCGACACGCCGCTGAGCACGATTGAGAACAAGAACCAGGTCATTCAGCGCTGCATCAAGCTGCACAGCTACAGCGCCAGCCAGATGGGCGAGATCGTGCTGCCGCTGCTGGGTGAATCAGGCTACGTCAGCGCCGACGAGAACACCGGCAATTTGCTGGTAATCGATACCGTCGAGAACCTGATCAAGATCGAGGCGATCATCGCCCAATTCGACGTGCCGGGGGCGGAGAAGACGACGACTCAGGTCTTCCAGATGACGCACGCGGACCCGGCGGAAGTGGTCCAGTTGCTGCGCATGCTGCTCAGCGACACGCCCGGCCGGCCCGGGAGCGGCTACGGCGGGGGATATGGGGGCGGGTATGGCGGCGCTTACGGCCGGCGGCCCTCCTCCGGCTCGGGCGGCTATGGCGGCAACCGGCTCTACCGGGGCGGGTTCACCGGTTCCGCCGCGAACTCGGTCATTATGGGACCCAGCCAGCTTCCTGTCGTGCTGATCCCGGAGCCGAAGCGCAAGTGGATCATCGCGCGGGCGTCGGCAGAGGACATGAAGCTCGTCGGGGAGTGGATCCAGAAGCTCGACCAGGGTGAGCCGGTGGGCAAGGAATACGAGACGGTTCCGATCACCTACGCGGACGTGCGGGAGGTGGCCACGCGGATCAACGAGGCCCTCCAGCAGATGCCGGGGACGGAGCTGCAGGCCAGCGTGCTGGTGCAGGCCTTGGAGCAGGCCCGGCAGGTGATGGTCTTCGGCCGCCCGGACCTGCGCGAGATGGTCAAGAAGATGATCGAGGAAATCGACGTCATGCCGGGCCAGTTCGAGGTCCGGCACTTTGAGCTCCAGCACGCCGACCCGGATCAGATCAAGCGGAATATCGACGATCTTTTCGGCGAGGGGGCGATGGCGAGCCGCACCTCGTCCTACCGCTCGTACGGGGGCTACGGCGGTCGCACCGGCGGGGGGATGTCTCCCGACACCGTCAAGACAATCGCCCACGTCACGCTCAAACAGGTGACGGTGACCGCGTCGCCGGAGAACATGAAGAAGATCGCCGAGCAGATCGAGCAATGGGATATCCCCGTCGATGTCAACGCGGTCCGTCCGCGCGTGATCGAGTTGCGCAACTCGGACCCGACGCAGATGGCGACCCTGCTCAAAACACTCTTCAGCCAGGAGATGAGCAGCCGGTACTCGTTCTTCGATTATCTGTTCGGCAGCAGCAGCCAGGACAAGCAGAGGATCGTCGGACCGCTCTACGGACAACTGACGTTCGAGCAGGTGCCCGGCTCGAAGAAGCTCATCGTGATCAGCAACATTCCCCAGGCCTATGGCGTGGTGGAGGACCTGGTCAAGGAACTGGACGGCCGGGAGGCGGCCGAAATCCCGAAGGTCGTGCGGCTGAACTATGCCGATCCGGAGATGTTGTCCCAGCGGCTCAACGCCATGTTCAACGAGACCGGCACCGCCGCCGCCATTTCCCTGACGGAGCACGGGCTCAGCCAGTACTCGATGGACGAGGGCACCAGCTCCGGCGGGGGAAACAACAACGCCCGAAACGCCCCCGTCAGCGGCAGCATCAACAATCAGGGACCTGCCGCCGAGTACCGTCCCTGGTGGACCACCGGGGGCCGCACGGGCGCCAATCAGGTGCCGATCAGCAACATCATTGGGCGGGCGCGGTTCATCCCCGATACGCACAGCAAGTCGGTCCTGGTGCTCGCGCCCCCGGAGTTCATGGAGAGTCTCGAGGGGATGATCACGGAGCTCGATATTCCGGGCAAGCAGCTTATGCTCAAGGCGATCATCATGCAGGTGGATCACCAGAACATGACCTCGCTGGGCCTGCAGTACAGCTCGGACGCGTCCCGGTGGAGTCCGGCGGACAACGAGAACGCACTGGTCGCCCGGAACACGCTCTCGGCGCTGCAGCACAGTGGCACGCTCGTGGTCGATCCGAAGACCGGGACCGCCACCGGCCACGGTGTCATCGTGCAAGAGGGTCTCAATCTGTCCGTCCTGATCGATTTCCTGATGCGCGATCTTCACGCCAAAATCCTCAACCAGCAGACCTTGTGGACGAAGGACAACGAGGAAGCCCAGTTCTTCAAGGGGCAGCGGGTGGGATTCCAGACGCAGATCTCGATCTCGGACACGGGCGGCCGTGCGACGTCAAACTTCACGTACGAGAAGGTCGGCATGACCCTGCGGGCCCGGCCGAGCATCACGCCCGAGAAGAACGTCGACATGATCATCAACGTCATTCTCTCGCAGTTGGAGTCGGAGCTCATCAACACCCAGCCGGTCCGGACCGAGTTGGATACGACGACCAACATGGTCGTGCAGGACGGCCAGACGCTCATGCTCGGCGGCATGCTCTTCCAGGAGGACAGCAAGACCCGGCGGAAGGTCCCCTTCTTGGGGGATTTGCCGCTGATTGGCGGGCTGTTCCGCCACAAGCAGGACATCCAGGCCAATAGCGAACTGCTCATCTTCATCACGCCCTACGTCGTCGAGGTGTCCGAGCAGATGCTGCCCGAGGCCCGCCAGGAACAGGAAAAGGCGCGACAAAAGCTGCACAACATGCAGGAAGAGCTTCGGCCATTGACCCAGCAGGATGAACCGTCCGCGGCGGATGGCGATGCGCCCGATTCCGCCCCCGCGGCGCCGGCCCCCGATACCCAGCCCGCCGGCGGCGACTCGACGAAGGAAACGAAGTGAGGAAGCCGCCCGAGGCACGCACCGCCCATGCTCGCGGCGGAGGATCTTCGGCCGCAAGCACGGCGCATGGTCCGAGGGCCGGTCGTGCTATTTCTTGCGCTTCTTCCGGGAGGCCGGGGTATCCCGCGCGGGCTCACGGGTGAAAGGGCGGTAGGGCCAGAGCGGGCAGCAGACGATGGGACACTGGGCGATCCGGCTGCGCTGCCAGTACATGCAATCGAGGCATTTGGCCGCAATCGCGGCTTGGGGATCGCGGCCGGACATCGCCCGGTCGTACTTCTTCTGGTAGGAGCCTTTGCCCGCGCCCGGGATCGACGCCCGGTACCGACGCCTTCGTTCCTGAACTCTGACTGCCATGGTGCGCTAGCGCCCTCAATTCAACCCTTACGTCCGAAATGTGAACAATGTTCATTCAACCATATTCCCATGACCTCGGCAAGATTATCGGTCCGCGGGGCGGAAGGCGGAAAGGAAAATCGGGAGAAAAGCCGCGGCGGCCGATCTCGGGCCGGGGCGGAGACTCCGCTCTCGAACCATATTTTGAGACCTGCGCGCGCTTTCGTATGCTTTACAGAGAGTAAGGTCTCCCCCGGGCGATTCCCGCCTTGCCGGGAAGGATGCGCCTGTGTCGGCCGGAGTCGCGTTGGGGGTTCAGAGGGCAGAGGGCTGAAAGGCCGTAGTTGGGAGTTCGCCTATGATCCGGGAAGAGTTCTCCACGCCGCAACCGGTGGTGCAAGAGGCCCCCAAACGCAAAGTTCTGCGTTCGGGGACTCCGAACAAGCGGGACGGTTTCTCGTCCTGGGGTCGCCATGTGGCCGGTCGATACCGCGCGTGGTTGCTGCCGCTGCTGGTTATGGTGCTGCTGGTCATGGCTGGACTGCTCTGCGCCAAAATGATCGACGCCAGCGGCTTGAAGGCCGAAGTTCTGGCGGACCTCGCCGGCGCCCAGTCCCCGGAAGGCGGCACGGTTTCGCTCCTGAAAACGCGGCGCGGCGACGCCCTCGGGTCGCACAGCTCCGTGGCTGCCTGCGAGAAGCTGGTCAAGCTCGATCCCGCGGATGCCGGCGCCCATGTGAGGCTGGGCAACGCCTATGTGCAGATGGAGCGGACGCAGGAGGCCATGGCTTCTTTTCGGGAAGCGCTGGCCTTGGATCCAAACAATTTCGAGGCCCACCTCGGCCTGGGCAAAGCGTACCTCGACCAGGGTGCGTACGCCGAGGCGATTGCCTCGTGCCGCCACGCGCTGAAGATCCGGCCCCGTGCCGCCGAGGCGCATCTGTCTCTCGGGCTGGCCCTGTCCAATGCCGGCAAGTACGATGAAGCGATGCAGGCGTTCCAGAAGGCCAAGGAACTGGACCCCGGCATCGTGGAGACTCAGGTCATGACGGGCAAGGCCTACCTCGAGGCGGGGATGTACGCCCAGGCCATCGAGTCTTTCAAGGATGCCGTTTCCACGGATCAGGAGCATGCCCAAGCCTATTTCAATCTCGGCCGTGCGTACTTGAGGGTCGGCGATAGGGCGCTGGCGCTGGAACAGCAGCGCACCCTGCAGAACCTCGACCCCCGGCTGGCCAACCAGTTGCTGGACCTGATCAACCAGTGAATTGCCTCATCTGTCGTCTGGGGCGAGGGCAATATCAATGCCGACCCGCTCTTCGTGGACTCAGGCCACCGCGATCTGCACCTGCGGGCGGGCTCGCCGGCGATCGACGCCGCCAGCACCAGAGAGGCCCCGGAAACCGACAGGGAGGGCACTCCGCGTCCCACCGGCCGCGCCGCCGACATGGGCGCCTACGAGTATGGGCCGCCAAAGCCGTAGCCGGGCACGGGCTACCCGCCACACGACACCTGTCTTTCGTAGGCTCCCAGGTCCAAACCCGGGCCGAAGATACGTGGATTGCCATCCAGATCCAGGGGCAGAGGCTCTGTGACGTTTCCGTCGCCGTCCAGGTCCACCGCATCCTTCGGCAGCAGGGGGATAGTGCCCTGATCGACACAGGGCGAGCCTGACCCGAGCCGGAGATTGTCGTCCCCCGCGCCGGCAATACCATCGGGCCCGTCGGGCAAGATGAACAGAGGATCGGCCGCCAGGTTGTTCACTCCGGGCCAGCCGCCCTGAATGTCCGTGTGGGTGACCGTGACCAGGGATTTGCCCTGGCTCAAAATCTCGCTGCCGCCATCCCACAGGATGCTGTTGGCGACGGTCAATTCGCTGTTGTTCAGGCCCAGCGCGGGTCCGCAGTTGATGACCGCAGGAGCGCCGCCCTGGCCGTTGCCCTTGAAGGTGCAGCTCGACAGCGTGGCCTTGCCGCCGAAGAAATTGTCGACAGCCCCGGCCTGGACTTTGCCGGCATTGGCGTTCAGGCAGCAGTTGACGGCATACAGCGTGCCGCCCCAGCCGTTGGCGATAGCCCCCGCACTGTAGTCGGACCGGTTGGCGGTGAAGAGACAGTTGAAGGCACTGACCTGGCCCGCGCTGTTCCAGAGGGCTCCGCCGCCGGCATTGCCCGCGTGGTTGCGGAGGAATCGGCACCGGGTAAGTGTCACGCTGCCTTCGGCGTTGGCGGGGGCGCCGCCCTGACTGCCGGCAAAGTTATTCTCGAACGTGCAGCCCCGGAGGAGCAGTTGTCCCGTGCCGTCGCGGCGAATGGCCCCGCCTGTTCCACGTGCCTGACCGACACTGGTGCCGGCGCCATTGCCGCGGAACACGGCGTCGGTCACCTCCATACGAGTGCTGTTATTCACGTAGAGGGCTCCGCCGTCACCGGCGGCCCAGTTCTCCGACAGCGTGCAGCGACGCAGAATGACGCTTCCGCCCGACACGAGCAGTCCCGCCCCGCGCAAGTCATCGGCGTTGACCGCGGCGGTAGACGGATCGAACGCATAACCGCCGCGCACGTGCAGGCCATCCAGAATCGCGGTGGCGGTAAGACCGGTGGCCGTCAGAATGTGCCGGCTGTTGTCGGCGCGCGCGGGTTCCTTCCCGGGGTCGGCGGGATCCGCGCGCGGCCCATCGTTGGCCTGGAGGTCCCCGCTGAGGACGGTGACGTAGGCTTCGGGATCGCAGGCGTCCGGATCGGGCGCATCACTGCCGGCGTAGCCACCCCGGAGGGTCAGACCACTGCTAAGCCGAAAGGTCGCTTCGCGATCGCCGCGCGCAATTCCGAGGCCTCGGTCCGGCGTGTAGACTCCCTGGGCCACCCGGATCTCCGCGCCCAATTCGGCCAGGGCGAGCGCATCTTGCAGGCTCGTCAGGGCATTGGCCCAACCGGAGCCGTCGTTGGCGCCGCGGGCATGGGCATCCACGTAGAGGATACCCTCTGAGGGATTGCCTACCCGGAGCAACTGCGAGCCTTTGTAGGCAGTGTTGTTCGTCTCATCCGTCTCCGCCATCAGATTGTCGGGATCGATGATCCAGCCGATGTAGTAGATGCCTCGGGGGATGTTCGTAGGAAACGTGGCGTGCAGGGTCAGCGTGCTGAAGGCCCCCAGAGTCCCTGCGACGCTGGTTCGTCCCAGGTAGTAGTCCGACCGCGTGATGGTGGGATCGGTGGAGGCGTAGAAGTACACGAACACCGTTCCGTCCTCTGTCTGCCCGGGGGAAAGCAGTCGCATCCGCACCGTCAGCGTCTGGTTGGGCTGGCCGACGAGGATCATGGTCGGCTCGATACTGCTGAATTCGTCGCCTCCGTCACGGAGGTCAAATGGTTCCACGAGGTTCGTGTCACCAGTGTTGGGGCCTCAGCCCCCCAAGGCCCGAATGTGGCCGGGGGTGGTCGCCGACGGACACTCGGTCGTTGCCGGTTGGGAGAGAACCGGGATCTGAGAATTGGGAATGCCGGCCGGGATGGCCCCGCCCGCGACCGCCCAGCCGGCGCAGAGCGCCAGCAACAGAGTGGCTCGTGAGATCATGCCTTATCCTTTCATCACGCCTACTCCGGCCTCCCTGGCCATGTACGCCCATCCACAGAGAACCATTATACCCGTGACAGCCGTTTTGTCAACGTCCGCGTTCGGAGTCACCAGAGCAGCCGGGAATTGGGTTTGTTTCGCACAACCGGCTTGGCAGGGGCGAGGCCGGAAGGTCGAGGGGCGGGGGAGGGCCGCCCGGCCGCGCCGGGCAAATTGGGTTTGTTTGGCACGCTTGGCCATCCCGCCGGATTGGCTTTGTTTTTTCGGAGGCCCGTTCCATGTCCCATTCGTCATAACTCTTTTCCCCAGCCTCTGTTAGCCTTCGTTCGGGCCGTCCCGAAATTGGGTTTGTTTGGCGCAACGAGCGTGACTCGTCCTTAAGACCGTGTCTCGTAGCGGCCACCGCCGCCGGGGCCATGCTTCTATTGTAGAGACGCTTCGCGGTGCCCGTATGTTTCATAAAACCCGAACATGAAGCAGAAGTTCTGTTCCCGCCGGAGCATGGAAACGCCGAAAGCCGCGAGAAAGGTGATCCAGCCTGCCAGCGGCCCGGGACAACCAGCCAGATGGACCACGGATCATCCTGCTCCCCCTGCCAAAAGAAAGAGGCGGTTCAGTGGGGTGGGGGATCGCGTTGGTACCCACCGAGAGCCCAGGATCTCGACAACCTGCGAGCGGCGGAGCCTCTCGCCATGCCATTCGCGGGCTAACGGCGACGGTTCATGGGCCGAGCCCCTTTGGAAGACGGCCCATAGGCGGATTCCTTCGGAAAGAGCCTGATTCAGAGCTTCGCCTTCTTGATTCCGGCTTCATCCGCTTGTGCCCGGTCTCTTCTGGTTCCAGGCACGTGTGATCTCGCTGGACTTCTGCAAAATGGACGTTGGGCCTATATTCTTCAAGGAAATCTCATTCTTCGATTTCCTTGAAGAATCGACGCAAATCCCTATCTGGGCGGTAGTTAAGATTCAGGAAGGAAAATCGAGGAACAAGATTTTTCCTTCCCAAAGCAGGCCCAATGTCCATTTTGCAGAAGTCCACGTCCCACGCGCAGATGGGCCGACGCGTCCGACTCAGCGGCTCCCTGTACGGGGACAGGCCCCAACATTCCCGCACCCTGAACCGCCTCTTCTCTTCGTCTTCATTGCGCAGTATCCCCTTGCGGGGACATCCACGTCGGCACATGACTCGGGGTCAAGATGATTCGCTACTCCTTTCTTGTACGGCTCTTTCATCCGCGACTCTCTGCGGGCTTTGACCTGCGCTTTCATGGTGACCCCCGATTCCCCCCGCCGCGCGGCAATCTGGAAAGCTGCTTGAATCGCCCGCACGCACAGTTATCATAGGCTCCATCTCTGCGATGTTTCTCGTGTGGTGAGGAGAAGATACCTGTGCCATCGCTGAGTTGGATCGGGAACGAAGCGGTCGTCGGACACCACCGCCAAGGACCGTATCACCTCTTGTGCTGCGATAACGCCCCGTCCTGTGGCGACCCGGACAGAGGGAATCTACCGATCGAAAGGACCACTCCCCGCCATCCGGGAATTCCATTGAGAATGGGCGCGAGGGCGGGTAAAAGCATGTAGGTGACCTGCCCTACGGATGGTGGGCGCGGGGCGAGCTTGCTACACTGGGCTGCCATAGACACGAAAGGAATTCTCTATGGCAGACAAAAGCACACGACAGAAA
>JAMCWO010000261.1:2156-36345 GCA_023481165.1 Planctomycetota bacterium | reverse complement strand
AACGATGATGTCGACGCCAAGACTACTATCTTCGATACCTGGATCGACGGTTTGACCAATGGTCTCAGCGGCTCGGTCGTCGGCCACAGCACGGCCCCGTTCGCTGAAGTACTGGTCGTCCATGGCGGCAAGCAGGCGATGCCGCTGGATTACAATAACGTGGCGACGCCATTCTGCTCCGAAGCCGAGCAGGTTTGGGCCACGCCCCAAGACTGGTCGGCCGGTGGCGTCAGCACGCTGACGCTGTATTTCCGTGGCACCTCCGCCAACAAGGTGGACCGGCTGTACGTGTCGATCACCGACAAGAGCGGCAAAGTCGGCACCTCCGTCTGCCCCGCCTCCAGTCGCATTGCGATGCCGGCCTGGACCCGATGGGAGGTTCCACTGAGCGACTTCAGTGCCGCGGGTGTGAATCTGGCCGCCGTCAAGAAGATGATCATCGGCGTAGGAGACCGCAGCAGCACGAACGCGGGTGGCGTCGGCGTGCTCTACTTCGATGATATCTACGTGGGCGGCCCGGGCGCTGCGCTGGCGGAGGTCGCCCTGTTCGCTGAGGACTTCGAAGGGCTGGTGTTGGGTCCGAACCAGGATGAGTCGCTCAAGAACGATCACGCGTGGACGAAAGAGGCGCCTCCGGGCTGGGTTCATGACGATACAAAGGTCCCTGGCGTCGGAACGGCCACCGATGGCGTCACCGAGTGGGCCGGCTGGAGCTTTACCAACCGGCTGTGGTGGGTCCAGGCGGCCGAGGATCAGGACCGTTCCCAGTTCACCAAGGGCGTGGGCACGATAGCCGTCGCCGACGACGATGAGTGGGACGACCAAGATCACGGCGGTTGGGGGGCCGGGTATTACACGACGTATCTGAGCACCCCGTCCATCGACATCTCCGCGGCCAAGTCCGGCACCCTCAAGCTGAAGTTCGACTCCGCCTGGAAGCCGGAGTGCCTGGACGACGGCCCCGGTACGAACAACCAGACGGCCCAGATAACGGTTTCCTACGACGGCGCCAAGGCGGTGGAGATCCTCCGCTGGCAATCCGACTCCGGCAGCCCGTATTACCACGGGAACGCCACGAATGAGACGGTTGTCCTGTCCCTGGACGCTCCCGCCGGAGCCAAGACGATGGTCCTGACCTTTGGCCTCCTGAATGCCGGCAATGACTGGTGGTGGTCCTTCGACAACGTCGAGGTCGCCGCTGCACCGAAGTAAATCATGTCCGGCTCGCGCCGCGACTCAATGAATGTCAATCTTCACACGGGGCCTGTGCCGCCCGGCACAGGCCCCGCTTTTTGACCCCGGCACCCGCTTGACGTCGGGGAGACATTTGCTCCTGGCTCCTCTTGGTCCAACCGTCGATCCAGGTATCGAAGATAGTAGTCTTGGCGTCGACATCATCGTTGTAGCTCTCGAAATCGTCCACAAAGATGAACGTGGTGAATTTCCACACGGGACCAGCCTTCGCAGTCTGGTCGGCCTGGACCTCGTCCACGCGCCAGTAGTAGGTCGTCAGGTCCGCCAAACCGTTCGCGTCGAACTTCGTGACGGCCAGGTCCAGCGCGCCCTTGTCCGCTCCGGCCGCACCCTGGGTGACGGCATCCTGGCTGTCGCTGAAGTAGAGATGATGTTTTGTAGCCCCGGTGCCGGGCATCCAAGTCAGCGTGGGGGCCAACACGACGTTGACTGCCCCATCCGCCGGGCTGGGATAGTAAGCCTTCACGTCCTGGACGACGAAGCTCCATACGTTGCCGGGATGGATTGTGACCCCATCCATCTCGATCTCATCGACCCGCCAGTAGTACGTGGCACCGGGCGTGAAACCGGCCACGTGGTAGTACATTTCGAAGGGCTGACGCGTGGCGACGAGGTTGGCCTCCGTCAAATCGGGCGTCGTGCCAAGGTAGACGTTGTGAAACAGCGTCAAGTCGCCCTTCGTCCACTTCAGCAGCGGCATGCTCACGCCAACCGCGCCGTTCTTCGGGTCCGGGTTCTTGGCCGCGGTGCCGCCCGCCGCCGCGGCGGTCGCCGCGCAAATGCCCAGTAGAGCAAGAGAAAGAATCACGTTTCTGCACATTGTTGTCCTCCTTTTTCCCATCACAGGACCGCGCTGCCGCCGAGCAGGCGGTCAGACCCACCCAGTACCTCGGTATCGCACACGCTTTGAAAGCCCGGACCTCACCTCCTTTCCGTCGCTCCCGGTCGCAAAAGTCGAGCAGAAATATCGGTTGCACGAGGCAGGAGCGAATATGGTCGCGTTTGCCGGTGCAGCCCTGTTCATCGTTACGTTGCCTCCAATCGTAGATAGAGCAGCCGGAAACCTTACCGGAACGTAGCGCATACCACCTTTACGATGTATCTGTACCATATTTGGTGGCGTGACTCAAGAGAAAAGGGGCCGTGCAGGCAGGAAAGACCGGTCGGCCCCTGGCGCAATCTGGCGGGCCGCAAAGGCGGGAAGCCGGCCCTGCATAGGTGGAACTGCGCCGGGTGCCGCGCCCAAGTGGTACTTGGGTGCGGCACCCGAAGATTTGCATCCAACATCCGACGATCAGCGGCTACGCTGGCGCAGTCCCACGTCTCACGTGGATGACCGCGCGTAGCCGGTTCTGATGACTTCCCCCGGGGCGGACGCTACTGGGCGCGGGGGCAGCCGCAGGCGACGCACTTCTCCCGGGACCGGGCGTAGACGTGCACGATCAACTCGCACCGGTCTTCCACGCCGAAGCGGGAGAACAGCCGGCACAGGTGCGTGCGCACGGTCGGCACGGACATCTGCAGCTCGCGGGCGATCTGCTTGTCCGAATGTCCCTGCAGAAGCTGCTCCACCACGTCCGCCTGCCGGCGCGACAGAGACAGATCCTGCTTCAGCTCGTTCCACGCCTGGGGCGTGAATACCCGCTTGTCCACCAATGTCGATTCCATTCTGCAGCCCTCCTTGGCCTTTTGTGGCACCACACACTCAAATCTGCTTGCCGTCACGGGCTTCTCCATTCCGCGAACGAGACCACGAAGTCGTCGTGGCCCGTGACATACTGGGCCCTGATATACCGCTATCTGTAATCAGCGCCTATTAGGGAAAATGCTTAATTTGGCGAGATTGTCTCGGCAAAGCGCAGGGCACTGCCCGGCAGCGGCGCGGCATGCGCAGCGACCGTCACGCGCGCGGCCCCATAGAGGACCATGAAGGTCAGAAATAGTATGATCCAGAACCCGGGGCCGAGCCGCCACGCGACATCCGAAGCGGCACAGAGCGCCGGGCGCCGGCCTGCGCTCTCGGGCGGCAGGCTCACGGCCATCAGGGAGACGAGACCCGCACTGAGCCAGAAGCTCGCCTGGACGAGGAATACGCCACGGCCCGATATGCTCGGCATGGCCTGGGTAAGGGCCCCGACCGTCGGGATCCATGTCACGAGCAAAAGCAGGAGTTGTCCCCGCCCGAAATCCGCGGTCGGAGCCAGAGCCAGGCGTTGGCGGCCATGCCGGACCAGGGCGACCAGCACCGCGGCGGACAGCAGCAGCCCGATGACCAGAAGCCACGAGGAGGAACCCAGGCCAAGAACGTCGCCGGGAATCTGCTTCTGGCTGGTCCAATTCCTCACGTTCTTGAACAAATTGGCCCACATCATGACGATCAGCAGCAGGACCAGCGCCACGAGGCGCAGCCGCCTCGTGCCGCCTTCCTCCGCGGGTGGCGCCAAGCGCGGGCTCACCCATCCCAGGAAGACCGCACCGACGCCGAGCCCCATGATGAGCCCAAACGACTGCTCCATCCACTTCCAGTAATCCAGGCCGTGCAGGATCTCGTACCGGCCGATCGGTCCCCACTGGGCCCGGCCCAGCATGTTCGGGACGTTGCTGAGCGCAAAGCCGATCCCTCCGATCCAAACACCGTACCCGGCGACCGTGCCGGCGGTTCGGTCTCGGTGCCGATACAGGTACACCAGCAGCGCAGCGAACAGGCCCACACATCCCGCCCAGTTGTCGCTGCGGGGCGGCGTCATGTGCAGACCGAGCAGGGCCGTCAAGAGCAGATAACCCGCCCACCACCCGCCGGCCAGCCATGCGATCAACGCGCACGCGCTGCGCTCGGACGGGAACAACAGGGCCCCCGCGCCTGCGACCGCCAATGCCGAAGCGGCTCCGACCCAGTCGGTGTCGTTCAGCGACCAGCGGTCCGAAAGCCATGAGGTCACGCCACTGAGGCTCAGGGCGAACCAGACAAGCCACAGCGCCGCCAGCGGCCGCGCGAACCGTTCGAGATATGCCGCGGGTCGCGTGACGCTCAGCGCGAGGATGGCGGCTCCGGTACCGGCCCACAAGCCGCCGATGAGAAAGAGACACGCGTACCCATAGAAGACATCGGGCAGCGAAGAGCTGGCCGTGTAGCCGGTGATCCGGGCGTAACTCATCTGCCCGCCGAAGGCCCAGCCGATGGCCCCGCACATCCCCATCAAACTCGCTCTCCGCCACCAATCCTCCCGCCCCGACGCCAGACAGATTGACAGGCCGAGCAGCGCCCCGGGGATCATCGCCCCGACCTCATGGCCATAGTCGCCGCGAATGCCCCAACCCAGGGACATTGCCACCCCCGCGAGGATAACACCGACCGTGATGCGAAGAGCACCGTTCACGCTGCACCTCGTTGTTGCCCTACTGCCGAGTGAGGACGATCTTCTGTCCGGGCGAAGTCTCCAGAATCAGGTCCTTTCCATCTACCTCGGTATCGGCCGGCGCCCCCTGGAAAGCTCCTGCGAACGGGTCTTCCAGGCGGAGCAGACCGCCCTTCTCGGCGGTGACCTCAACCCGCTGCATCACACCATGCTGGCGCTCGGCGGAGATGAGGAAGGCTCCTTCCGCCCGCAGGGTCTTGAAAGAGACATCCCTCCAACTTGCCGGGACCGCGGGGAAGATGCGAACAGTCCCGCTGTAGCTTTGCAGAAGCATCTCCTGCAAGCCGGCCGCCGCCGCGAAGTTGCCCTCCAGGGTAAAGGGGCGATAGCGGAAGTCTGAATGGCCTTTGCCGGATTGGTCGCCGTTACAGTGGAAACCGTTGCGCAGGCAGAAGGCCTCCGAGAAAATTTGCAGCGCCCGCTCGGCTCTTTCCCCGTCCCGGGCCCGGGCGGCCAGGTTGGCCAGCCAGGAGAAGCTGTAGCCACACCAGGCGGATGTGCCCTTGGCATCGAGATCGGCCAATGAGGCTCTGATGATCGCCCGGTCGGCCGGGCCGTTCTCCCAGCGGATCGTGCCCAAGGGATGGATCGCCATCAGATGCGAGAAATGCCGGTGCGAGGCAGGAAGCGGGTAATCTTTCGCCACCAGCAGCTTGTGACTGTTCGGATCGACGGCCAAGTCGGACATCTCCGCGAGCACGCGGCGCCAATGATCCGCTTCCGCCGCGCGGCCAAGTTCCCGTGCCAGCACGCCGGTTGTCTCGAAGGCCCAGCGGATCAACGCCAGATCGTAATTGGTAATCGAGGGGAACCAGGCGGTCAGTCGGTCGTCGTTGATCTCGGGTGACGAACTCAGCGGCAAGGTCCGCTTGCCATCGGGTCCTTTCTCCGTGATTGCCTCCAGAAAGGTCGCCGTGTCTCTCAGCCAGGGATACAGCCGCTCTTCTAGAAACTGGCGGTCCATGCTGTAGCGCCACTGGAGATAGAAGTGATGTCCGAGCCAGGCGGCGGTCGTGGCGGAGTGGGTGTACTGATGCCAGCCGCCCATCTGGTTCTGCTCCAGATCCGCGGTCATCGGCACATTCAGCCCGGGCAGATCGAAGAATCGCTTCGTCCAGGCGCGGGCGTTCTCTCGTGTGGCCCAGAGCCAACGGACATAGCCAGATGCCCCTTCCAGCCGATTGCCGCTGTAGGCGGGCCAATAGCTCAGTTGCGTATTCAGATCGTGGTGATAGTCGCCTTTCCAGGGCGGGATCTTCATGTCGTCCGCGGTCCAGGGCCCTTGCAGCGTGATCGGCGGCGTCTCCGGCCGGGTGGCGGCCCCAAACTTGTACGTCTCCAAGTACCACTGCCGCTCAAGGACCGGATTCGGCACCGAGACCGTTGCGTCATCCCAGTATGAGGTCCACCACTGCTTGTGCGCTCGGGCCAGCTTATCGCGCCCCTCGTCGAGCGCGGCCTCACAACGTTTCCGTGCAGCGGCCAGCGGATCGGACGAGTCCCTCGAAGTGCAGATCGACCAGACGCCCAGCCAATCCCCACCGGAGCTGCGCCAGACGAGGATCACGGCAAAACGGAAGTCGCCCCAGCCTTTCTGCACATAGCCGGCCCACGTTCCGCCGCTTTCCTGGACCGGCGCCTCGTAGCGCAGGGTCGCCAGATCGCCGGCACTGATCTTGTTCGCCCCGGCCTCCTCGGTGACCTTGCCGGCGAAGGGCGGTGCGACCAGCACAACTTTGGCAGGTTTGCCGGTGATGTGAATCACGCCCACGGGCTCTGTCGCATGGACATACACCCGCGCGGTCACGCGGCTCAAGTCCATCTGGGCCGTGCCGTCGGCGAGATCGAGCGACGCGCTGCGGAACCGAGTGTCCTCGCCGAAGGTTATTTCGATCCGCCCTGCCGGGATCTTCGTCGGGCCGGGATAGCCGTAGGGCTTGTCATACAGCCGGTGCAGATCGTCGATGCGCCCCTCCCTAACCCACTGCCGCATCCGCTTGTACGAGTATTCGGCCGAATGAAATTCCGGCACCGGCCGCAGGTCCCAAAGATCCGTGCGATCCAGGGAAATCTGCAGCGGCTTGCCGTCACCCCAGACCAGAGCCCCCAGCAGCCCGTTGCCCAGGGGCATCGCCTCGTCCCAGACCAGGGCCGGGGTCGCATACTGGAGCCCATGCTCGGGGCGTGGTTGTGCTCCGGCCGAACTGCCGCTAATGACGCTACCTGCGACCAAGAGGCGAATAACACGTATGAGCGGGCGTTGACTCATGAACATTCCTTTCGCGGCCCGGAGCCCGGCCACGCGTGGACGGCGTCAGGCATTCGCAAAGGGGCAGCACTCGTGCGGACTGTCGGGATGGAACGGCGCACGGGCCAAATGCCCCGTCATGGCTTCGTCATCTTCCGCGCGGAAGACTGATCCGCACCCCTTCGCCATCTCCTGGAGCTTCGCGACCTCCGCCTCCGTGATCGGCTGATACGACCGCCCCGCCTTGATGCACTTGTCCAGAAGGTCGAGGTATGAGACGGGGACGGTGGTGGCGACGCCCGGCTGCGAGAGAGCCCAGCGAATCGCCAGTTCGATCTCATCGTCCTTCTCCAGAGGCCGATACCACCATTTGCGAGTTCGTTCTGCGCCTTTGGGCCACGCCCCGGCGTAGATCGCCTTCATGGCCAGCACCGCCGTACCGCGCTCCTTGGCCATCTCCACGACCGCCTTGCCAAAGCCCCAGTTCATATAGTCCACATAGCTCAGCGGGAACATGACGGAGTCGAACGGAAAGCCCTTCAACATCTCCAGAGCACTCTTCGTCGTGTGGGCGGAGAAGCCGATGTGCCGGATCTTGCCTTCTTCCTTGGCCTGGAGGAAAGTCTCCATCGCCCCGCCCGGCCCGAGGGCCTGCTTGACCTCCTGGACCCAGCGGACGTGATGCATCTGGTACAGGTCGAAGTGATCGGTCTTGAGCCGCGTCAGCGAGCGCTCCAGCTCCTTGCGGGCGCCGTCTTTGTCCCGCATCTTCGTTTTGCAGGACAGGAAGATCTTGCTGCGGTCCAGGCCCTGCAGGGCAGGCCCCATCTTGTGCACGCCGGCGGTCGCTTCCTCCTGGCTCAACGCGTTCAGGGCCAGACCCGGGAAAGCGACCACCGAGACCTTGGCCCCGGTTCGTCCCAGGACACGCCGCGGCAAACCGGCGACCTTGTCCGCCCCGCCCGGCGCGGACTGGGCGGCAAGGAGTACTTCCGATCCAATGACGCAACTGCCGGCTGTTGCCCCCGCCGCTTTGAGGAACTCTCGTCTCTCCATGATGATCCCCTTCATATTCAGATGGCATGAATATACCCAGCGAATCGTGCGCCATTATAGAGCCCGGGGCAAATCCTGGCAACCATGACGGCGGTCAGGATGACAGGGCTACAGATGCCGGGGCCTGCGGCATAATCCGACCGCAGGCGGTGCAGTCCAGCGATAACGAGGATAGGTGCTCGACGACCCGGCCACTGACCCAGACCGGGCCGCCGTAGGAACAGATCGTTTTGTAGAGGGCGAGTTGATCGGGAAAGAAGCTCGCCTCGATCAGTCCCGTGGCGTCCTCCAGCGTCACGAATCCCATGACGCGATTGTCGCTCGTTCTGGCCCGGCGGGCGGTCGCGACAAATCCGGCTACCGTCACCCTTTTATCGAGAAATCTATGTAGCCGATGGGTCGGCACGTAACGTTTGGGTAATAGCACCGCCGGATGCATACAGAACGGAATCCCCGTGACATCGAGTTCTGCTTCCAGTTTTGCAATCCTGTCGTAATCGGGCAGCGCCGCGAAGCTCTTCGTAGGTCGTTCGTCCTCGCACGACGTCCAGGAAAGGCAAGCGGGGACGTTCGCCCCACAGAGATCGAACAACAGCAATTGACCTCGCGCCGGCAGCGCCAAACGCAAACGGCTCAGCATGGCTGGTCGCGTAGGTCCCAGACCGTCGCAAGCCCCTACGTGAATCAGGTTCTGCAATTCAGGCTTGCGGAACTTCACTCGTCTGCGCAAATCATCCAGGTCGCAGAACCTTGCCTTTTGCCTCTGCTCGATGATCGTCCGTGCGGTGTGGCCGCAAAGTCCTTTTATGATGTTCAGCCCTGCCCGAATTTTGCCATTCTGGAGGCTCCATTCAATCTCGCTGTGGTTCACATGGGGTGGCAGGACCGGCACACCGTGCCGCTTGGCATCCCAGACATACACCCGCAACGGGTACATGCCCTGGTGGTTGTTGAACAGCGAGCAATAAAACTCGGTCGGGTAGTGGGCCTTGAGCCAGGCCGTTTCCCAGGCGATATTGGCGTAGACGGTCGCATGGGCCTTGCAATAAGAATAGGCGGCAAAGCGCAGGACCTCGTCCCAGATCGCCTCGGCGGTCCGGCACTCGATCCCCGCTTGGGGTGCGCGGCGGTGGACGAAGTCCACGTATTGCGCCTGCACGCGGGCCGGATAGACCTTCTTTGAGACCTCGGACCGGAACCGGTCCGCTTCCGCCACGGTGTAGCCGGCGATCTCGACCGCGATCCGCATGACGTCCTCCTGGTAGAGCATCACGCCGTAGGTGTCGCCGAGCAGTTTTTCGATCTTCGGGTGCAGGTACGTGAAAGGTTTGCCATGGACGTGCCGCTCGATGAACTCGTTCTTCATGCCGCCCGAGGCCGGGCCGGGACGGATCAGCGATAGCGCGATTGCCAGGTCCTTTTTACTCTTGACCTTCAGCCCACGCAGGAGTTGCCGCATGCCGGGCGACTCGCTTTGAAAAACGCCGAGACTGTCACCGGCGCTGAGCATCCGGGCCGTTTCGTCGTCGTTCGGGTCGAAGGCGGCCAATCCGCCGTTGTCATTCCCGCGAAGGCGGGAATCCATACTCCCATCGGATGGACCCCCGCCTTCGCGGGAGTGACAGGTGTGTTTGGGAGTCGCGCCTGCTCTGTCACTGGTTCTGGTGATCCGAATCGCCTCATTGACCGTGGACAGTGACCGGTTGCCCAACAGATCGATTTTCACCAAGCCGACCGCCTCGGCGGCATCCTTGTCGTACTGGGTGATAACGACGCCCTTGTTCGCCCGCTCCAGGGGCGCAATCGCGCACACGGGTCCCGGCGTGACGACAATCCCGCCGCAATGGACGCCCAGGTGGCGCGGGATGTCCACCAGCTTTTCCGCCAGCCGGTAGATCGGCGAGGTGCTTTTGATCTTGCCCTCTCTTGCCAACTGGTTGATCTGCTCGGGCGGCAGGCCCAGGGCCCGGCCGACATCGCGAATCGCGCTGCGCAACCGGTACCGGTTGACATTGCAGATCATCGCGACGTGCTCGCAGCCCCAGTGCTCATAGCAAAAGCGGATCACTTCATCGCGCCTGCGCCAGCAGAAGTCGATGTCGATGTCGGGACAATCGGTCCGGCCGGGGTTCATAAAGCGTTCGAAGTAAAGCCGATTCTCGACGGGGCAAACCCGCGTGAAGCCCAGCACGTGGGCGATCAGCGAGCCGGCGGCGGAGCCGCGGACCTCGACCGGAATGTGATTCTGCTTGGCGCAGTCAACAATTTCATGGACCACCAGGAAGTAGTCGCTGAAGCCGTTCTTGCGTACGGTCGCGAGCTCGTATTCCAGCCGCTGGATGACCTCGTGACTAGCGGGATGGTAGCGCTTGGCAAGTCCCAGGTGGCACAGCCGAGCTAGCTCCCGGTCGCCGGTGGTCCCGTTGGCGAGTTTGATCCGGGGCAGAATCGGCTTGCCTTTGAGCAACTGGAAGCGGCACCGCTCGACAAGCTGATCGGTGTTCGCCAGCGCGCGGGGACACGCGTGGAATTTCTCCGCGACTTCCTTTACCGGGATAAGCGTGTCGAATCCGTCGCCATCCCCCGGGCCGGCGCCGGCCGCGCTCAGGCGCCGGATCCGCGCCAGGAGCTTGGCCATTTCGATGTCATTATCTTCCAGCCAGTTGGCATTGGTCCAGACGATCGGTTCCACACCCCGCGCGAGGGCGGACTCGGCCTCTGCTACGCCGCGACATCCGGCGAATAAATGACTGTGCGGCAGGAGCCCTTTCAATTCCTCCATAAGCTTCGCCTGCGTACAAATACAGATGATGCCTCGGTGATCGACCTGCAACTGCTCGATCAGATCGAAGTTCGCCAGCAGGTTCCGGGCGGTCGTGATGCGGCATAAGTTCCCATAGCCCCGGTCATCCTCGGCCAGCAGGATCGCCCTTTGCCTTTCCGTCAGGATTTCCACCCCCAGGATCGGCTGAACCGCCCTCTTCTCGGCCTCCTGGCACAAATCCGCCACGCCGGCCATGCAATTGACATCCGCCACCGCCACGGCCCCGTAGCCATACTCGGCAGCCTTTTGAACCCACCGCGGCACCGGCACAGCCCCCCGCAGGAGGCTGTAGTAACTCCGGCAGGTGAGCGCAGCAATGCGCATAATCTCCCCGTCCGAATCCGTAATGACGCAGCGAATGCTTGCCCTAAGTGAAATTCAAGAGACGACAAGCGCGCAGAAACTCTGCGCCATACAAACGCTGGTATTTTCGGTTACACACAAACCAATCCGTTTGAATTGCTCAATTCAGAGCGATTTTCGCCAGGTTGGGATACGTTTTCAAAAGCCCCTCTGGTACTGGTTGCTTTTGCCCGCTGACCAGGGCCTTCAACTCGATAGCATTGGCCAGTTCGGCTCCCCGGAAATGGTTATTCGCGATCACCGTGAGCGACTCGAGGGCCTTGCCCAGAACATCGAGCCGCTCCTTGATGCCTGCCAACTCCTGCTCGTTGTAGTGGTAGTTATACACTTCGTCCCGTCCGGCCTTGCTGAACCACTTCTCCGCGTTGCGGCCGTGCAGGCGAAAATAGCCGTCTTTGCCGACCGTGCAATGCTGCAGATTGAAAGACTGCCGCGAGACCGGATAGTCCAGGTTCGCGACGGTCACGCCCAAGCCCTGCAAAAAGGCTAAAGAGTCCGGCTTCTCCCACGATTTGTGCCGCAACTCGACCACGATGCGGAAGGCATCTTGGAAATGGCTGATGATTCTCCCCAGGTGCTCGCGGCCGGCCGGCAGGTCCGCGAAATCGTACCGGAACTGGACCAGCAGGTGCTTGAGCTTACCGGCGTCGAGCAGCGGGTGAAAACCCTCATGGAATTGCTTGACCACCACCGGATCGATCTTGCCCTCATGCGTGAAACTCTGGTGCAGTTTGGCCGTAAAGAAAAACCCCGGCCGCCCCGCCGTTCGGTCCAGCCACGACCGCGCATTCCTCTCGACCGGCGGCCGGTAAAACGAGCTGTTGATCTCAATGCAATCGACGTACCCGCTGACGTATTCCAGTTGGTCCGCCTTCGGGTTCGTATAAACGATCGTTTCCCAGTCCGGATAGGACCACCCCGCGATCCCGATATAGATAGGACAAACCATCGCCCCTTCACCCGTCGCGAAAACAAGCGCGCGGCGCAAAACTTCGAAGCACCGAAACGCTCTCACCAACCCAAGTCGTTCATGTCATTGCGAGGAGCGCAGCGACGAAGCAATCTCAAGCCGCAGGATGGGAGATTGCTTCGCTTCGCTCGCACTGACATATTTGGGATTCAGAGCATTCCTGCTTTCATTTTACACTCGTTCGGACGCAGCCGACCACTTTGCCGAGAATCCGAACGTTCTTATCGAACCGCTTGATATACCGCGTCTTATAGCCGGCCTTATGGTTGGCCGGTTTGAGGGCGATCCGGTCCTTCTGGATGGACACCCGCTTGACCGTTGCCTCATCATCCAGCAGGACGATCCCGATCTGCCCGTCCGCAATGGTCGAGCCGCCCTGGACGACGACCAAGTCGCCATCCATGATTCCCTCATCGACCATGCTGTCTCCGCGGACTCGCAGCAGAAACGTCCCCTCCCTGCGCCCGAACAGTTTCTCCACGCTCATATAGCCTTCGATATTCTCTTCGGCCAGGATCGGTGTACCCGCCGCCACCCGGCCGAGAATGGGGAGCCCCTCCGTCTCCCTCCGCTGTGCCAGGTATTCCGGCGATAAGCGCAGCCCCCGGTGCCCTCCGGTATCGATCACATAGCCCTTTTTGCGCAAATAGCTGACCAATTGATACGCGGCGTTCTGCACCAGGCCGAAATGGTCCGCCATCTCCTGCTGGCTCGGTGGGAGACCCTCGTCCAGCCGGGCCGTGATGAACTCCAATACCTGCTTTTGTTTCGGTGTCAATGGCTCCATACGCAACCCCTCAAATTTTGTCTGTCGCCCAGCCCGCTCGGATGGACACTACACGATCCTTCCAGCCACTATTTCCTGGAAACCAGGCATCAATATATGGTGGTTCGACCACCGCGTCAACCGGAATTTGGCATTTTTGTGAAAATTTTTTTCACCCCGGCAGGTCCAACGGGGCTCATCCCCTCTCGCACCGGGCAGACGTTTCCGCCGCACGGCCTGCTGCCGCGGTTTCCCGGGGTCGCCACCAACGATTTTTTGCAGGTTTTCGCGGAGAATGGACGAAGTTCTCCCGGCGGCCGATGTCGCGACCGGCAGGTGTGTTCGCAGGCGTAAGCGCCCTCTTGTCGGACGGATCGGCCCTTTCGGAGTGGCACGATGAACGCGTTGCAGATGCTGATGGTTTGCGTCTTGCTCGGCACGGGGGAAGATGGGCAGACGAACGGAAACGTGGAACAGATGCTGACCGGGCCGCGCTGGGAGGTCGCGCCGGAGGTCTCTTATTATCGCTACACCGAGCCGGGCACGATGAAGATTGACGGCCTGCTCTATGGCGTGGCCGCCTCCTACACGCGCTACCGGCCGCACGGACTGTTCCGGGTGGATGGCAAGTTCGCGGTCGGCAGGGTAGACTACGGAGGCTCCCTCACCGACGGCACGCCCTACACAATGGAGGGCGATAGCGACTTCCTGCTCAACCTGCGGCTGCTCTGGGGCCAGCCCTGGCCGGTGGAGGCTTGGGATAACCTGTTCTACGCCGGCGCGGGGTATCGGGGCCTGAACGATTATGCGGGTCAAGACCCGGCGGGTTACGATCGGCAATCGAATTACTTCTATTTGCCGCTGGGCCTCAAAACGTACCACGAGTTGGCCGGCCATTGGCAGATCGGGCTCGGCGGTGAGTTTGACCTGCTGCTGCTCGGCGTTCAGATCTCCGGTGTGGACAACGGGGTGGTCAATATCCAATGGCCGGGGTATGGGGCCAGGGCCTCGGTGGAGTTGCGTCACCGGGCCAAGTCCGCCGACTTGGCAATCGCACCGTTCGTTCAATATTGGTGGATCGAGGAGTCCAATACCTCCGACGGCTGGTATGAGCCCCGCAACAACACCATCCAATATGGCCTGAGCGTGATCTGGCGGTTCTGAGCCGCGTCAGGCGCTCTTGAGGACGCTGGCGGCCGAAGTATCGGTTTTGACGACAATTTCCTGCGTCGTGAACGGGATCGTCATGCCGTTCTCTTCCAGTGCTGTCTTGAGCTTCTCCGTCAGGTCAAAGTACACCGACCAGTAATCCGGCACCTTCACCCACGGGCGCACCGCGAAGTCCACGCTGCTGTCGGCCATTTCCTTGACCGCCACCACGGGCGCTGGGTCGGGCAGAATTCTCGGCTCGGCGGCCAGAACGCTCTCAATCACCTGCCGAGTTTTGCGCAGATCATCGTCGTAGGAAACGCTCGCCGTCAGATCGATACGCCGGGTCCCGTTGATCGTGTAGTTAAGGATGTTCCCGCTCGTGACTTGGCCGTTCGGAACGATGACGCGGATGTTGTTTGGGTCGTTGAGGACCGTATTGAACACATGGATCGCCTGCACGGTTCCGCCCACGCCTGAAATCTCCACGTAATCGCCTACACGAAAAGGCTTGAAGACCAGCAGCAGGACGCCGGAGGCGAAATTGGCCAGGGAGCCCTGCAGGGCCAGGCCCACCGCCAACCCCGCCGCACCCAGCACGGCGACAACCGAGGCCGTCTGGACCCCCAACTTGGCCAACGCGGCAATGATGATGAACACCAGCATGCCCGTGTAGGCCAGATTCTCAATAAAAGGCACAAGGGTCGCGTCCACTTTGGCCTTGGTCAAAGCCTTGCTGAGCAAGGACGAGACCGACTTTGCCACCCATCGGCCCACGACAAAGATCGCCAGGGCACCGATGAGGTTCAGTCCATATTGCGCGACGAGAGCGGACAACCGGCTTATGATTTCGTGAATACTGCCGGACAGGATCGGACTAGCGCCGGCACCGCCTTCACCGGCCGCCCGGGCCGAGCCGCTCCCGGCGGCAAACGCTGCTTTCGACCCCAGCAGAGCCAACAAGAAAGCCAACCGTACAGTTTTCATCGGGCTACTCCAATCCCAAATAAACCTGCCTGAAACAATCCCTTTGCAGTACCATAAGGCTATTCTTCGGCCGGAGGCCCCCAAAAACTCAACTGCCATAGAAGCAATCCACACATTCGACGTCTCCTGTGTAGATGCCTTGGCCGGATTGGGGAGATTCCCTAAAAGAGGCAGCCCGACTTTATAGCTACCCTGAGGCCGCTGTGTGACTGCCGCGCACTCGGACTCGCTGGCGAAAATGGGCGCACCAAGGGAACGTCGGAGTTCCCGGCTTGGGGTACGTGCAACAGTGTGCCCGATAATATCACGGAAAAATACACGGCCGGAGTTGCCTGATCTTCCGTTGCCGGCGGCCCGCGTGGCTGTCCGCGCACTACGAGTTCTTTTCTCGCGGCGGGCCATCCGTCAGAGGTGAGGAAATGGGCTATCCGTTAGTGTCCATCATCATCCCGACGTTCAACCGCGCCGGGATCGTGACGCGGGCCATCGACTCCGTTCTCCATCAGACCTATCGGCCCGTTCATGTCATTGTGGTTGACGATGGTTCCACCGATGAGACACCGGAAGTGCTGAAAGCCTATGGAAGTGCGATCGTATATGTTCGCCAGGGCAATGCGGGCCCGGCGGCGGCCAGGAACCGTGGCATTCGGGAGTCCGAAGGCGATCTGATCGCGTTCCTGGATTCCGACGACCTATGGCTCACCACCAAGCTCGAGCGTCAGGTGGCCCTCCTGCAGGACGCGGGTCCGGCCGTGCCGTGCTGCCTGTGCAACACCCTCATGAAGATGCCGAAGAGGAGAGAGGCAAGCTCCTTCGCCATCGCCTGGGTGAATATGAGAGAGCCGGAAGGATTGTGGCTCAACCCTGCGGCGGTCCTGGCCACGCGGTTTGTGCTCTTTTGCCAAGCGGCACTGGTTCGCAGAGAGTTCCTCCTGCAATGCCGAGATTTTGATGAGCGACTGTGGCTTATGGAAGATCACGATCTGGCCTTGCGCCTTGCCCTGCGCGGGCCGTGGGCCTTCATCCGGGAGCCGTTGGCCGTATGGTGCGGAGGCCATGACACTCCCGGCCTGTGGGCCGCCGCTATGCGACAACCCGCCCGCCTCTACCAAAGTATCGAGTACATTGATCGGAAGGTTCTGGGGCAGGAGTCCATCCCCGATCTTCAAATCCGCAGGTATCTCCGATCCGATCTTCACAGGGCGGAGCGAAAACTGCTGGCGGAACGCCTCGTTGCCAGCGGCCGAGCGCTGTCACGGCTGGCGGCCCTGGGCATTACCGGTTGGGACCGTCTCCGACGCGCCTGGTTTATCCGCTCGCGATCTTGGCCGATGCCGAAGACGAAGCCCATTACGGCCCACGGGGAGAGCCGGGCGCAAGGTCCGGATCCCACGCGATTCCTGCCCCATCGAGGGGTCAATGGTGGCGATCCAGCCTTCCCGTGAGCGCGACTCGCGGGGATTCACAGCGGGACTTCCGCATCTCGACCGGACGGTTTCGCGAGACTCTCGACGGCCCGTCGCAGCCGCTGGAGCGCCTCGGCAAGGATGCTGCGGGGACATGCGAAGTTCAACCGCACGAAACCCTCGCCTTGAAACTCCCGGCCGTCGAACAGGGCGACGCCAAATTGCTCGAAGAAGCGGGCGGGCTTGGGCAAACCCAGTGCCCGGGTATCGATCCAGGCCAGGTAGGTCGCCTGGACATCGTCCATCGACAGCGGCGCGACCTCATCGTGGATGAACCGCCGGACGATCTCCTTATTGTCGCGCAAGTAGTCGATCAGGGCCGCTCTCCAAGGCTCGCCATCACGGTATGCGGCCAGGCAAGCGGTGTAGCCCAGCACATTTGTGCCGGGCACCAGGCCCTCGCGCACCTTCTTGAACTTCGTGCGCAGCTCGGGGTTTTCGATAATGGCAAAGGCGCAGTTCAGGCCCGGGATGTTGAAGGTCTTGCTCGGGGCCATCAGCGTAATCGTGCGTGCGGCGATCTCGGCCCCCAACGTCGCAGTCGGCACGTGCGAGCCGCCATCGAGGATCAGGTCACAGTGAATTTCGTCGGAGCAGATCACAAGGTCATGGGCGACGCCTATTTGTGCGATGCGCTCGATCTCCTCGCGCTCGTATCTTCGGCCCACGGGATTGTGCGGGTTGCATAGCAGCAGAATCCGCGTGCGCGACGATATTTCCCTCTCCAATCGCTCGGCATCGAACGTGTACAGGTTGCTCTCCCGCCGCAACGGAATGGTCCGCAACACCTTTGTGCCTCGGGGCGGTGCGGTCAGGAACGGCGGATAGACCGGTGTGAAGGTTACCACCTCATCGCCCTGACCTCCATACGCCTGACACACCACGTTCAACGCCGGCACCACACCCGGCAGCCACACGAGCCACGACGGCTCAATCTTCCATCGGTACTTCTCCCACATCGTCGCCACGACCACCTGCACGAGCTCGGGTGGCGGCGACGCATAGCCGAAAATCCCTTGTTCCACCCGCCGGTGGAGCGCCTCAACCACAGGCTGTGGCGACCGAAAGTCCATGTCGGCCACCCACATCGGGATCACGTCCCGGTCCCTGTACCGGTTCCACTTCAGGCTGTCGGTACCCCGGCGGTCGTGCACCGTATCGAAATCAAAGCTTATCTCCATCCGTCGCATCATACCAGCGCCGGTCTCGAAGCACCAGCCGCCTGGCCATGGCCGTGCGGGCCTTTGGAGTTGCTTGTCCGGGCGGATTGAGCTATATTCAGCTTCGTCGTAAGAAACTGCAGGATGGGCGCACGCTTTTCGCTGAGGTCCGGATGGAGCTGACAAGGGAAGACCAGGGGGCCCTGGACAGGCTGCAACAGCTTGCCAAGGAAAACAAGATCGAGATTGCCGGCGGCACGGTGCGGCGGACCTCGTCGCGTTTCTGCCTGGGCGTCGAGCACGGCGACTACAACGGTACGGAGCTGTTCGGCGTCGGGACCGACCGGTTCATCTGGCTGGCCTACCGGCCCAACGGCACGAACAAGGTCCGCCTTTTCAGCGGCAATTTCCCCCGCGACGGCCGGATCGAGTACACTCTCGGCAATGTCCCGGCACCCAAGTCGGCCGCCATCGCCGAGACCTGGGGCCGGTTTCCATACGGCATCGATTACATTCTCCAGCGGGAGGGATTCACGCTCAAGCAAGGCATCGACGGCGTTCTCGTCGGTAACATCCCCGGCGGGGGCATGAGCCGGTCGGCGTCGCTGTGCGTCAACCTGATCCTTTCGCTCTTCGACGTGAACGAGATCGAGGTTGAAAAGCAGGTGCAGATCGTCGATCTCGCTCAAGCAGTCGAGAACGACTATATCGGCTCGCCCTGCGGCAAGCTCGACCAGACGATGGTCCTGTTCGCCAAAGAGGGCATGGGAACCTACTACAATCCGAAGGACCGCTCCATCGAGTACGTGCCCATCGGCAAGGGGGCAACGGATTTTCGGATTGTCGTGCTGGACACCGGCACGGACCGGCCCGGCCTCGAGAAATCAACGTACGCGACTCGCCGAAGAGAGTGCGAAGAACTGGTCGGCATTCTGCAGAAGGCCGGCTTCAAGATCGCCTGCCTGGCAGACATCAAAGAGGAGGCCTTGTACGACAAGATCAGGGACCAGTTCGGCCGCAGCCACCCGAACCACTGCGCCCGGCTCAACTACATCTTCCACGCTCAGCAGCGTTTCTACCAGATGATGGACGCTTGGCGGGCCGGCAGGATCGAGACCGTAGGCGAAATCTTCCGGCAGGATGGTCTGGGCCTGCGCGATGATTACAGGATCTCCGGGCCGGAACTGGAGACGATGTGCGATGCGGTGCGGACCGTGCCGGGCGTGCTGGGCGAGCGGATGCTGGGCGGCGGCGACAAAGGGGCCTCCGGCGCCCTGGTCCGGGCCCAAGCCGTGGAGGCCGTGAAGCAGGCGGTGGACGCCGCTTATCCGCGCAGCCGTCCCGCGTACAAGGAGAAATATGCCGCACATGTCTGCAAGGTCGTCGATGGCGTACGAACCTATGAGGATCTGCTTTGAGAATTGATCATCGATTATGGACGATTGATTACTGCAGAGGGATATGGACTTGTCCGTGAAATCAGCAATGGCCAAAGGTGTCTTCACCGCGACGGTCACTTCCAATCGCCGCATCCGCGCGTGCTACTGGACTATGGACCTGGAGTTCGCCGGCGCTGGGGCCAAGGCCTTTGCCAAGTTCCAGCCGGGCCAGTTCGTGCAGGTGGACGTGTCCGGTTTGGGCCTGCCTGCCGAGGACCGGATCCCGGCGGACCTGCGGGATGTCTCCAAGCGAAGCATCCTGCTGCGTCGCCCCTTCAGTTTCGCCGAGGTAACCGCCGGGCGGGAGCAGACCTGCGCCGAGCTTCTCTACTGCATGCTCGGACCGGCCTCCATGCGGCTGACTACCCTGGGCCGGGGCGCTGCGCTCAGTTTCATCGGGCCGCTGGGGCGGGGATTCTGGGTGCCGCCCGGCAAGCGGCTGGCCCTGCTGGTCGTGGGCGGCATGGGTGCCCCGCCGATCCGTTGCCTCGCGAAGTTGCTCAGGGCGGAGTACCCCGGCGTGAACGTCATTGCCTTCGTCGGCGCCAAGACGGCCGCGTCGCTGCCGTTCGAGGGCCAGTTCGACGAGATGCCGGAGCAGATCGACTCCTACATTCCGGCGTTTGCGAAGTTCGGCATCCCATCTGCTGTGACTACGGATGATGGCTCGGCCGGCCGGCGCGGCTTCATCACGGAGCGCCTCGCCGAATGGCTGGACGAACAGTCCGCCGGGTCGCAGGATGGAACGATCATCTATGCGTGCGGCCCGGAGCCCATGCTCGCGGCGACGGCACGGCTGGCCGCTGACCGGAATATCGATTGTCAAATCAGTATGGAGCGGCGCATGGCCTGTGGCATCGGCGTCTGCCAAAGCTGCGCCGTCGAGTGTCGCGTCGAAGGCTCGGACGAGACGGTCTACCAGCTCTGCTGCCGGGACGGCCCGGTCTTCGAGGCGCGCACCGTCGTTTTTCGCACACGGGCCGCCATTGTGGAAGAAATCGGGTTAGTCAAGGCCATCCAAGAGGGACAAGCCAGTCCGACCGGGGATGAGGCGCGAATACTCGAAGCACTGGAGCATGGCGAAGAAGACAAAAGTTGACATTGCGGTTGATTTCGCGGGGCGGCGGCTGGCGAATCCGGTGTTTACCGCGTCGGGGACGTGCGGCTATGCCGATGAGCTGGCGGATTTCATGGACGTCAATCGGCTCGGGGGCTTCATCACCAAGAGCATCACCCTGAAACCGCGCCGAGGCAATCCGACGCCGCGCATCGTCGAGACGGACGCCGGAATGCTCAACGCCATTGGGCTGGCGAACGTCGGCTTGGATCGGTTCATCGAAGAGAAGCTGCCTGTCATCGCGAAGATGTCCATGCCGGTGTTTGTCAACGTGGCCGGCGAACTGATCGGGGAGTACACGGCGGTTGTCGCGCGATTGGCCCGCGAAAAAGCGTTGGCCGGATTCGAGCTCAATATCAGTTGCCCCAACGTGGCCAAAGGCGGCATCAGTTTCGGCCGCGACCCGGAGCAGGTTCGGGAAATCACCTCGGCCGTCCGCGCCGCCGCCGGCGACAAGATTCTCATCGTCAAGCTCTCGCCCTGTGTGACGGATATCAGCGTCATCGCGCGGGCGGCGGTCGAGGCAGGCGCCGATGCTCTAAGCCTCATCAACACGTTCACCGCGATGGTCATTGACACTGAGACGCGGATGCCGGTCCTGGCCAACCGCACCGGGGGCCTCTCCGGCCCGGCGATCAAGCCCATCGCCGTCTACCTCGTGAACAAGGTCTATAACGAGGTGGCGAAGCCGGCGGGAATTCCCCTCCTCGGCCTCGGGGGGATCCGCACGGCCTCCGATGCGATCGAGTTCCTCCTCGCGGGCGCTTCGGCCGTGGCGGTCGGCACCGCCAGTTTTCTGGAGCCCGATTGCGCTGCGCGGATCATCGACGGCATTCGGGATTATTGCCTCCGGCATAACGTAGCCAAGCTCTCCCATCTGGTCGGCGCGTTGACGGCCCCGTCGTCGTTGGCAAATGGATGATAGTCGATTCACAAGGATGTAGCGTATGAAACGTCGTGACTTTCTCAAAACAGTTGGCGGCGGGGCAGCCGCCGCCCTCCTTTCCGGCTGTGAGACCGAGCGCCGGCACGCGGCGCAGAAGGCCGCGCGCACGCAACTACTGAAGGCCCAGCACCGACCGAACATTCTCTGGTTGATCTCCGAGGACACGTCGCCCGATTTCGCCTGCTACGGCAACACCCTCGTCAAGACCCCGAACCTGGACCGGCTGGCCAGTGAGGGGGCCCGGTACACCAACGCCTTCGTCACCGGCCCGGTCTCTTCCACGTCGCGCTCGGCCCTCATCACGGGCATGTACCAGACCAGCATCGGCGCCCACCAGCATCGCAGTCACCGCAACGACACCCACCTCCTTCCGCGCCCCATCATGCCGGTGACCGAGCACTTCCGGCGGGGCGCGTACTTCCGCTGCAATTGTGCCGGACTCAACTACAAGCAGGAAGGCAAGACCGACTGGAACTTCATGTACATGACCCGGCCCTTCGACGGCACCGATTGGTCTCAGCGCCCGGAGGGCCAATCCTTCTTTGCCCAAGTCAACTTCAGCCTCACCCAGCGTGACTTCCGGCGGGACCAGCGCAACCCGATCGACCCGGCCAAGGTGACGCTGCCCCCCTGTTACCCCGACCATCCGCTCGCCCGCCGGGATTGGGCCGACTATCTCGAATCCATCCAGCTCCTCGACACGGAGATCGGCGTCGTCCTGCAGTGGCTCCAGAAAGAAGGCCTGGCCGAGAATACGGTCGTGATGTATTTCAGCGATAATGGCCGGCCCCACGTCCGGGGCGAGCAATGGCTCTACGACGAGGGGATTCGCATTCCGTTGATCGTCCGCTGGCCGGGACATATCGAGCCCGGCACCGTCGTGGAGGATCTCCTCAGCGCGATCGACCTGGCGCCGGCCTCTCTGGCGGCGGCCGGGATCGAGCCGGCCCAATACCTGCAGGGGTCCGACTTCCTCACTCGTAAGAGCAAGGGGCACAAGTACATCTTCGCCGCGCGGGACCGCTGCGACGAGACGGTGGACCGCATCCGGTGCGTGCGCTCGAAGCGGTACAAGTACATCCGGAATTATTACCCCGACCGGCCCTACACGCAGCTCAACGCCTACAAGAAGCTCCAGTTTCCCGTGCTGACCCTGATGCAGGTTCTGCACAGCCAGGGCAAGCTTACACCCCCGCAGGAGCAATTCATGGCGGCGACGCGGCCGAAAGAGGAACTGTACGACCTGCAGAACGACCCCGATGAGCTGCACAATCTGGCGGACGATCGCAAGCTCCGGGGCGTCCTGCGCGAGCACAGCCGCAAGCTCGACAACTGGATCAAGTCGACTCAGGATCAGGGCGAGGAGCCGGAAGACACGCAAGTCGTCGCTTATTGGCAGGACGGCATGGCGAAGTCCTACCTGGAGGAGATGAAGAGACGAAACCTCGCGCCGGAGATCTCCGACGAAGAGTATCTCAAGTGGTGGGAAAAGAAGCTCCTGGGCCAAGAACTCCCGGCCTGAGGACGCCCATCGGAGACGGGGCAGCGCCGGGCACGAACTCAGGGTCATGACCCGCGCCGCAAGCAGGTATTGTTGGAGGTGAAGATGAACAGGCATGCGCTCAAGGGGACCATTGCGCTGGTCGCCATTTTGCTGCCGGCGACCTTGGCCCAGAGTGATAAGCCCTTGCCTCGTGTGGACCACATGACCTCTGCCCAGGCGAAAGCCAGAATCCCCGATCGGTCCCTGCCGGACTTCTGGATCGGGGATGTGAAGGGGTTGGCCGCGCGATTCGAGCACCTGGAGCGAGGCAATCTGACGATCCTCGCCACCACGCCCGGGGGCCGACCGCTCCTCATGGTCGCGTTCGGCAGCAAAGAGACGGTGGCTCATCACGCCAATTTCAACTCGGCCATCGGCGGCCAGAAACCGGCGGCCTATATGGAGAAGGCGGCGCGGAAGAAGCCCGTTATCCTGTTCATCGGCCCCGTGCACGGCCACGAGGTCGAGGGGCTCACCGGCCTGGTCAACCTGATCCAGATCATGGAGACCGGCAAGGACCTGCGCGGCCACCAGCAGGAGAGACTGCGCCGGCTGGGGGACCAATGCCGGCTCCTGATCATCCCGGCGGGCAATCCCGATGGCACCGCCCGCTTCGAGCCGCGGGCCTTGCAGGGCCTGGGCGACGATGATGTGCGGTTCTGGGGCCAGGGGACTTGGACGGACGACACCTTCTGTGACTGGCCGCAATGCAAGCAGCAGCATCCCATGGTGGGCGACAACGTCGGCTTCCTGGGCTGCTACTTCAATGATGCCGGCATCAATCCCATGCATGATGAATGGTTTGCCCCGATGGGACCTGAGTCCGCCGCGTTTCTCAAAGTGGCCCGCGAAGAGGGCCCGGACCTCGCCGTCTCACTCCATAGCCACGAATCCAAACCGGCGGTCTATCGACCGGCCTATACCCCGGTCGAAATCCAGCAGGATATCCGGTCCCTGGCCCAGGAGTGCTACGCGCTGCTGAGCCAGCGACAATTGCCTTTCGGCGGGCTCTTCGAGATACGTCCTGAAGGCGGCAAGAACCCGGAGTCCTTCCATCTGACCAGTGCCCTGTACCATGGGAGCGGAGCCGGCAGCTTCACCTTCGAGTGCTCTCACGGCATCCGGGGCAACGTCGCGGTGACACTCGAGCAGATCCTGGATATCCAGTTGTCCCTCTACGAGGCCATGTTGCAGCATGAGATCAACAAGAAGCAATAGGCGTCCCCTGTGCCTCCCTGCTCTGATTCTCTCCCTGGTGTCTGTGCCTCCGGTGTTCGCTCAGCCCCTGCGACTGGAGGAGCGGCCGGCCGAACCCGAGACCTGGGGCTATCGGCCCGACAACGGGGCCGTATCGCAGACCGATCCACCCAGCTTCTGTTGGCGGCCGCAACCGGGCTTGACGTGGGAGATCGAGTGTGCCCGCGATGCCGAATTTGCCAACCTCGTCTATCGGGCAGCGGACATCACCTTCAACGTGCACTGTCCGCCGCGAACCTTCGGTCCGGGCCATTACACGTGGCACTACCGCGGGAAAGACAGGGACGGCCGCTCTACCGACTGGAGCAGGCCTCGGACCTTTACGATGGCGGATCGCGCGGTCCCAATGCCGATGCCCGGCCGCCAGGAGTTGCTCGCCCGAATCCCCAGGATGCACCCGCGGCTGTTCCTGCGTCCGGAGAACCTGGATCGGCTGCGGGACCTGGCACGCGGCGAGTTGAGGGACAAGTACCTCGCCCTGGTGAAGGAGTGTGACCGCATCCTCACGAATCCACCCTCGACGCAGGAGCCGCCCAAGTACCCACCGGGGACCGACACCAAGAGCGAAGAGTGGCGCGTGATCTGGTGGGGCAACCGCGAGTACACGATCAAGGTCCTCCACAGTGCCGCGACCCTCGCCTTCACGCGGCTGCTGGGCGGCCGGGAGAAGTACGGGCAGGAGGCGAAACGCATCCTGCTCGCATGCGCCAAGTGGGACCCCAAGGGCAGCACCGGCTACCGGTACAATGATGAGGCCGGCATGCCGTACAACTATCTCTTCTCCCGGACCTACACGTTCGTCCACGACCTTCTCACCGACGAGGAGAAGGACCTCTGCCGCCAGGTGATGAAGATTCGCGGCGACGAGATGTACAACCACCTGTGCCCGCGCCACCTCTGGCAGCCCTATGCGAGCCACTCCAACCGCGCCTGGCACAAACTGGGCGAGATCGGCATCGCCTTCCTCGGCGAGATCGAGGGTGCGGAGGACTGGGTGTGGTTCGCGATGAACGTCTTCTTCAACGTCTATCCCGTCTGGAGCGATGAAGACGGCGGCTGGCACGAGGGCTCCGCCTATTGGGACAGCTACTTGTCCCGCTTTACCTGGTGGGCCGATATCATGCGCGAGGCGATGGGGATCGACGCCTATCAGAAGCCCTTTTTCTCGAAGGTCGGCTATTATGCGATGTACCTGATGCCGCCCGGCAAAAACGACGGCGGCTTCGGCGACCTGGCGGCCGGCCGCACCGCCCGATCGAACGTCCCCTTGATGAGCATTCTGGCCGCCCAGGCCCAGAATTCACATTGGCAATGGTACGTGGAGCAGCTCGGCGGCCCGATTCCTACGGGCGGCTATATCGGTTTCGTTCGGGGCCAACTGCCCAGGGTCCAGGCCAAGGCACCGGATGACCTGCCGGCGTCGCGCCTCTTCGCAGGGACCGGACAAGCCTACCTCAACAGCCATCTCACCGATGCGACCAAGAGCGTCCAGGTCGTGCTCAAGTCCAGTCCTTTCGGCACGCAATCGCACGGCTACGAGTCCAACAACTCCTTCCTGCTCTGGGCCTATGGCCAGCGGCTGCTGATCTACTCCGGTTACCGGGACATCTACGGCAGCGCGCACCACACCAATTGGATGTGGACCACCCGCTCCACCAACTGTATCACCGTCAACGGCGAGTACCAGAAGAAGCACACGGTCCAGGCCCAGGGCCGCCTCACGGCGTTCCTCACCACGCCGGACCTGGATGTGGTCGTCGGCGACGCCAGCCAGTCCTACAGGCCGCCCGTCGAGCAGTTCAAACGTGCCATTCTCTTCGTGAAGCCCGACCTCGTCATCATCTACGACCGCCTCAAAGCGACCGAGCCGTCCACCTACGAGTACTGGCTGCACGCGGTCAACCAGTTCGAGATCGAGCCGGTAAAACACGTGAGGGTGCGCAACGGGGACGTAGCTTGCGAGGTCAGTTTTGCCTGGCCGCGTGACCTCACGTTCGACCAGACGAATGAATACGACCCCAACCCTCGCCCGCGCATCAAGCTGCGCGAATGGCACCTCACGGCCAAGACAACCGGCAAGGCGGAGCAGGCTGAATTCGTGACGGTCTTTCAGCCTTACAAGGTCAAAGATCGAGTCAGCAGTTCGCTGGTGGTGATGCCCATCCCGGGCGGTTACGTATTTCGAGGCCAGTGGGACAAGGGGCGAATAACCGCCCTGCTGCCGACGAGCGATGGTGCCCTCCTGGAGGCCGAAGGTCTGAGCACGCGAGGTGCGCTCAAGCTCAGGCTGGAACGTCCGGGACGATCCGCCCAGATTGTCGCAGTGCAGGAACATCAAGAGCCCTGATCGCTGGCGTACCCGCTACAATCGCAGGAACTCCGCGACCTAGTGATATTCCTTTTCGATGAGCGCTCGGGCCGGCGGGATCAACGCGGCCCAGTTGTTCTCGACGCGCTGCCGCAGCCAGTCTCTGCCCTCCGCGAAATCAAGCCGGCGCACCCGAAACGCGAAATACAGCCAGTATGCCGGCCTGACAATCTGTGACATCGCGTCGGCATTCGATACGCACACTTCCTCCGGCGGTCCGTCGCCGGTCTGGATCGGCGCAGAATGCGACGCGATGCACGCCGCCACGCGCTCTATCCGTTCGGCAGGATACCCCCTCTCCCACAGCATCTTTCGTGCAACCTCCGCGCTCAAAGCAGGATGCTTCGGCAGAGCCGTCACATCTTGAACGGCAGCAATATCGTGCAGCCAAGCCGCCAGTTCAACGATCTCCAGATCCGCCCTCAGAGTCTCAGCCAGCGTCATAGCGTACGCCACGACAACAGACAAATGCTGCTCAAAGAACGCGGGACCAAACGCATTCTTGCCGCTTTTGCAGTCCTTCAGCACACATTCTCTTGTGTCTTCCGTAATCATTATTCCCCTGAGGTCTTGGGGCCGCGTCGGAAAGCGTCCTTCCAAAATGCAGGTTACCACCGATTCCCGCTGATCGCAAGTAGGCTGCCCCACGGACATCTGGTCCATTGATGATTGCTTCTTCCCTTGCGGGTCCAGTCGCGTCCGGTACAATGAGTTGGACTTTTCGCTACTGAAGAGGACAAAGGGCAAGGCAATGAGCCGGAGAAATTGGGCTGATAGCTGTCATCTGATAGGCGTATCGGCGGTCCTGCTGATCATTGTGTCGGTCTGCTCTCTCACCCCAGCCGGCAAAGCCGCGTCCATCACGCTCAACGAAGATGGTGTGTTGCTGATCGACGGGCGCAAGATCCTGCCCATCGGCTTCACCGGCGGTCCGCCACCGGACGGCCCCACGCCCGAAGGCAAGCCCGCCTTCGAGGAAATCCGCGAGGCCGGCGGGACCTTCTTTCGCACGGGCATCCAGGGCAACAACTCCTGGAACGAGGACACCACCGCCCAGGAGCAGGTCTGGATGGACGCCGCGGCGCGCTACGGCCTGTACTGCTGGCCGCGTTTGGGAAAGCTCTCCAGTCTCCAGCAGGGCGACCACGCCAAAGAGTTGCTTCTGCGGTCGGTCCTGAACCGGTTCCGCCATCATCCGGGCCTGCTGCTCTGGAAGAACGTGGACGAACCCTGGTGGGGCAAGGTCCCGGCGGAATCCATGATCCGTGCCTACCGGATCATCAAAGAGGTGGACCCCTGCCATCCGGTCGGCCTGACCCAAGCCCCGCGCGGCACGGTCGCGGATCTGCGGCCCTACAACGCCGCGGCGGACATTCTCCTGCTGGACATCTATCCGGTCGGCTACCCGCCGGGCAGGCATTCGCTGGGGCCCAACAAGGAAATCAGCATGGTCGGCGACCACACCCGCTTCATCAAGGAAGTCGCCGACGGCAAGCCCATCTGGATGGTCCTGCAGATCGCCTGGAGCGGCGTGGTCAATCCCGGTAAGACCCTGCGTTTCCCCACCTTCGCGCAGGAACGGTTCATGACCTACCAGGCCCTGATCAACGGCGCGCGCGGCCTGATCTACTTCGGCGGCAACATCAAAGCCGCCATGGCGCCCCAGGACGCCAAGCTCGGCTGGAACTGGACCTTCTGGCGCCGGGTTCTGCGTCCCGTTCTCGAAGAGGTCGGCACACGCAGTCCTCTCGCGGCGGCCCTGGTCGCCCCCGACTCCAAGCTCCCGGTCAAAGTCGAAGGCGCCAAAGACGTGGAATTCTGTATTCGGGAGGTCGGCAACGATCTCTACCTCCTGGCCTGCAAACGGGAAGGCCAGACCCTCGAAGTGAAGTTCACCGGTCTGCCCGCCTGGGCGGCCTCCGGCGAGGTCCTCTACGAGTCCCCGCGCCAGGTACAGGCAAAAGCCGGCCAGTTCACCGACTGGTTCGCCCCCTTTGATGTCCACGTTTACCGCTTTCGCCGCCGTATCCTGCCCTGAGATGATCACTTCGTGCAGTCTACCGTCGATACGCGTCGCCGCAGGAATCGTAGAGTGCTTGATCTGACCTTCGCCCTTACCGATTTTTCACTCGGCGTGAGCAATGCCCTGTGGCTCAATAGGCATCTTGCCTACTTGGGGCACGATGAAGCACACCCCATCGTAGTATACTATATAACGAACAGAGGCTCTTATCTTCCGCAGTGCTTACAGTCGCCCAATCGGGTACTGTGCTTAACGGGCTGAAAACCGGCCTGATTTGCGAGCAAGAGCGCGTCGGGAGGTAAGACCATGAGTGTGCTGTTCGTCATGAGTCGGATCTTGGCATCGGTACCGCCGGAATCGGGGGCGACCAGGGCCGCACAAAAAGCAATACTCGTCGCGCTGTAGATCGAGCGACGGAGGTGATGACATATGAAAGGGTATTTTGCAGTCTTGGCTTCGATCATGATGCTGGCGACAACCGCGTTCGGTAAGATGCGCAGCCCGATGCCGACGTCTGCCACGCCGAGTGCGGGAGTGGTCCTCACGGCCGGTCCGCGCGGAGGCGCGATGCCTGGTCGAGGCGGGGGCATGATGCAGGGCAATTTCTCCGGTCGTTCGAGCTGGGGGCATAGCCCGATGATGAATGGCGGCTTCTCCAGCCGTCCCAACTGGGGCCACAGCTTCAATACCCGCCCCTTTGGAACGTTCAACACCCGCCCCTTTGTGAACCGCCCTTTCGACAGGGCCCAGTTCATGCACAGGGACTTCGATCACGACCGCTTCATGCACAGGGATTTCGATCATAATCGTTTCATGCATAGGGATTTCGATCATAATCGTTTCATGCATAGGGACTTCGATAGGGATCGCTTCTTCCATCATAGAGGTTTCGACAGGGACGATTTCTTCTTCCGACATCATCCCTATCCGTATTATCAATACCCCTATGGATACTATCCCTATAATTACTACTATTATCCGTACAATTACTACTACCCCTATAGCTATGATTATCCCTATGGGAACTATTACGGGAATCCCGGGTACTCCTATCCGTACCCCTATTCTTACTTCTATTTCTCGTGGTAGTGTCGCAGACAGGCGTTCGCCCGCATACGGAATAGAGGCGTCGACGGCCGGATGAGATGGCTCTCGCGGAGGGCGGGAACAACGAATCGCGGCCGTTGACGCTACCGGAGGGGTGCGTGCTGCCCAAACGCGACAATGGTGTCCGGAGAAGACCAGGTGCCCCCTCGGCTGGCAGGGCAACCAGGCTTCCTTTCTATTACTCCAGCATCCACGCCCCGCGGGGCGAGCGGCTGCCTCGATTTCTCTTTTCATTCTTCCAGATTTGGCCGATAGGACTGGGGGCATCGCCCAATGGAAAGGAGGTATTATATGGGAAGAGCATCGGGTGTGGTCGCGATCGTACTGCTGTCTATAGCCGCAGCGGGGTGCGGGCCCGGGGCAACCCGCGTAATGGTGCCGCCACGGATCGACCTCAAAGCCCACGAGGTTGTCGGTGTGATCGAATTCAACTGTTCGTCCGAGAATGAACTCGGGCCGCTCGCCACACAGCGGTTCATCGACGTCGCCCGGCAGGACCAGGGGATGGTGCGAATCGTGAAGCTGGGGACCGAGAGCGAGGTTCTCGAGGCTGTCGGCCAAGATCGGCTCGACCCGGCCGCTTTTCAAGCCGCCGGCGAGAAGTATGGTGTCCAGACCATCGTCACAGGCGATCTCGTTTTCTCGGAGGTCCGCCCCAAGATCTCCCTCGGCCATAGTCTGACCCATATCGGGGTCGCAGCGGACGTGCAGGCCACGCTCGCCGTGCAGATGGTCGAGGCCGGCAGCGGCGCCTCCCTCTGGAGCCGCTCGGCCGGCGCCACGCAGCGGATCGGCGGCGCCAGCTTCAGCAAGGACAGCGTCGGCCTGGCGGTCGATGACCCGGACAACGCCTACGTCCGCCTCGTGAACGGCCTCGTCTACGCGGTCACGCCGGAGTTCCGCCCGACGTGGGAGTGGCGCCGGGAACCGGTCGGCAAGTAGTTTCCCGTCAGTCGCTCGTATCCAGAATGGACATGAAGGCTTCCTGCGGAATCTCGACGGAGCCGACGCTCTTCATCCGCTTTTTGCCTTCCTTCTGCTTCTTGAGGACCTTCATCTTGCGGGTGATATCGCCGCCGTAGAGCTTGGCCGTTACGTCCTTGCGGTAGGCCTTGATCGTCTCGCGGGCAATGATCTTGCCGCCGATCGCGACTTGGAGCGGAATCTCGAACTGGTGGCGCGGGATCGCCCGGCGCAGCTTGATGATCAGCTTACGGCCGCGGGCCTCGGCGTTGCTGCGGTGGACGATCAGCGACAGGGCTTCGACCGGCGTGTGGTTGACGAGAATATCGATCTTGACGAGGTCGCCGGCCTCGAAGCCGGTGAATTCATAGTTCATCGTCGCGTAGCCGTGGCTGATCCCTTTGATCTGGTCGTAAAAGTCGTAGACGATCTCGGCCAGCGGGGCCTTGTAGTCGAGCATGACGCGGGTCGGGTTGAGGTAATCGGTTTTGACCAGCTTGCAGCGGCGGCTCTCGGCGAGCGTCATCACGCCGCCGATGGTATCGGTCGTCGTGATAATCTCCAAACGAACAAAGGGCTCGCGAATCTCTTCGACCTTCGTGCGATCCGGCAGTTCGCTGGGCGAGTCGATTCGCTGGACCGTGCCGTCGCTCATGAGAACCTCATAGCTGACGGTCGGGGCGGTCTGAACCACATCGATGTCGTTCTCGCGCTCCAGCCGCTCCTGGATGATCTCCATGTGCAGCAGGCCCAGGAACCCGCAGCGAAAACCGAAGCCCAGGGCCTGCGAGTTCTGCGGGACGAAGGAGAAACTGGCGTCGTTAAGGGCCAGGCGCTCGAACGCCGCCCGCAGGCGCGGGTACTCGGTATTGTTGCCGGGGTAGAAGTCGGAGAAGACCATCTGCATGGGCGGCTGGTAGCCTTTGAGCGGGTCCGGGGCCGGGCGGGCATCGTCGGTGATCGTGTCGCCGATGCGGACATCGCCGAGGTTGCGGATGTTGGCGATGACGTAGCCCACCTCGCCGGTGCCGAGTTGCTCGACCGGCCGCATGTCCGGGCGGAATTTGCCGAGCTCCGTGATCTGGTAGGTGGAGCCAAGCCTCATCAGGCGGATCTTCTGCCGCGGCTTGAGCGAGCCGGAGACAACGCGGACGTAGCAGATCACGCCGCGGTAGTCGTCGTAATGGCTGTCGTAGATCAGGGCGCGCAGCGGCTCTTCGCTGCGGTCGGCCGGCGGCGGCAAGAGCTCGCACACGGCGTCGAGCAATTCCCTGACCCCCATCCCGGTCTTGGCGCTGATCCGGAAACATTCGTTCTTGCGGATGCCCAGCACATGTTCGATCTCCTCCGCGACCAGGTCCGGCTGCGCCGCCGCCAGGTCCACTTTGTTGATCACGCCCAGAATCTCCGCCCCCGCCTCCGTCGCGAGGTACGCGTTTGCCAGCGTCTGCGCCTGAATCCCCTGGCTGGCGTCCACCACGAGCAGCGCCCCTTCACACGCCGTCAGAGCGCGACTCACCTCGTAATGAAAGTCCACATGACCCGGCGTGTCGATCAGGTTGAGCATGTAGCCTTCCCCGGCGTATTCGTACTCCATCGTGACGCCGGAGGCCTTGATCGTGATGCCGCGCTCCCGCTCAATGTCCATGCTGTCGAGGATCTGGTCCTTGGCCTCGCGGGCGGTGATCGTGCCGGTCAGCTCCAGCATGCGGTCGGCGAGCGTGCTTTTACCGTGGTCAATGTGGGCGATGATCGAGAAGTTCCGAATATGCTGAATGTCCATCGATTCCGCTACTCCAGGGCCGCAAAGTCGCACAGGATTGAGTCTGCAATCGGCAGGGCCTGCTCCGTGAGGCGGACCGCACAACCCGTAATCTCCATCAGGCCCAAGTCACAATACCGTCGAATCGTCGCCGCGAAAGTCCGCAGCAAATCGCACCCGGTCTTATGCTCAAACGCCGCCAAATCGATCCCCGCCCGCGTCCGCAAGCTTAATACGGCTGTCTCGCAAATCCTATCTTCCCAACCCAGCCGCTCGACCGCACCCGGGATTTTCTGGCCGCTCTCGACGGCCGCCATGTACCATTCCATGTTGGAATCGTGTGTCACCCTGTCGCCCTGCCAATAGGATGCCGCTCCCGGTCCGATCCCGACATAGGGCCGATTGGCCCAATAGCCGAGGTTATGCCGGCATCCGAAGCCGGGCCGGGCAAAATTGGAGATCTCGTACTGCGGCAGCCCCACCTGCCCCAAGCGATCAATGACCCACTCATACATGGCCCGGTCCAGCTCCTCATCCACGGGAGCCAGTCGACCGTTCCGGCGCCATACATCAAACACCGTGCCCGGCTCGAAACTGAGGCTGTAGGCCGAGATATGCTGCACATCCAAACCGATAGCCGCCTCCACGCTGTATTGCCAGTCGGCCAGAGTTGAGTCCGGGATCGCGAAGATCAGATCCAGGCCGACATTGTCAAACCCCGCCCGTCTCGCCAACTCCACGGCTCGGCCGATCTCCTCCACCGTATGCCGTCGCCCCAGCAACTCCAGTTCCGCCGCGCGGAACGACTGTGCCCCAAACGACAGCCGATTCACACCCGCCCGCCGCAAATCCGCCAGGAGTTCCGCATCTACCTGCCCCGGATTGCACTCGACCGTGAACTCTTCGACCTGCTCCAATCGCTCCGCGATCCGCCGGGCCAGGCCGAGCAATTGCTCGGGCGGCAGAGCCGTCGGGCTGCCCCCGCCGACATAGGCCGTGCGGAATTGGACTCCCTCATATCGGTCCAACTCCCTCAACATCGCGGCGACCAGCCGGCCGGTATAGGGTTCCCAAACGCGATGCATCGCGTTTGGTGGGGCTCCCAGCCGCGGACTTATGCGGCTGGGGACCCCGGTCCCATCCCACCCCGCCGTCGGCACCGAGTAGAATCCGCAATACCGGCACTTGCTCCGGCAGAATGGCACATGGACATAAAGACCCGCCGGCTCCACGGTCAATGCGCAATCCCCCACCATGGGGGCGGGCTTCCGCCCTTGCCCCGGCAACCGGCGCGATCTCTGCTCCGCGGGCGCAGGGCGACTGCAGCGGCCTGCGCCTGCGAGTCTGTTAACAAATTCCACCATCACATCGTTCCAAGGGATCAAAACGAGACCTGGCCCGCCCCAAGCCCGAAGGGCCGCTGGGCGGCGGGGCGGCGCATCGGGGACGGCCTCAAGACCACCCCATTGTAGCAAATCCGTCGCCTCTGGCAAGGCTCTCGCTCTTTGTATTACGCTCCCCGCCGCGGCTCGTTCTCGCGTGCATCCCTGCTGCGAGGACCGCCTCAGCGATTCTTACGAATCGTGATAATGAGCCAGTGCTCTCCGGAATCGACTTGTTCAGACTCTATTTGGCAGGCGGCGCCGAGCGCGCGGCTCATGTGGGCTGCGCTTTCCTGGAATCGAGAGTCCAGACTGCCCGCGCTGTCTGCCAGGAGATCCCGCCGCGGAAGTGCGCCATCAACCTGCTGTCCAGCCGTGCCGAGGCGATGCTCCATGAGCACGAAACCGCCCGGCTTCACAAGGCGAAGCATTTGGCGCATGACTTCCTGCGGGTCACGACAGCAATCCACCCAATCACGGGCAAACACCAGGTCAAACCGGTCGGAGTCGAATCGTTCCAAGAGCTCCTCACCATGGACCGCCGCCTCGGAGGCACACTGGGCTCCGAGACCCCTGTCGCCGCCGGCCAACGGGTCAAGGCTGACAAGGCGAACCGCCTCACT
>JAMCWO010000261.1:0-2146 GCA_023481165.1 Planctomycetota bacterium | reverse complement strand
CGGGAACCCGGCACAGGGCCAGGGACCGGGCCTGAGATCAAGAACCGTCGGGAACTCCACGCTCTGAGTCAGAATCTCAGCGATTCTCCTGCGGGTCGAGGGCCATGGGTAGCCTCCGGCCCTACGAACTCCGCACCGAATTCGCAGCCAGGCTGGGATATACAGCAAGCACGAGTCTATTGCCGTCCGAATTGTCATTCTTGCTCTCTCCTACATGGTTCCCCCCTACGGAGTGGGGAGATACCGGACTTCACAGCGCCGGTGCTGCTACCGATTCCGGGCTGCCAACCTTCTCCAGGATCGATATCGTCCTCCCAGCCCGCCCCATTCATCTTATGGCCCAACGCCCCGAGAGGAACAAGGGGGAAACCAAACGAGGCGCTTGCCGGGGGTAGCCGGCCATCTGCTTGCGCCGCCGGGTTCTGCATTACGGGCTGCTCCTGGTCATTACTGATCTTGCTCCCTTGCGGGTGGGCTTTGCTCGATGGATTATCGGAACCTCGCAGGAATTCGTTAATCTTGGCGTTGTATCCTGACGAAGGTAAGGAAGGCCAATCGAGCAGGGGTATTGGTTGCATGCCCGGGCAGCCGCGTGCCTCGGGGCTCCCTGCAATATAGGACCGCTCTAATAACGCTGGTACATGGCGAAGGTCTCAATCATCTTCGGTACTCGTCCGGAAGCCATCAAGCTGTGCCCCATCATACTGGAGATGGCACAGCGGGGCACGTTGTCCGTCCATGTCTGTGTCACGGGCCAGCACAGACAGATGCTCGACCAGGTGCTGGGCGTATTCGGGGTACGGCCGGATGTCGACTTGGGCTTGATGCAGCCCAATCAGACACTGGCCGGTCTGACCTCTCGAATGATCGACGCGGTGGACGCCGCTCTCCGGAACGGCCGCCCCGACGGCCTGGGCCCAAGGTAACCTCCTCGCGGAAGGTGTGCCGGAGAACACCGTGTTCGTCACCGGTAATCCCGTGATCGACGCCCTCCAGATCGCGGTGGCCAAGGTCCGGGAGCACAGGCCCACCGTCCCGGGGCTGGCCGACGGGGTGCTGGACAATCCCCTGGTGTTGATCACGGGGCATCGACGGGAGAGTTTCGGCCGGGGTTTCGAGAACATCTGCGCGGCCATTGCCGCCCTGTCCCGGCGGTTCCCGGACACCGCGTTCGTCTATCCCGTTCACTTGAACCCGAAGGTCCGGGAGCCGGTGTTTCGCCTGCTGGGCGACAAGCCCAACGTGTCCCTGATCGAGCCGCTCAGCTACCTGGCGTTCGTGTTCCTGATGGACCGGTGCCGCCTCGTGCTCACCGATTCCGGCGGTGTCCAGGAGGAGGGCCCGTCCCTGGGCAAACCCGTCGTGGTGATGCGGGAGACCACCGAGCGGCCGGAGGGCGTGGAAGCGGGGGCGGTCCGACTGGTCGGCACGGATCCCCAACGGATCACCGACACTGTCGGCGAGTTGCTCACCCATACCGAGGTCTATGAGAGGATGGCGCACGCCGTGAATCCGTACGGGGACGGGAAGGCTTCCGGCCGCATTGCGCGAATCTGCGAGGACTTCCTCGGCGAGGTGGCCTAGCCGCATGAGCGTTCAGAACACCATCGTGAGCGTCTTGCCGTCCTTTCTTAGAGTCCATGTCCAAAGGATTCGGAGATCTCCCCTGGGTTATCGTCTGGCGCGGGGGACGGTGTGGTCCACGGCCGGTGCTGTGACGGCCAGAGGTTTGAGCCTCCTGTCCTCCATCGTCATCGCGCATCTTTTGTCCCAGGTAGGGTTTGGCGAGCTGGGGATCCTCTATAGCACCGTCGCGTTATTTCAGGTCTTTGCAGGATTCGGTCTGGGCGTCACCGCCACGAAATACGTGGCGGAGCATCGGCACAGCGACCCCGCGAAGGCCGGGCGGATCATTGCCATGGCGTGGCTCGTGACGGTCGCCACCGGTGCGAGTTGCGCCGTACTCCTGGCCGTGCTGGCTCCCTGGCTTGCCGCGCATACGCTGGCGGCGCCCCACCTGAGTCGGCCGTTGCGCATCACCGCGATCGCGCTGTTCCTTACCGCGGTCAATTCGGCCCAGGCCGGGGCACTTTCCGGCTTTGAGGCCTTCAAGAGCATCGCCCGACTGAATGTGATCACGGGGGTG
>JAMCWO010000172.1:15937-36408 GCA_023481165.1 Planctomycetota bacterium | reverse complement strand
GAGTAATAGTCTCCACGGCCAGAGCCGCCAGCGCGGAGGAAAGCATAGCCAGGCAGAGGCCCAGCCAGATGGCCGCACGCCCCTGCGTGGGAACCGGATGTCCTTGGGGCCACATCGGTCTCATCCTCTCAACTCCTTTCGTTTCGAATCCCATCCGGGATTCCGTTCTGGACCTCGTCGATCTTCTCTTGATACCGCTATGCAAAACCGGTTGGTCCTCAACGCCCGACCGGCCGGTCCAGTATACTCCGCCGCGACCGCTTGATGATACTGATGGCATCGCCGGGCATGCGCTATGCGTTGGGGGATACGACCATCACGGGCTATTTGACGGGGTGCCCAAATCCGATATCGTCAAAGTACAGCATGCCCGCGACGCCCGCTTTCGGGTTGGTCCGGTCGCCGACGCCCAGCGTGATCTTCTTGACGGCGCCCAGGTTGACGCCGCCCGCGCTGAGGTCGCTCAAGGGAATCCGCCACTCGGTCCAAGCGGCCACCGTCGTGGCGGCTGGATTTGTGTTGACTACGGTGTTCTTCTTCCCGGCCTTGTCTTCAACCACGAGGTAGAGAGGCGTGGCACTGTTGCTCCGCTGGGTCACCCCGAGGGCCAAGACCTGCCATGGCCCGGTCACCGTCCCGGTCGTGGCGACATTCGAGAACTCCGCCACACTGATCTGCGCCGCATCATGACTGCTGACGGCCAGACCGATATAGACGTTGTTCCCCAACGTCAGGGTCAAGTTGGTCCCGGCCTGCGTCCAGGTCTTGCCGTCCGGCGAGCATTCAGCCTTGAAGGTTGTCCCGGTTCGCGTGATCCGGACCCAGTAGGGAGCCTTCAGACCTCCGGTAACCGCCGTCGTGGTGGTGGCACCGTTCGTGCCGGCGCGCGACAAGAACGTGACGCTGCTGCCCGGAGTCACCGCGAGCGTAGCGTGCCGGGAGCCGGCGTCAAGGGTCTCGCGAATCATGACGCCCGCCCGGGCCGCGGTGTTCGTATTCGTCTGGCTGTCTACCCGGGCCGTAATCGAGCCATCGCCGTTGAGTTGCTTATACACGAAGCGGAACTGATCGGCGGTGCCACCAATGTCGGCCCCGCCCCCGCTGACGGTGTAGGCGTTGCCGCCCTTGTCCGCAAAGGCCACCGGATACCCCCGGAACCACAGCGACAGGGTGTCGGCCCCGTGGGTCGTCCAGTTCTGGGTCGTGTCGAAAGTCCGCACAGCCTCGGAGTAGTACGGGGTCTTGACGTTGTTGTATTCGAACGGCATGGACTGCCTGCCCCCGTGAATGATTGTCGTTTCCCCGAAGGTCCCGTTCTTCGCATCAATCAGGCCCACTTGGGAACCGCTGGACTTGTCGGCGTAGCCATCCACCCACGCCGAGAAGATCTCCGCCCCGGGCTTATCCGTGTAGCTCTCGAAGTCATCGACGACCGCATATTCCTGCGTGGTGAAGCTCCAGACCTCGCCCGGATAGGTAACGGTATTGACCTCGTCGACCCGCCAGTAGTACGCCGTGCCGAAGTTCAATGCGCCGGGCGTGTAACCGTGATTAGCTACCGTCGTGGGCGTCACGGTCCCGTTGGCCACGGCCGCCGAATCCGGGCCGAAGAAGACGTTGTGGGAAGTCGCCTCGCGGCCGGGCCGCCAATCCAGGCCGGCATCGACCTTGACGCCAGTGGCGGCATTGGCCGGCTGCGGCGCGCGGGCTTGCACGGGGATTGAGGAAAATCGGACTTCGCTCAGGCCGGTGATGGCCGTGCCCCCCCAGGTGCTGTTGATCGTCAGTTTGACGTACTTGGCCATCACGCCGCCCAGGCTGACCGTCGTGTTGGCAGCGTAGCCGGGGGTCCCGGGCGCCCTGGCGAACTCCGGCACATTGGCCAACGCGGTCCAGGTCGCGCCGTCCACGGAGTATTCAATGGTGACTTTCTTGGCCCCCAGACCGACAGAGGTCTCGATGATCTGGTTGGTGTTCCACACCTTCAGATCGTACAACTTGTAGACCTTGTCGAACTCGTACTGAATCCAGTTCGGCAGCGTGCCACTGGTTTGCCACATCGTCGTAGGGTCGGTGCCGTGCAGATCCCCCGTCATCCCGGAGCCGTCGATGGTCTTCTCCGGCCCCATGCCGGCGGCGGCGTTGGAGGCGGTCGCACTGGCGGGCTTGATCGGATACGCATACGGTTCCACCGTGAAGGACCACACGCCGCCCTTGTAGATCGTGCCGTCGGGGGACTGGTTCACTTCATCGATCCGCCAATAGTAGGTCTGACCGTATGCCAGCAGACCGGCAGGCGCAAAGATCGTCGCGGTCTGGCCCTTGCTTGGCCAGGAGGCTCTTCGGGTCCGTCCGGCTGGCGGTGTTTACATCGGCAAACACCGTCCCGAGGTACACGTCGTGCGTGCTGGGATACTGGCCGGGCGACCAATTCAACGTCGCGTCCCGCGGCACATCCGTCGCGCCGTCCGCCGGGCTGAGGTTCCCGGCATTGGATAGCCCGCCCTTCATGATGCGTTGGACTTCCGCGGCGGACAGAACCTTGTTGTGGACTTGCACATCGTCGATCATTCCGTCAAACACCGTAGGCCCCTTGCCTAAGGTGACGATGAAGGTGGCGCCAGCGGCGGCGTTCGCATTGATATTCGCCGTAGTGACGGTATAGCCTTTGCTCAGGTCGCCGTCGATGTAGATTTTACCGGTGTCGTTCACCCCGCTCGTTTCGAAGGCAATGGTGACGGCAATATGGTGCCACTGATCATCATTCACCGTGGCGGCGGAGCTGAAAGAAGTCAGGGCTCCCACTCCGTTGGCCCGTATCATGAGCTTGCCCGTGGTCTCCACGTTGATCGAGCGGTTGCCCGCCGTGTGCGTCCCGCCGGTGGGACCCTGGCACATGATAGTTTTTTGGGTGCCATTGGCGGGCACCTTGATCCACATGGTCCAAGTGACCTCGCCGGCGGTGGCGGGGAATCCCGCCGATTGGCTGGTGCCCGGCATCTCGACGCGGTCGTCCACGCCATCGAACTTCAGCGCCCCGCCCATAATTCCCGACACCCACTGGGGACCGCCGTAAAGCACGCCATCGTGGCCCTTGCCGGAACTGTCGAGGGCGTTGCCGTCCAGCTTCCACCAGCCGACCAGATCGGCGCGAGCCATGTTGCCCAGGAGACATTCCAGGACCAGCAGAGACAGGATGAAAAACACTCGTCGCATACTCATGGCAGTCCTCCGAGGAAAAAGAAGATCAGAAACGGTTGCACTCTGATGACACCCATCGAAAGCCCTTCTCCCGTCGCTGCGGCCGCGTTCGCACGGGCGGCCCGGTCAATACTCCGCGTGTGGCTCGTACTTGGCACCGTGGTCGAAGTACTTCTTCCACACGAAATCTTGGCGGCTGTAGTCCACGTGGTAGGTATTGCCGTCCGACAGGTTCTCAATCTTGGCGTCCAGGTCTTTCACAAACTCGCTGTGGCCGTCGAGATAGGCGACGTTGTAGCCGTTCTTGTGGTGATAGCGGACGCCCCGGCGCGGATCGGCGAAGACATCCACCATAAACCCCATGCCCCCGTTATCGCGGACGGAATTGACAGCCCGCCATTTCCGTCCGTCCCACAAGGGTCGATAGTGATACGTGGTCTGGACCCAGATCTGGCCGGGGTACAGGCCCTGGGGAATGCCCCCTTCGGGCCATCCCCCGCCCTGGGAGCTGGCGGCCAGGTCCGGCGTGGACTCCTGCGGCTTGCCATACCGCAGGGTCTTGTCGGCGTTGCCAGGACAATAGAACAACTTCGGTTCGGTGATCAGGCGATGGTGAAAGAGCAGACCGTGGGCCAGGAACCCGGCCGTGTCCAGTCGGTTCTGCTGACTGCTGAGCCAAACGGCATAGGTCCCGGCTCCGTTGGCGATCTCGGGATGGCTGTAGGGGAATTGGCCGTTGTTGTCATTGGCGTAGAGGACGCCCGCGCAGGCGCAGGATTTCAGGTGAGCCCCGCAGGCGGCCCGACGCCCCTGCGCTCGCGCCTTTTGCAGGGCGGGCATCAGAATGGCCATCAACAGGGCGATCACGGCGATCACTACGAGGAGCTCAATCAGGGTGAAGCCTTGTCTTCTCATCCTGTCACTCCGGTGGCATCTGCGCGAGATAGCCTCCGCGCCGCCAAGAACCGATCCTCCTCCCCTCAGTTCGGCCGCCCGCAAGGGCAAGCCATCATCCATTATACCCTCGTCCGATTCTTCTGCAAGAAACACTCGATTTTGGGCTCCTGCAGCTCGTTTTCGTGTTGTGCGCTTTCACTTCCTGTTCCTTTTGCCCCTCGCTTTTTCCTCTCTGGCAAGGGATAGTGCGAAATCGTTCTTCTGCGCGGCGCCGGGTGTACTCCGCCCTTTGTCGATATAGCGTTGCATCAGCGCGGCGAGCTGTGCGACGACTTCAGGGTTGGTGGCGAGCACATCCCTGGTCTCGCCCAAATCCGATTCAAGGTGGTAAAGCTCGCGGCTGCCGTTCTTCTTGAAGATGAGCTTCCACGGCCCCTGCCGGACGGCAAGATCGCCCCCCATCGACTGATGAACCGTGCCCTCACGGGTGGGCGCATCACTCTTGCCCAACAATGCCAGCAACAGAGAGACGCTGTCCTCTCCGGCATTCGGCGGCAGCTTCGCGCCCGTAATGTCGGCAACCGTGGCGATCAGATCGTTCAGACAGACCGGATGGTTCCAGGTGGTTCCCGGCTTCACCTTGCCGGGCCAGCGGGCGATAAAGGGGACGCGATGTCCCCCCTCGTAGATGCTCCGCTTCGATTCCCGCAGTGGTGCGTAGGCGCGGTGCTCGGCCCCGTTGTCCGACGCGGCGATGAGCAGCGTATTGTCGGCCAGCCCGCGACACTCCAGCACCTGCATGATTTCTCCCAGCATCGCATCGCCTTGAAAGAGCCAGTCCGGGTAGCGTTTAGGATTGGCCTGGCCCTCGAAGTCCTTGCCCGCCACGTCCACGCCACCGCTCTTGCCGATGAACTCGGGAGCGGGCGCCACCGGGTAATGGGGCGGGCACATGGGGAAATACAAGAAGAACGGCTTTTGCGGGTCGCGTTTCTCGATCCACTCCAGGGCCTTGCGCAACATCAACGGCTGATTCTCCTCCTTCTTGACCTCGGCAATGACGCGGTCCTGCTCCAGGATGGTGCTGATGTTGGCCGCATGCGTGTATCCGCAGAAGTAATTGAAGCCAAGCTCGGTCGGACCCTCGGTGAAACGTGCGCCAAGTGGCGGCGATCCCCGGTGCTCTTGTCCCTCCCACTTCAGACCGAGGTGCCACTTGCCGATGCACGCGGTGTCGTAGCCCTGCCGTTTGAGCACAGAGGCGACCGTCGGCCGTGAGACTGGGATGATCGGCTCCGACCAGGTCCCCAACACGCCGAATTGCCCGATGCGCGACGGATACCGCCCGGTCAGAACGCCGTAGCGGTGGGCGTGCAAACCGCTGCGGCCGAGTGTGCGTCCGTGAATCGCATGCCTTGCGACGCCAGTCTGTCGAGGTTCGGGGTGCGCAGTGCGGAATCCGGATTGTAGCTCTGTGGCTGCCCCCAACCCAGGTCGTCGAAAAGGACAAAGACAATGTTGGGCCTGGTGTTCTGTGCCGCGAGACAATGACTGCCCATCACTGACACAACGAGCAGTGAGCGGAGCGACACCCACCAGCGACAACGTCGGGGAGATACATGTAGTCTCATTGCTTTCTCTTGTTCTTGCGCTTTGCGGCCGCCGACTTGTCACTCGGCACCGCGCCGGCAGACTCCTTCTCCGGATTCATACGGTCGAGCAGTCTCTCGTCCGGGCCGCCACCGAACTGCTTCCAGTAGAGTTCCTTGAAGGGGTTCATCTTCGGACCGACAACCTCCTCGTTCACAAGGAGCGGTTGCACTTGCTCCCACCACCGGTCGTAGGCGGCGCGCAGCTTCGCCGCCACGTCGGGGTGTTCAGCAATGACGTTCTTTGTCTCGCCCGGGTCTGCCTTGAGGTCGTAGAGTTCCTCATTGTTGACCAGTGTGAAACGTGAGTTCTGGATCGAGCACTTGGCGTATTTCGACTCCGCTGCCTTTCCTTTCGCCCAGCGGCCGACGTGATGTACCAGCATACGGTCGGGCCACTCGGCCTTCGGATTCTTCAGCACTGGCCACAGACTGAGGCCCTCGACCTGTTTCTTCACCGCGTCGCTGAGCTTTGCCCCTGTGATCTCGGCGAGCGTTGGGAAAATATCGATGTGGGCGCTCAGCGCGTCGCACTCGGTTGCGGCGGGGATGCCGCTGGCGGGCCAGCGGAAGAACGTCATCGTCCGGGTACCGCCTTGATACGCGGTGCCTTTGTTGCCCCTCATGCCGCAATTGAAGATCTTTGTGCCCGAGGTGCCGCCATTGTCGCCGGCAATGAAGATCACCAGCGTATTGTCTTCGATGTCCCATTCCTTAAGCTTCTTAAGCAGGATACCGAAGTTCGTGTCGATGTTCTCGACCATACCGAAGAACTTCGCGGTATCCTCGTTGACGCCGGGCTTGCCGAGATACTGTTGGTAATACTCCTCCGGAACCACGTGCGGAGCGTGGGCGGCGTTGGGCGGGATGTAGGCGAAGAACGGCTTGCCGGCGGTGCGGCAGGCGTCCATCCACTTGATCGCCTGTGCGAAGAACAGGTCGGTGCAATAGCCCGTGGTCTTCTCGAACTTTCCATTGTGCCAGAGCGCGGGGTGGATGTTTGTATTGCCCGGCGCATCGCCGCACGAACCCGGATAGGTCTGTCCGATGCCGCCGCCGCCATGAATGTAGACTTCGTCGAAGCCGCGGCTCTCCGGCCGATAAGCGGCTTCGTCCCCCAGATGCCACTTGCCGAAAATGCCCGTCGTATAGCCGACGGACTTGAGCATCTGCGCGAGCGTGTAGGTCTTCAGGCTCATCCGCTCACGTTCGAGAATGGTGTGCGTGACACCGTTCTTAAACTCGTGTCGTCCACTCATCAGCGAGGCACGGCAGGGCGAACACGTCGGACTGACGTGGAACTGCGTCAAGAGCAGGCTCTGCGTCTTGAAGGCATCCACCGACGGCGTCCGCACGATGGGATTGCCGAGGCACGCGTAATCGCCGCAACCGACGTCATCGGGCATGACAAGAACGATGTTCGGCCGCATTCCAGCATACGATTGCATCCCAGCGAGGGACAGAGGCTGCAATGCCAAGGTAGTACCGGCGACCCCTGCCGCTTTGAGGAAAGCTCGACGATTCAGTTTGCTCACGGGCACACCTCATTTTTGATATGGTCACATACTCACCGACGCATAGGATACAACGTCCCGTATCCGATTTCAATGACGGAGCAACACGTCAGCTCACCTGCGAAGTTCGGCACGCGGTACTTCCTCGGCGCCACGTTCCTTGCTTCGTCGGGCCGCCGTCACGAATCCTGTAGAAGCGCAGATCGGCGTGGCGTGCTGCGCGCGGATGCGGATGGGAAGAGGGCTTGACGGTGCAGCGTCGGCATGCGATGAGCATGCGCGGAGCCGGGGAAGAGGCCGAAGGCTGCCGCTGTGACCAAGAATGGAAAGCACGACAGGCAAGGTGTTGAAAGGGTGCGTTTTGAGCCCGCAGGACGCAGTTGGTCGGCTCATGCGCGGGAGCTTGCCGAGCCGAGCAACCGGGCCACGGCCTTCTATAGATCCACAAATCTCAAGCGGCACGGGCGACGCCCGGGGGAGACCATTGAAGGCATCCATGAGGTGCTGACTATCAACTACTGAGAGCATGGAAGTCATACGATGCCTTACCCACCAGACAACCCCTACGAAGTTGTTGATACGAGCAGTCGTATGGACCAACCCAAGCCGTGACGCGCGCAACAGGCGCGCCACGAGCGGATTCGTTTTACCTACTATGCGGCTTCGGCTCCGCTTCGGCCCGCATCATAAGTCCTGTAATGACAATCGTTGATCATCTCGTGACAACCACTTTAATCAACAGCCCCGCTGACCGCGCCAATTATTCCAGACGCCTTGCAAGAGAGGCCCTGACTGATTATTGTTGATGGCGCCGCGTGCAGGAGTATTGCCTATGACCTTAAGCGGCAACTCCCGGTTGAGTGTTGTTCACGTAGCAGGCAGGCATCTTTGATGGCTTGGTTACCGTCGGAATCCGGATGATCTGAAATCTACAAAGGCAATCCTATGATTTCTAACTGCAAGATGGTCTCTACACTTCTGATCATGGCAATCTATGGGTCGGTCGTCTCGGTGGTTGCTGGAGGCTTCAGTGGGCACAGCGGCAAGGTCCCCATGGTAATGCTGCTGCCGGCCGGCAGCGCGACTTCTCAGGATGAGATTGTCACCTACGAAGCCTTCGGTGCCCTTGGCGACGGTGTCCACGATGATCTGCCGGCGATCTGCCAAGCGCATGAATATGCCAATGCACGCGGATTACGCGTTAAGACAAGGCCGGACGCGACATACCATCTCGGCAAGAAGGCGCTGACCGCGCTCATCGCCACCGATACCGACTGGGGCACCTCGCGTTTTGTTATTGACGATACAGAAGTTGAGAATCACAGGAGGTCTTTGTTCGAAGTGCGTTCGCTGCTTGGGCGTGAGGAGATCAAGATCGAGCGTTTGACCCGGGACCAGAGGCAATTGGATGTGCGGCCGCAGCATGACTGTTACGTCCAGGTGACGAGCAACAAGATCAAACGCTATATCCGGCGCGGCCTCAACCAGAACGCGGGGACATCCCAATGTGACTGCTTCATCTTGCGTCGGGACGGTTCGATCGAGGGCGACATCGATTGGGACTACGACACAGTCAATCGCGTGGAGGCCCATCCGATCGATGCCAAGCGGCTGGTCCTGCGTGGCGGCGTCTTCACGACCAGGGCGAACCGGATGAAGCAGGAGGTTGGCTACAATTACTGGGCGAGGAATATCCGGGTGACCCGTTCCAATACGGATGTGGACGGTCTGACTCATTACGTCGTCGGGGAGACCGAAGTGGGCCATCCGTATTCGGGCTTTATCAGTGTCAGCAACTGCGCCAACGTAACGCTGCGCCACGGCTTCGCTACCGCCCACAAAACCTACCAAACCATCGGCGCGGCGGGCAGGCCGGTGAGCATGGGATCATACGACTATAGCGCCAACAGCGTTGTGAATTTCACCATGATCGGCTGTCGCATGGAGAACATCAACGATCGCACGCGGTGGGGTGTCATTGGCACAAACTTCTGCAAGAATATTGTGCTGGAAGACTGCACGCTCTCCAGGATGGATACGCATATGGGGGTCTCCGGCATCTATACGATCCGCCGCTGCACCCTCGGCTATATGGGCCTCAACGCCATCGGCCGCGGCCGGCTGACCGTGGAGGATTCGACCTTGTACGGCAGCTCCCTGATCAATTTTCGCAGCGATTATGGCAGCACCTGGGAGGGCGATGTCGTCGTCCGCAACTGCCGCTGGATCCCCAACAGCGGCGGCACCGGTCGACCGCAGATGATATACACCAGCAACGACGGCATGCATGATTTTGGCTATCCCTGCTTCATGCCGCGCCAAATCACCGTCGACGGACTCTTCGTGGATGACTCGAACCACCCGCAAGACTACCACGGCCTGTACTTCTTCAGCGACCCCGACGGCGGCAAAGACTTCCCACAGGCAGAACGGCCCTTCCCGTACCAGCCGTGTCGGACGCTCCGCGTTCGGGGGCTCACCACCGCCAGCGGGAAGACACCGCGCATTTCACCGAGTGCCCGCCTTGAGAAAAGCGTTGTCTTCATCGGGGAGCCATAACCCAGGCCTGCTCTGTACATAAGATCGCACTTGCACGCCCAGTCATCTGTTGAATGGACCAACCCAAGCCCCACAGCGCGCAACAGGCGCGCCACGAGCGGATTCGTTTCGCCTACTATGCGGCTTCGGCTCCGCTTCGGCCCGTATCATAAGTCCTGTAATGACAATCGTTAATCGTTGTGTGACAGACACTTACAAACCAGGGTAGAGGACTGGTTGACCGATGCGCCCCCGCGGACTTCTTCCGCGCCGCAAGGCATTACCATTATTCGTGTTCAACGGCCGTTTGTTCATCGCACGGTGCCGGTACTGCCCCGCGATGAAGTGGACATCGGTGACGCGGACTTTCGGGCGGAGGACCACGCGGGTGATGAAAGCCGATATCGGCCGCTGCCCCAGGAGCCCACGGCCCTGACGCGAAAAGATTGAGACAATTATCCGTGCCGCCTTTCGGACTTCCACCACGGTTTCTTTCAATCAACCCTCCAGGCATGCTTGCTATTTTGGGAGTCCGCGGGTACCTACCGGTTACTCACAGTGGTCTGTGGTGAGGACGCCAGTTGGAAGCGGATGTCCTGGGATTCCTGGAAGGGGCCGGTGGGGCTGATCCCGCCGGTTGTGGTGACGTGCGAGAAGTGAGCCTCGGCGGCTTTGGTGAGGTCGCGCGAATTGACAGCCAGCCCGATGTAGACCTTTTCGTCCATCGCGATCTGGATTCTGCTCTCCTGGTCGGAGCCGAACAACACATCCTCCCATGCGATGCCGTCGCTGGAGTGCTGGGCCGTGAAGAAGTTGCCCCGCCGGATGAGGCGGAGCCAGTGGGGCAGTTGGATCGTGTTTGGAAGCATGTCAATGCTGAAGGAAATCCCGTCCTGCGCGAGGCGGTGGCGGAAATACAGTCGGCCGTTGGGGGTTACCGCCAGCAGCGCGTTTGGACAGTCCGGCTCCAAGCTGCTGCGGACCACGATGCCGGCCTTGGCCCAATTGCTCACCTCTTCAATGCGGTCAATCCGGGCAGTAATCGAGCCATCTCCGGCAAGCTTCTTGCCAGCAAAGTGGAGATCGTCGAGTGTGCCCCAAAGGTCGGCCCCTGCTCCCACCACTGTGTAGCTATCCGATCCTGCATCGTACCGGCAACTGCCTTTGGGGACGGCGTCGGCTGCCACCGGCCAAAGGCGAACAGCTTCTTCGTGCCGTCCCATGTGGTTGAGCATGTGAGCCAGATCTCGTGCACAAGCGGTGTCCTGAGCCGCCCGGCGGCCCAGGACCAGAGCCAGCGGCAGCAAGCGATCGCGGAGCGCCGGGCAGACGAGGATCCACTGTGCGTTCATGTAAGCTGTCGTAGGCGAAAGGCGTAATTGCCCTAGAGCGAGGCCCGACTCCAATCGGGACAGATAAGCCGGAACCTCGTTGTGGTCTAGCCACAGCGCCGCGGCCGCTCGTGCCAAATGACCGGTCACGTTGTTCGGCTCGGCCTCCAACCGCCGCGTGCAGGTTGCGATGCACTCGCGACAATGCTCCGCCAGACTCTGGGCAGGCCCCAGAGCTGTGGCCGTCGGGAGGTTCGGATCGAGATCCGCTACCCAGGTCTCAAAGTAGGGAGAGCCGAGCGAGATCAGCAATTGTCTCTTATCCCCAGACCAATGGCCGTCGACGATCGGACCACGAAAGACTCTGACAGCTTCTCTCTGGGCTACATCATAAATCCACAGACCCGTACTTCCCACACCTTGACCGTTGGTGCCCCCAAAGCTGAACTCCCGCCCATCGGGGGACTAACAGCCACCCCACAGTGCCAGAGGCGCGGCCCATTGGGCCACGCGGGATGGCGAGACCCTGCGGGTGAACTGCCAGACTCCGTTTCTGACGGAGCCCAGCTCTGATGCCCCTTCTTCGTACACGTGGGCGACGCAGTTGGCGTCAGGCGATAGGGCCGGGTAATAGGAAAAACAGGCAAAGACCAATACGGGCTGGGCCTGGGGGTCCTCGATGGAAATCGAGTACAGCATGTGCTCCATACGGGATTGATAGTAGACCTGCCTGGAATCGGCGCTCCAGGAAGGAAAGGCCGCGCCCCGCGCCAGGCGCCGAGGCTGCGTACCGTCGGCCTTGATTATCCAGACTTCCTGGCCGCGGAAATACAGATGGTTGCGCACCGGTTGCACACCGGTCGCAAGGTCCGGCAGACGAAGGATTTCGCAGTCGCGAACGAAAGCGATGTGGCGGCCATCCGGCGACCAGCTCGGATCGCTGCCGGGGACAATCAACAGGTCGGTCTTCTTCGTGGCCGGATCATAGATGGCCAGGCCGCTATTGCCGGGGACCCCCAGGCTGAAGGCCACCTTGGTGCCGTCCGGCGACCAGCAGGCGGAGAAGCCGTCGCGAATCAGCCGGTGTGCTTTGGCGGACATGCTGCGATGTACGTCTTGGGCCTCGAACAGGGGTCCGAAGGCGGGGCCCTCGGGTTGATTGTCCCGTGGATGCCAAGGGCGACCGGCTTGCCGCGTGTCAAAAACGTACTTCATTGCCGCATCTATCAATCTGGCAACGGCAGGATCCGCGCGGACCGCCCGCCACAGAGCATCAGCCTCCTGGTATCGGCCCAGAGCGGTCAGCGCACAGAAGGCCTGCGCCTGCATGTCTGCCGCCTGGGGCGCGATCTTCAGGCATGCTTGTGCCTCGGCCAGGACACGCTCATGCTGACCCATCCGCAGGAGGATCGCGCCTCGCTGCCTGTGCAGTTCGACATACTGGGGATCTTCCCTGGGTGTCAGCCTGAGGGCGTCATCGTAGCACCGGACAGCTTCATCATCGTCGCCCAGTTCTCCCAGAGCTGCGGCGCGGAGCGCATAACCCTGCGGGTCTCCCTCCCGCCGCAACATCATGGCCAGCGCATCCTCAGCCAGATGGCGGTAGTCTCGGGAAGCCCGATAGGTGAGAGCCCGCAACCGGCGGGAGGGATAGTGCTGGGGATCGAGACGCAGCGCTTTGTCCAGCAGATCGAGCTTGTCGTGAATGGTCAGGGTGGCCAGCGCCCGCAGATAGTACGCCTCGGCCGTCTCGGGAAGCAGTTGCTCGGCCTTCTGTTGGTATTGCTCCGCCTTCTTGAACTCTTCGGCGCCAATGGAGGGGCCTTCCCAGAGGATTCTGGCCAACAACATATACGCGGCTCCGGCGATCTCGCGACGTCCCCCAAGCAGTTTCTGGAGCCTGGGTACCGCCTCCTCGTAATAGCTATATTCCACCAGAATGCTGGCGAATAGGAGCCGCGCCTGGGGGCCGACGTGTCTGCTGGCCAGGAGAGGCTGGAGCGTCGCCAGAGCGTCGTTGGAAGAGTCTGACGCTCCTCGGCCTTGCATGCCCCGGGTTTCAAAGAGCCTCTGCGCCTCTTCCAGAAGGCGCTGGTGTTCCAGGGCTTGGGCATGGATGCGCTCTTGGCCCGCCTGGTGGTGCGCCTGGAGGGCCCAGAGCAGAACGAACAGCAGCAAGATGACCGCGCCCACCGCGCCGATCGTCTGCCGGCGGCGACGGGCGAACTTCCTGGCGCGATACAGAACCGCGGGTGGGGCCGCCGCGACGGGCCGGCGGTCGAGGTAGTTGCGGATATCAGCGGTCAAGGCGTCTACCGTCCCGTAGCGCCGCGTGCGGTCCTTCTCCAGGGCCTTGAGAGTAATCCAGTCCAAGTCGCCCCGAAGCCTGCGCCGCAGGGTTCGGAGATCGGCGTGGCGCCGCCGAGCCCATTCCGCGGACTGCTCGGCCGAGGTTTTGCTCTGCCGAGTGCTGGGAGTCTTCGGGTCCTGCTCGCAGATCACCTTGCGGATCTGCTCGATCCCACCGGTACGAAAAGTCTCGGGATCGAACGGCAGTACGCCCGCGAGCAGCTCATAGAGCACGACACCCAGGGAGTACACATCCGTGCGGGTGTCAATGTCCTGGTTCCCCGGATCGGCCTGTTCGGGGCTCATGTACTCGAGGGTCCCGATGAGCTGGCCCTGTTCGGTGTACAACGTGCGTTCCGGCGGCGCGCTGATTGCCCGGGCCACGCCAAAGTCGATGATCTTTGGAATCGCCTGGCGCTCCTGGATCACCACCAGAATGTTCGAAGGTTTCAAATCCCGATGGACGATCCCTTTCTGGTGGGCGTGCTGCACCGCCTCACAGATGTGCAGGAACAGATGGAGCCTCTCTTCAATCGTCAGCCGGTGTTCGTCACAATGCTTCGTGATGGGTAGGCCGTCAATGTGCTCCATCACGAAATAGGGCCGGCCGCTGGGGGCCAGGCCCGCATCGTACACATGGGCAATGTACGGGTGTTCCATCAGCGCCAGCGCCTGCTTCTCGGCTTCGAAGCGGGCGAGCACCCGCTGGGAGTCCATCCCGGGCTTGATGATTTTGAGCGCCACCCGCCGCTGGACCAGTTCGGTCTGCTCGGCCAGGTAGACCACCCCCATGCCGCCTTCGCCCAGGACACGCAGGAGCCTGTACCGGTCGATCTGGCTGCCCGGCTGCTCCAAGACCGTGTTCAGCGCCGTCACCGCAGCGTCTGGTTCGTCCGCCTCCGCGTCGTCCAGCGCGCGGGCGACTAGCCGGTCGATCCGGTCGGATTCGGCTCCGAAGAATGAATCGTCGCACTTCATGGCCATCTCTCAGCGGGAGAGGATCCTGTCCGCACAGAGTCCTACACGGAAAGATCCGCAGGGACCCTTCAGTCGGTGCGCCGAGACCGCAGAAATCCGAAGATCTCCCGGAGCTCTTCCTCCACCTCGGCGCCGCGGACCACGGTCTGTCGCACGTGCTTTTCCAGGATGCCGCGAAAAAGACGCTTGGCGGTCTTGAGCATGTTGGCGGCGGTGGCCTCGTCCTGAATGCCGTATCTTCGGCAGACCTCCGCGTAAGGCACAGGTGGAGAGTCGCTCATGATGGGTCCCACGAGACGATCCTGGAAGACGCCCCAATGGCTCTCCATGCCCTGTCGGGCATACCAGTCTCGCACTTCGCCCAGGACACGGTCCAGCAGGTCTGCTTTCCAGGCGTAGTTGAAGCTCTGCTCAGCGTCCAAAGCAGCCATCGCTTCGATCTGGGCCGGCGGGTCCGCCAGATCCAACGGCACGAGCTTCTCCGGCGGAATCTGCCTCTGGGTGGTCTGCCGTCGTTGCGCGTCGATGACATACTGCTTCAGCGCGTGCAGCACGAAGGCCCGGAAGCGGCCTTTGGACGGGTCGGCGCGGTCGATTAGGTGACGGTGGAGAACCACTTCGTGAAAGAAGCCCTGGGTCAGGTCTTTGGCCGGCTCGTTGCCGTAGCCGCTGCGGCGGAGATAACAGTAGACGGGCTTCCAATAGCGCTGCAGGAGCAGCCCGATCATCGCCCGCTCGGGGTCCTGCTGCTTCTGAATGCCCTCGATCAGGGACCAATGGGTCGTCAGGAAGGTCTCTGCCGTCCCGCCCATGTCCGTCTGATCGCGAAGAACCATGCTGTTGACTCCCCTACATAGATCGTTGGCCCATCCCATTATTATAACGTCGACTCCCGCGCCACAGAATTCCTCCTCGAAAAAATCGGCGTCGCGCACCGAATCCCGATCTCCTGCGGATTCTCTCCCGAAGACCGGGGCCGGAGCGTGTTTCGGTCCCAGTAGCATGTTTCTCCTGGCCGGCGCAAGCCGACACAACACAAGAATGGAGGTAAGGATCATGTCCCATGACAAGACGGGTATCTGGAATCCTGGTGCGGCTTCGTTGGTAATGATCGTCCTCGTGGCGCTTGGCATCAGCAGCGCGAAAGCCGATTTTACCTTCGGCAAGCCGGTGAATCTGAGGACGACCATCCCCGTCATCGATCCCGTGCACGATGCGATCGACTGCTGCTCCTCCGACGGGCTGGAAATCTATCTCCAGTCGGACCGCCCCGGCGGGTATGGTGGAGGCGACATCTGGGTAATCAAGCGTGACTCGATAGACGCGCCCTGGCGTCCCGCCGAAGTCCTCGGACCTACCGTCAGCAGCACGGCCAACGAGTCTGTCTCGACCATCTCGGGTGACGGACTGACGCTGTACTTTCACTCTAACCGCTCCGGCGGGCAGGGTGGCTGGGACATCTGGATGACGACACGCACGACCAGGAGCAGCCCGTGGGGACAAGCCGTGAATGTCGGCCCCGGGGTCAATAGCGCGCGGGCGGAAAACCAGCCGTGCGTATCCCCGGACAATCTGGAACTCTACTTCATCGCGGAGCGGCCCGAGGGATACGGCGGCAACGACATCTACGTCAGCAGACGTGCGAAGACCACCGATCCTTGGGGCGATGCGGTCAACCTCGGCTCGGTGGTGAACACTGCCTACAACGTGGTCAGCCCCGGCATTTCGCCGGACGGGCTGCTGCTTTTCTTCCAGGATTTCTATGGTCATGTCCCTCAGCCGGGCGGGTACGGCGGCTCTGACCTGTGGATGACGCGGCGCGCGACCCTCTCTTCGCCCTGGCAAACGCCGATAAACCTTGGACCCGTGGTCAACAGTTCCGGCAATCAGCTCGGGCCGCGCATCTCCGGAGACGGCTCCACTTTCTACTTCTTCACGTATGACGACGGCAACTACGAAAACTGGCAGGCTCCGATCATCCCTGTCCTGGACCTCAACCGCGACAACAAGGTTGATGCCAACGACATGACTGTGCTGGTGGCGTATTTGGGCAAGAGCGACTCCGTGTGTGATATCGGCCCCTGCGCCTGGGGCGATGGCGTGGTGGATGAGCGAGACGTGGGGGTCCTCACGAAGTCGCTGGCGACCCCCGATCCGCGCGCCTCCGATGTTCCTTGCGATGTGACCCTGAGTTGGATCTCTCCTTCGTTCGCGCAGAACTGTGATGTCTACTTGGGCACCTCCTGGGAGGCAGTCAGCAGTGCCGACCGAACCAACCCCCAGGGCGTATTGGTCAGTCAGGGACAGCAGGCGACTACCTACAATCCCCGAGGACTGCTGGAACTCAGCCGGACCTATTACTGGCGCGTGGATTTTGTCATCGCCGGTCCGGTTTCCATCGTCAAAGGGCCGGTCCTGCAGTTCACGACCGCCGCCTTGACCTACCCGATCAGGAACGTCACCGCCACCGCTTCCAGCGCGCAGCGCGGCAATGGCCCGGAGAAGACCGTGGACGGCTCCGGGTTGGACCAGAACGACGGGCATTCGATCAACGCGACGGACATGTGGTGGAGTCTCGGCGTGCCGCCGAATTGGATTCAGTATCAGTTCGACAGAGTCTATACCCTGCATGAGATGTGGGTCTGGAATATGAACCAGATCATCGAACCCTTCATGGGCTTCGGGGCCAAGACCGTCAAGATTGAATACTCGACCGATGGCACCGCGTGGACGCCACTAGCCAACGTGCCGGAGTTTGCCAAAGCCCCCGGCAAGCCCGGCTACACGGCGAACATCATCATCGGCTTCGCCGCTGTCCCGGCCAAATTCGTCAAGCTGACCATCGAGAAGAACTGGGGTGGCAAGGCCCCGCAGACCGGCCTGAGCGAGGTGCGGTTCTTCTGCATCCAGAACGCTTCGGCCGCCCAGCCGTAACGCCGAGTACGGCCTCCACTGGGCACAGGGGCCAGCGGACAACGGAGCCGCTGGCCCCATCTGTTTCCAGACCGGGCGAGGGTGGTGCCAGTCTTGGGGCAGCTCCGCGCTGGAGCTTGAAATCTCCCCACCTCCGTGGCAGAATACGTTCATCTGGGACCCGGAACGGTGGGGAGTCGGCATGAGTGATGTCACACGCATCTTGAATGCTATCGAACGGGGGGATGCCAAGGCTACGGACGAACTGTTGCCTTTGGTCTATGAGGAATTGCGGGTTCTCGCCGCGCAGAAATTGTCCCAAGAGAAGCCGGGGCAGACTCTGCAGCCGACCGCCCTGGTGCACGAGGCTTACCTTCGGCTCGTGGTGGCCGAAGTCCAGGACTGGAGTAGTCGTGGGCATTTCTTCGGCGCCGCGGCGGAGGCCATGCGTCGCATTCTCGTGGAGCGGGCACGCAAGAAGCAGAGGATCAAGCGTGGCGGTGCTCATCAGCGCGTTGACATCCAGGACGATGCTCTGGCGGATGAGGAACAACCGGAGATCCTCTTGACGCTGGATGAGGCCCTCGACCGGTTGGCTCGCGAGGACCCGACCAAGGCAGAACTGGTCAAGCTGCGTTACTTTGCCGGTCTAACCATCCCCGAAGCCGCGAAAGTGCTGAACATCTCGAAGGCGACCGCAGACCGATATTGGTCCTATGCCCGTGCCTGGCTCTTCCACGAAATCAACAAGGCATGAGGCATCCCATTTTTCACTTTTTTTTACGGCCGTGAGGCGTTTGGCCTGGAAACGGCGCACTGTAGGGTAGAGCCAAGAGTGTTGGAGGTAACATCGTGGCCGAGAGTCTCAACAGAGTCGAAGAAATCTACTACGCCGCGACACAGAAGCCATCCAAGGCAGAACGTCTGGCTTATTTGGAGGCCGCCTGCGGGGATGATTCGACTCTCCGGGGACGCGTAGAGGAGCTTCTCAAGGCCAACGACGCGGCGGGCGATTTTCTGGAGGCCCCCACCTTTGACGTGGACGTCACCCTGGACACCTCCCCGGCAGTCGAGGGTCCGGGCTCCGTGATCGGCGCTTACAAGCTCCTGGAGAAGATTCGGCGAGGGCGGAATGGCCGTCGTCTACATGGCCGAACAAGAGAGACCTCTTCATCGTCGCGTGGCCCTGAAGATTATCAAACTGGGGATGGACACCAGGAGCGTGATCGCCCGGTTTGAGATCGAACGCGAAGCCCTGGCGATGATGGATCATCCGAATATCGCCAAGGTCTTCGATGCCGGGTCCACCGACACCGGACGCCCCTACTTCGTCATGGAGCTGGTGCGTGGGGTCTCCATTACCGAGTACTGCGACATGAACAGGCTGGACACGAACGAACGGCTGGAGCTGTTCATTCCTGTCTGCCATGCCGTGCAGCACGCACACCAGAAGGGCATTATTCATCGGGACATCAAGCCCTCCAATATCATGGTCACGCTACACGATGGCATCCCTGTGCCCAAGGTCATCGACTTCGGCATCGCCAAAGCCACGAACCAGCGGCTGACGGAACGAACGATCTTCACCCGGTACGCCGAGTTGATCGGCACGCCGGAGTACATGAGTCCGGAGCAAGCGGAGATGAGCGGCTTGGACATCGACACCCGGACGGATATCTACTCGCTTGGTGTCGTGCTCTATGAACTGCTCACGGGAGCGTTGCCCTTCGATGAAGGGACCTTGAGGTCGGCGGCTCTCGGCGAAATCCAGCGGATCATCCGGGAACTGGAACCGCCCCGGCCCAGCACGCGTCTGTCCGCCCTGGGCGAGCGGGCCCGGAAGATCGCCGAGAGCCGCCGAACGGATCCTGCCACTCTGGCCCGGCGCTTGCGCACCGAGCTCGAGTGGATTCCGTTGATGGCGCTGCGCAAAGACCGCACGCGCCGCTACCGTTCCGTCGCCGAGCTCGCCGACGATGTCCGGAACTACCTGAACGGCCGGCCCCTCCTCGCGGGCCCGGAATCCACCGCCTACTGCCTCCGCAAGTTCCTGGCCCGCCACCGCATGCCCGTCGTACTGACGAGCGTCATTGTCCTGGCACTGATCCTTGGCCTTTCGGTCATCACCATGCAGCACCTCCGGGTCCACCGGGCGCAGTACCAGGTGACCAGCCTGGCGGAACAAGTCGAGACAGACCGCCAGTTGTCCGCGGCGCAAAAGCTCTACGCCGAGGGCAATTATCAGGCCGCTCTGACTCAGATTGAGGGCGGTCTTCTGAACGAGAAGTCCGAACCCAAAACGCGTCTCCTGTACGCGCAACTCCTGCTGTTGATGGCGCGCCAGGCCGAGGCGGAACGGGTGCTTCAGGAACTTACCCAAGGAGACCCTGTCGTGGCGGGCCCGGCCCACTGCCTGCTCGCCCAGATGTACCTTGCCAGTGATCCCACGCGGGCCCAGGAGCAACAACAACAGGCGGAGTCCAAGCTGTCCAAGACGGCAGATGCCTATCACCTGCGCGCAATGACAGCCAGCACGCCGGAGGCGATCCTCCGCTGGCTGTCGGAGTCCCTCGAACTCGATCCCAGCCATTACTTCTCGCGCCAGGCCCGGGCAGTAGTGTACTACCAACGTCGGGCCTACGATCGCATGGAGCAAGACGCCGAGGCCATGATTGCCCTGCGTCCGCAAGACCATTTCGGTTACGCCTTACGCGGCATTGCCAGGCGGGAGCAAGGCCGATTCGAGGCGGCCCTCAAGGACCACAATCGCGCCCTAGAATTGTGCCAGGCCCCACCCAGCCTGGGGGAGTACTATGACCACCGCAGGGAGACAAACTGGCGGATGAGCCGGTTCGAGGCAGCTTTGGAGGACGCGCGACAGTGTTACGCCCTGGAAAGGAATGCGAATTATGCCGGCCGACTTATGGCGGCCATGTTTCGGACCGGGCGACTGCAGGAGGCCTGTGAGCTTTATGGCCAAGTGGGCCCCCTCGCCCGGAACACCATGAGGTTGGCCGTTGGAGAGGCTCTTGCTGCGCCGGGTCCCCAAGAAACCTTGGATAAAGCCGAGGGCGTCGTGGCGGAGATGATCCACTTCTGTA
>JAMCWO010000172.1:0-15927 GCA_023481165.1 Planctomycetota bacterium | reverse complement strand
CCAAGGTTTCTTGGGGACCCGGCGCAGCAAGAGCCTCTCCAACGGCCAACCTCATGGTGTTCCGGGCGAGGGGGCCCACTTGGCCATAAAGCTGAGGGCGTCGTGGCTGAGATGATCCACTTCTGTATGCGGGAGTTCCAAGACACCCGCCAGGGCCTCCGCGCCAAGGCCACGCTGCTGTCTGGGGGTACGTGGTCGTTGTCCACCTGGTCTCCAGACGGCAAGAAGATCGCCTACGGGCGGTCGGATTTTCATGGCCGGCACTGGCTGGGGTCCGCCCATCTGGGCCCCGCGATCTGGGGTCTATCCCGAGGCATCGAGATTTTGGACGTTCAGTCAGGACAGACTCGCCTGTTGGTCGGCGACGGCAAGGATCCGGCGTGGTCCCCTGACGGTCTCTTCATCGCCTTCGTGCGATCGCCCGGGTACGTAAACTTCGAGGAGGAGGAAGTCTGGCTCGTCCCCGCCGAGGGCGGGGAACCCCGTCGGATCGCTTCGGGCGGCTACCCGCACTGGTCCGGGGACTCCGGGCGCCTGTTCATCCAGTCGCGCGCGGAGAGAACGCTCTACGCCGTGGACATTCGTGATCCCCGGGCCAAGCCAGTGCCAGTGATGGCCTGCCCCGCCTGGTATCCCCGGGTTTCCCCGGACGGCCGACGCGTCGCGTACGCCGTCCCGGGGCGTCTGAGCATCGTGGACCTGGCCTCCGGAGCGGAACTGGCCGGATGGGCCTTTCCCGGGGGCAATCTGTCCTTGCACGTTGTAGATTGGTCGCCGAACGGCCGGGCACTGAGCATCGGAGCCTACGACTATAGCTATGCCTCAGGTCTGTGGATCTATGATTGCGATTCCGCCAGGGGCTGGCACGTCCTGGGTCAGCCTGTCAGTGCGGCCCACTGGTCGCCTGACGGTTCCCGTCTGAGCATTGACGCCATCTACCCGGTTGACGAGATATGGACGATCCCTCTCGATCCCACGAAGCCGACGCAGGAGGCCTTCCCCTCGGCCCGGACTCGTGAGGACTATCTGCGTGACGAATGGCGGCGCTATGAGTTTGCCTTCGCCACGCGCACCTCTTTCGGTTCTGCTAGTACCTATCTGCTCGCTTTAGCCGGAACCGGCCTGGATCAACTGCAAGGCGGTCATCGTCAGGAAGGGATCTCGACCATAGACCATGTAGAGCGGATGTATGAAGCCTATTTCTCAAACCAGCTTATCCCGGATTACCTCGTCTGTATGATCGAAGCCTACAATTGCCTTGGTCGGAGGGACCGCGTCCGGCAGCTCATGGATCAGCTGCGCCGGGAGTGCGGGGAGAATAGGTATTCCGATGACCGCCACCTGTGTAAGGCCGAGATCGTGCTGGCAGAGGGAGACCCCGACCTGCGCGCGGCTTGGGGCCTGCTCGCCACGGGAAAGCTGGCTGAGGTTGCTCCACTGGTGGGCCGGTTGCAGAAGAAGTACGAGGCCAGTGGCCCTGAGAAAGCAGCCCAAGTGTTCAGCTTAGCCGGTGCCTTGTCTCGGTCAGCCCATAGACTCGCCGACGACAAGATGCGTGTCGGCACAAATCCCACGCCCGCGATTGAGGCCTACCAAATGGCCGCGGCGTTCGACCCCAATAACGATCGTGTCTTCTCCCGTCTGGCATGGTTAATGGCAACTTGTCCGCAAGCCGAATGCCGCAACGGAGAAGCGGCACGGAAGTACGGCGCACATGCGTGCGAGGTCACCAAGTGGCAGGACCCTCTGTGCATCAGCGCCCTGGCCGCGGCTCACGCCGAGTTGGGGCAGTTCACCCAAGCCGTGGACTTGCAGCGCCATGCTCTTGCCCTCTCCGGAGAGAACGTCTGTGCCGGATGGAAACGGGAAATGACCGAGAGACTGGTCTCATATCAGTCCGAAAGCCATCTGCACATGGAACGAATCAGGCCGCTGGCAGCTTGGTTACGTTTGGACGACACAGACGGCTCCGTCGTCAGGGATAGTTCAGGCAATGGGCTGCACGTGAAACTGGTGGGAAACCCGCGTCGAGTGGAGGGCAGGTTGGGTCCGGCCCTGGATTTCGCAGGCACGGAGGCATCCATTGAGTGCACGTATTCTCCCGCGCTGGACATCACCGATCAGATCGCTATCTGCTGCTGGATTAGACCTGGAACCTACTCGGAGAGTTGGAAGACTTTCCTGGAAAGAGGAGGCGACTCCTGGCGTCTTGTCCTGGCTGCCAGAGGCACGGTGAATTTCGAGTTCTACACCGCCCCCTCCACAAAGACCGTGATTTGGGGAAACATGTCCATAGGACGAGGATCATGGCATCACATCGCGGCCGTGTATGACGGTATGCGGGCGTATCTCTACGTGGACGGCAAGCTGGATACCTCAAAATGGGCTCCGGGCCATTTGGCGAAGAACACGGAAGGAATTCACATTGCCCCCAGAACGGAAGAACCAGGGACCGGCAGGTGGGATGGCGGCATGGATGATGTCCGCATCTACAGTTGTGCGATCAGCGAGGCAGAGGTGAAGAATCTCGCGGACGGGAAGATTCCGGAAACGGAGACGGATTGAAGTCATGTGACATAATGACCAGGGCGCCATGCCCCAAACCCAGTGCACTGGGTGATTAACGCAGGAGGAGTAGGGAACTCCAAAGGCTGGGCGGCTGACCAGTACCGGTCTTGCCCCACGGACAAGGTCTGCGCGCGTGGCTCGCAGCGAGAAACATGACATGGCGGTTTATCTAGAAATAGTCTCGATCAGGCCCTCAGGGCAGAAAGGCAAGGTGTCGGATGAAGAGGTTGAATGAGGTCGGGAATTCGTTCTTGTGGCTCGGACTTGCGGCTGGTGTGCTGGGATGGACCAGTGCCGCACGCGGCGACTTCGTCTTCGGCACACCCACGCCTCTCGGACCCACGATCAATACCCCGGCTGGTGAAGGAGGCGCAAGCCTCTCGGCCGACGGCCTCTCGCTGTACCTGGCCTCCGAGAATGGGTACGGGGGCAGAGGCGATATATGGGTCGCCACGCGCCCGACCGCCACCAGCGCATGGGGGCAATCCACGAACCTTGGCCCGGTGGTGAACAGCGCTGCGTGCGAGACCTCTCCCTGTATCTCGGCCGACGGTCTGACGTTGTTCTTTAGCGATGGGCTTTGGGGCCTTGCCGCACCTGCGCGTCCGGGCGGATGCGGCGATGTGGACGTCTGGATGACCACACGGAAGACACAAGACGACCCGTGGAGCCCGCCAGTCAATCTTGGTCCGCCGATCAATAGTCCCTACCGGGATGGTGAACCTGTCATTTCCGCCGATGGACTATCGCTCTACTTCGTCTCGGATCGTCCCGGCGGCTATGGCAGTCTGGACATATACGTGGCCACGCGAGCCACTATACACGAGCAGTGGAACACTCCCGCCAACGTTGGGCCTGTCATTAATACGTCAAGCGGCGAATCCGGCCCGAGCATCTCAATGGACGGACGTGTTCTGTTCTTCGCCAGTGGCCGCAATCCGGTATTAGGAGGATGGTGGGACATCTGGATGGTGACTCGCAAGACGCATCGCGATAACTGGGAATCCCCAACGCATCTCGCCTTCCCGATCAGCAGCGCCAGCATTGACGTGGCGCCAAGGATTTCGCCGGACGGCTCCGTTCTGTACTTCACCGCGATGAACCGGTCCGGTGGCGTCGGGTACTACGACCTATGGCAGACGCCGATCCTTCCGGTCGTGGACTTCAACGCCGACGGGAAGATAGACCTCGTGGACTTGGTGATGCTGATCGACAACTGGGGAACGAACAACACGCTCTGTGACATCGGGCCGATGCCTTGGGGCGACGGCAAGGTGGACATTGAGGATTTGAAGGTCTTCATGACGTACTACGAGAAGGAGAACCCGCCGAAACCAAACGCCGGCAAGTAGAGGACGCTCCGGTCCGGCCTGATCGATGATGTTCGTATCTACGGCCGGGTCGTGAGAGCCCGAAGCGAGAAGCACGAGAGCTCTACATGATGCAACTAACCGCAACAGTGAACAAGCACACCTCCACGGGGTGCATCCTCTGCGTAGTGAACGTCCCCCGGATATGGGAGGTGTTGGCCGGTGTTCTCCAAGGCTATGGCTTCTCAGTTGAGTCCTCCCCCGCGCCGGATCGCGGCCTGCAGCTCCTGAGCACTCGCCAGTACGATCTCCTGTTTGTCGCTTGTGACGGCGGCACATCGAGTGCCGTGGAACTGGTTAGGAAGTTGAAACACCGGGCCCCGCAGACACCTGTCGTTCTCCTGGTGGAACGTGGCGACGTAAGCACGGCCGTCCGGGCCATCAAGGCCGGTGCCGCCGACTGCATAGAGAAACCCATTGAAGCGATGCATCTTGTCGCTGCTCTCGATGCTCTCCTCCAGCAGAGGGATTTCCGGGGCCGCGACGGCGGAACGCCTCTCACCAAGGCTGAGATTGCCGTGTTGCACCACGTCCTGGAGGGCAGGACAAACCGCGAAATCGCCGGCGTGCTCAGCCGCTCGCGCAGGACCATAGAAGCCCATCGTTATAACCTCATGCGGAAGCTGGGAGCGGCCACGGTAGTTGACTTAGTCAAGAAGCTGGCACCGTGGGATCCGTGCAACTCCCTGGAGACAGAACAGGACTATCCCCTATGAGACCACAATTCGATCCGCCAAACTGGTGATGACGTGCGCCGAGCATCGCGCCGTGTACTTTTGTACCCATCTATTGAAGGAGGTATGCTCATGTGTACGAGGAGAAGTGTTCTCTGTCTGTCCGCCGTCATCTTCATGGTCGTCGGCAGCGCCGGCATCGCGCAGACCACGGCGGACTTGATCGCTGTTCGAGACGCTGCAGACAAAGCTCTGAATGCACACGACCTGGATGCAGTGATGTCCTATTGGACCGATGACGTCGTATTTGATTTCGTGCCGCTGTCGGTCCCATTCAAGGGAAAGGCGGTAGCCCGCAGCTTCTTTGGGAGCCTGTTGGCAGGCATTCCGGACTTCACCGCGACCGCGAGCCGTGTTTGGGCGGCCGGCAACATCGTCGTTGTGGAATGCGTCGCCAGCGGAACACACCTGGGGGAGTGGATGGGAATCCCGGCGACCGGAAAACCCATCCGGTTGCCCCACATGGATCTCTACGAATTCGAAGGAACCAAGATCAAGTGGGCTGCAACCTACGGCGATATGGCTGGCGTGATGATGCAGCTCGGCGTAATGCCGCTGGCACAGATGCCGGGTCTGGTGCCGTCTTTCCCCATACCCGATCCGGCACCAACAGGCTTGTCGCCTATGGCAGCGGCCAAGGAGGCCCAGGCTCGCTGGAACAAGCATGATCTGGCAGCAAATGCAAGGATGCAGCACGCCGAGGATGATATATTCTTCGCTCCATTCGGCATTCCGGTCAATCGCAGTCAATACGCCGCGCTCCAGGAACTCTTCTTCCTGGCATTTCCGGATGTCCAGGTGTTTCCCACACGCTTTGTCGATCTGGGCGATGGCTGGGTCCTGTGTGAGTGCACCTGGGCTGGCACACATGACGGACCTTATTTCGGCATACCAGCCACAGGGAGACCTGTACAGGTCCGTGGAACTATCCTGTATCACTATGATGAACAGGGTCTTGAACGAGCCATTCACTGCTACTATGACAACCTGACCATCCTGAACCAGATCATGCCGACCGAACCGCAGCCGGTCAATCCGGGCACGCAGGGGCTGCTGGCACATTACGACTTTGAGACCGACGCCAAAGACGTCTCGGGCAACGGCAACAACGGCACTCTGGCCGGCAATGCACGCGTCGCCGACGGCGTCCTGGTCCTCGATGGAACGGACGATGCGGTGGCCGTGCCCAGGATTGGCGGAGCGGGGGCTGTCTTCGGCCAGGTCAGTTACTCCATGTGGGTCCATCCGACTGTCGATCCAGCTCCATTGGATTTCTCCGGCGGGATGAATACGAACGTTTGGGGAGCCGGTGCCATTCACTTCAAGCTCAGGACCGGCATGGTCAACGTCGGCATCAGCGGCCTGGCGGGCGGCGACCTGCAGGGCAAGACCGTTGTCGCCCCGAATGTGTGGAGCCATATGGCGTTGACCGTCTCGGACACCAAGGTTTCGCTCTACCTGAACGGCCAACTGGAGGACTCTCGGGACCTTGCTGCGCCGCTGACGAACCTCATTTTGGGCGATGCCGCGATTGGCGCCTGGAACCAGAATGGCACGAATATTCAGAGGGAAATGACCGGTCTCATGGACAACGTGCGCATTTATGACCGCGCTCTATCTGTGGGCGAGGTCTTGTGGCTGGCCGGTTACCGGCAGAATGACCCGGAGGCCAACAAGGTCGTCGCCAGACGTTTCTTCGAGGAGATGTGGAACGAGGGACGGCTGGACACCGTGGATGAGTTGATCACCGCGAGTATGGCGGGCCACGCGCCGACGGGGGAGTTTACTGGCTATAAGGGCGAGATGCAGACGATCTCGGGGCTGCTCGTCGCCGTCCCGGACTTGCAGATCACGATCGACGATATTATTGCCGAGGGAAACAAGGTCGCCCTGCGCACCTCCTATGTCGGCACGCACACGGGCACACTGATGGGCCAGATCCCCGCCACGGGCCTGCCGCTCAAGATAACGGGCAACATCATCTTCCGCTTTGAGGAAGGCAAGGTGGCGGAAGCGTGGTCCTTTGCCGATATGCTGGGTCTCATGCAGCAAATCGGGGCCGCGAGCCCGGCTCGTCCGACACCAGCGGACTATGCCTGGAGTGCGCCGTCGGCTGCGACAGGCGATCCCGGTGATCCGGAGGCCAACAAGGCGCTGGTCCGTCGTTTTGTGAACGAGGTCTGGAACCAGCAGAAGCTCGACGTCATGGACAAGATATTCTCCTCTGACGTAGTCAGCCATAATCCCTCCATTGAGTACATGTATGGCCGGAGCAATCTGGAGATCCTCAGGCAAGGGGTCAAGGACTACCTGGTAGCCTACCCCGACCTACATGTTGTCCTTGACGACATGGTCGCCGAAGGAGACTTGGTGATGGAGCGTTGGACGGCAAACGCAACCCATCTTGGCATACTAATGGGCATCCCGCCCACGGGAAAACCGGTAAGCTTCGCGGGAGTCATCCTGTACCGGTTTGCCGACGGGAAGATCGTCGAGATGTGGTGGGCTTGGGACACGATGGGCATGCTGCGGCAAATCTCGCAGCCATAGTCTGCACCGCGCCAGCAGGCTGCACATAGAGACCTGTAGGTCCGCCTTGATTGACAATGTGTTGCTCTACAACCGTGCCATCGGACCGTCCGGCGTAAGATCCATTGCGTGTAGAGGGCCAGGGCCAGCGGAGGACGAAGCCGCTGGCCCTGGCTTTGAATCCTGCTCAAACGTCATACCTGTCGATGAATGGACCAACTCAAACCATGAAGCGCGCAACAGGCGCGCCACAAGGCGATTCGTTTCGCCTTCGGCGCGGCTTTGGCTCCGCTTCGGCCCGCATCATAAGTCCTGTAATGACAATCGTTAATCGTTCAGTGACAAGTACTTAAAAACCAGGGTAGAGGACTGGTTGACCGATTACCCCCCCTGTGAAAATGCCCTTTCGGCCGCCCGGGAGGGAGAATGGACTATGGGAGATGCCGGCTCTCGCGGCGGGAGGTGCGGCACAGCGCCTTGGTTACGCGTTGTGTGCTTCATATCCTGCCGAGTTGCCTCTCAGTTCATCACTTATATAGGTTCCCCCTTCCGCCACGATCCGGATGGCGGGGAGCAGTTCCTGGGGGTCGCCATCCTTGACCAGGTAGCCGCTGGCGCCGGCTTGGAACGTCTCCTGCACGAGCGGGTGGGTCGGATCTACGGACAAGACGATGATTTTGACGCCAGCCACTTCCTGGTGAATTTGTCGCACCGCGTCCATGCCAGAGGGGACTGCTATGTCGGCGTCCATCAAGACAATCTCCGGCGCCAATTGCCGCGTCAGTTCGACGGCAGCGTGGCGATCCGTGGCCTGCCCCACCACCTCGATATCCTCCTGGTCTTGCAGGAATCTGCTCAAAGTGACGAGAGAGATCGTGTGCGAATCAGCCAGCAGAATTCGAATGCTCATCTTACCCTCCTCGTATCAGGCTGCTCAAGCAGCACTCAGGACCTTGTGGTAGATCTCGTTTACCCTCCCCGCCGAGTCCTCCCAGCGGAATTTGATCGCCTCCCTGCGGCCGTTCGTGCGAACGGCTTCCTGTGGCAGCGGATGCCTGGCCGTACGAGGCAACCTGGCCACGGTGATAGAGCATACCAGAGCAGAGGATGTTATTCTATCCATGCCTGGACGAATTTCCGCAGGAGGTTTGAGGTTCTGCTCGTGTCACTGGCCACGCGATGCCGAGCAGACCGAGGCATCGGGCCGTCTCTCGGGCCGCCCTAATAGCTGAGATCGGAGTCATTTTCATCCAAGACGTCTCTGCTGGCGGGAGTCGCTGCGTAGGCTCGCACGATATGTCTTGCCGTGGCGGCGAGGTCCGTGGATTCAAACGGACATTCATAGCAGACCCAACCGCCCGCGCGATAGACAGGCAGAGGCCGCCGGTCATCGATCAATTGGCGAAAGAGCGACAGCTCCTTGCGGCTCAAGCGAGCGTAGCCAATGGGATGCTCGGATGAGGGGTCCCGAATATCTACCTGTGGGTCGGCATAGGTATGAGGATCGGTCATGAGTCACCACCTCCTCCAAACCGAGACGAGTTAACCAGCCGCAGAGAGAATAGCCGCTGCGTGAGCAAGCCCTCCTCGCGACAGTCTGTGCCGTTGCGTGTGAGACTAAACGGCCTTCTTCTTTCGCTGCCCCGTGGCTCTCTCCCGCCAGAATCATCCCGTGATCATGGTGTGCAACTGCAAGCAAATGGCTGAATTCCCTTCTTTGATCAGTACCGCGACGTCCGGCCAGCTACCAAGCGTTAGTATGTGGTGGGAAAACGTGGGAAAGAGGCGCGTTCCCCCTGATCCTCCTTGCATCTGGCTACAGCCTACCTGATGATATGTGGATGTCAAGGGTAATTTAGGCCATGATATCGTCTATTTCTTCGGGATAGAGAATCGGTGAGGGTGTCTGGAGCGTGAGTTTGGACACGGAATCCTGGCGGGTCACGGATTGATTGGAACAGCGGTCGCCCGGGAGGAGCAACGGGACGGCAGGGAACTGGGACGCAAGGTTGCTGTCGGGCACAGGTGGCTATTCCTCGGCCTTATGCGTACGGGAGGGTAGGTCCAATGAAACAGTCCCAAGTAGGGTTACACCCCATAGAAAGCCCAATAAGGAAAGGATAGAGATTGGAGTGAATGGCACGCCCGGCGGCAACTGGACTTCAGAATGTAATAAAGCCGGGGCGCCGAGCGCCTTCACCATGCAAGAAGCAACCGAATGAAAAGCCGTTCTTCCTTTTCCCGCCGTGGGAATCGGGTCGATGGCGACTCACAACTCTATTCAGGGGGATAGTCCCATGAAGAGAAGCACGATGATTGCCGCCGGTATTCTGCTGACCATGACCCTGGCGTGGGCGGCGTTCGGGCAAGCCGGGGGCGGCGGCCGGGGCGGGCGTGGCGGCATGATGGGGCCGCAGATGCAGAAGAACGTGGCCGACCTGCAAGCGCAAGTGGCCAAGCTCAAGGCCCTCGTGGATGAAGGCACCAAAGCGATGGAGGGCAAGACATACGCGGACCTGTCCGACGAGGACCGCGCCAAGATGAAAGAGAGGGGTACGGAGCAACAGAAGCTCCTCGCGGCGATCCAGCAGGGTGTGGACCGGCTCCGGATGAGGCAGATGGCGGTCGAGTACAACCAGTCTATGACGGCGCTGAAGGATGCGCAGGCCTCTGCCGAGAAGGAGAACGCCAAAGAAACCGCCCAGAAGCTCGGGCAAATCATCGCCGAGCGCGAGAAGCAAATGGAAGAGAGAGTCACGGCGATGGGCATGACCATGGACGACCTGCAGAAGATGGGAACCAGGGGCGGCAGACGTGGGCAGTAATCCGTTTGTAGTAACGCCGTAAGGCACGCTACAAACCATCAGGGCTCCTTCCTGCATCCGCGTGCCATTGCGGCATAATGATCGCAAGAACGGGCCTTTCTCGTTGATGGTCGGTGAAAAGTACCGATTCATTGGAGTCATGGCCGCTCGGGACGACGGAGCCGTGGACGAGGCGGCGGATTCGCACAACTGAAGGTGGCCGCCTGGGACAGGCGAGGGATGGAAGCCGGGGCCGAGGCTGCGGACGTGAGGTCAGGACAGGGCTGGGCAATGAGAAGAGTGCGACAGAAGTACGCCGAAAAAGCGGTGAAATGCCGGCTTTTGTGGCAGAATGACAGATTCTGACGGGGGACAAGCCAGAATTGACGACCAGAGCCATTGCCAGCGGATGCAGTGCTTGCGTATGATGCGATGTGTACGGTGCCAGAGCACAGTCTATGAAGTCGAATAGGAAATCCCGGTTGATAATCTGGGAAAGGAAGGTGTCACGATGAAACGGTCGTTCGTTCCAGTCGCGTTGGTCTTGGTTGTGGGTCTTGGATCGTATGCCATCTTTGGCCAGCAGCAACAGTCACCCGACCAGCCGCAACAAGGCATGATGGGCGGCGGTATGGGAGGTGGTGGAATGATACAGGGGCAAGGCGGCATGGGGGGCGGCGGAATGATGCAGGGACAAGGCGGCATGGGGGGCGGCGGAATGATGCAGGGACAAGGCGGCATGGGGGGTGGAGGAATGATGCAGCCAGGTGGCGGTATGCAAGGCGGGATGATGGGCGGAGGCATGGGCGGCGGCATGATGATGCAGGGACAAGGTGGCATGATGGGGGGCGGCATGGGACGCGGTATGATGATGCAGCAAGGTGGCATGCCGTGTCCGGCTTGTGCCGCGATGTGCGGTGCCTTGATGCACGAATCCGTCACCCCGACCAGCGACGGCGGTGTGGTGGTGTCCGTCGCCGGCAAGCTGATCAAGTACGATGGCGGGCTCAACAAGGTCAAGGAAACGAACCTCGATATCGACTGGGCCAAAGTGCACCAGATGGCTCAGCAGATTATGCAGAACTGCCCCACGAACCATCGCATGATGCCGCAGCCGCGAGGACGGCCTCAAGGACAGCCGCGAGGACAATTCCAACCTCAGCAATGAACAGACCACCTCTCGCTCTCGGTCGTTACAGGGCAATTGGTTCTTCTTGACATAGCTGGGTACCCAACCGACCGGAGGTGTTATCGCCCGCGGTTGTCCCGCCCTCCATGTCGTGGTTCTCGATCTCACTGCAACCGGTCGGCGAACAGCCAGTCATAGCCCAAGCTGCCGGCAAACTGGTCGAGGAGTTGGTCCCGGCACTCCTGGGCTTCCTGGAGCAGGTGGGAAAGCATGTCCTTCTTCTTCCCGGTCTCGACCTCGGACATCGCCTTTTGGAGGGTATGGATCACTCCGTGCACTCTTTTGATCTGCCTCTGGATTCGTTGGGCTTCCGCGTCGGAGAGGACTGACACATCTGGCCCACGGATAGCCTTATGCACCTCGTGCAGGAAGCTGACCATGCTCTTGATCTCGGCCCATTCCATCTCAAGATTCTATCAGGGCAGGGACGGAAGTACAAGGTCTGGCACGCGATGGCTCCAATCTGACTCTCTACCTTGATGATGTAGAAGTTGCCAGAGACTTGCAGTCTGGCTTGGCGGCATCGCGCAAGGGCCTGTACATCGGTGCTGGCAGTACCCTCGCGGTCGGCACCTTCTGGAAGGGCCTGATCGACGATGTGCGAATCTACAAACGGGTCGTGAAGCCGTAGCGTCTCGCTCACTTGGCAAAGGGACAAGGGCCGGCCGCTTGAGGGAGTTGTCGGCTCTTTTCATCTTGAATCGGGCATTGAAACCGTCACACCATTTCCGGCCCCCGCATAACTCCTTGCTGATACAGCACTTATGGATTTGATATTCTTCGGCGTCGGCAGGTAACAGGCCCGGCGGTTGTAGTCCGGTTGTACGGATTTGGCCGACGCGAAGGGGGCTATTTCAGACACATCGAAGCCTCAATTGTCGGGCTGATGGAGCGGCAGCCGCCCGGGGCGAGCGACAGAGCCGTGGCCGAGGGCGGGGGTTCGTACAACTGACGGTGGCCGCCCGGGAGGAGCGACGGGACCGCGGCTGAGCGTCGGGATGAGCATGGCTACTGGCGTGTTGGAGCTGGCCTTACCGGCATTTAGAGGGGGATATTTCTGGTGGTGGCGGTTATGATTCTTCCGACGAACTCACTGGCTGGAACGGGGACAGCCGTCAATGAAACAGACATTGGGAAGTTGTGGTGCATAAAGCGAACGAATATGACGGGCGGATGGACACCAACCGTGAGTCCATGAAGCGGTGTACTTGCTGTTCTCGCGCCCTCGATGACAGTTTTATTTACTGCCCGTTTTGTGGCAGGCGGATTGGTCTGCCTGATGCGCCAGAGAGAAAATGGTATTACTCCACTCGCGCTGTGGTGCTTGGCATTGTGTTCTTAGGCCCCTTTGCCTTGCCCGCGGTTTGGTTTAACCCGCGGTACGGGATCTTGACGAAGACCATCATCACGATCCTGGTTCTTGCCCTCACCGTTCTGGTGGGCTACGCGTTGGTGATGCTGTACTTGCGAGCGGTGGAGCAGATCGGGGAGTTGATGACGTCGTATTAGAGCCGGGGTTCCCAGGCGGGAGCCATGGCCAAGCCCGCAGCAGAGGGTAAGTACTGACTACTGACCGGCGAGGAGCCATGGCTGGGCCTGCGGATTCGCCTACTCTTTCGACCAGTACAGCAGCAGGCTGGCGGTGGAGGACGCCCGGGAGGAGCGCGGGGAGGGAGCCGTGGCGGAGGCGGCGGGTTCGCACAACTGACGGTGAGCGCCCGGGACGACGGAGGCGTGGTCGGGGATTCGCACAACTGACGGTGGCGGGCCGGGACGACGGGGGCGTGGGCGAGGGTGGCTATTTCTCTGCCCCCGTGCCTGCCCGGAGGATATGCCCAATAAAACAGTCCCGGGTGGGGTTACACCCCATAGAAAAGCAAAAAAGGAAAGGATAGAAACTCGAATGAACGGCATGCTCGGCGGCGTAGATGAGCGAGGTCAAAAGGGAAATGTCAGTTTGGAGCACAATTCTTATGAGACGCTCAGTCATGTATTTGGTTGTGACGGTTGCGCTGGTTCTTTCCTCCCGCGCACACGCGGCTAGACAGGCGTCCAAAGCACCCGACTCGCCGCGTGCGATCACCCTGGCGATCGAACCGGCGGCGCTCAACGCCCAGAAGGCGTACACCCTGGCGCCGAAAGCCGAGGATCTGACCGACGGTGACGGCGCCTCGTTCTACGCCAAGGCGGCCCAGGGCCTCCCGACGAGTCCCGACACTAAGCAACTTGCGGAGTGGCGGAAACTGCCGTTGCGCGACCTGCCGCGGGCCCAGGTGCAGGCGGCTCTGCAACACGCAAAGACCAACCTCGATCTGCTCAGCCAGGGGGCGAAATGCCACGGTTGCAACTGGCCGCCTTTTGTGCCAGGCACCATGCCGGCCAATCTGACGGAGTACCGCCAGCTCACGTTCCTGCTGTGCCTCAAGGCCCGGCTGGAGATCGCACAGGGACAATACGACAGGGCGATCGAGACCATTCGGACCGGGCTGACCATGTCGAAGCATGTTGGGGAAGCCCCGACCATCATTCAGGGCATGACGGGCATTGCTATCGCTTCTCTGATGCTTCAGCCGGTGGAGGATCTGGCCCAAACCAAAGGCGGCCCAAACCTCTATCCCGCGTTGCTCGCATTGCCGCGTCCTTTGGTGGACATCGAAGTGCCCATTGCGGCGGAGATCAAGAACTTGGAATCTAGCAAGCAGTACAACGCCCTGACGCGCGGCGTGATGCGGGACCAATTGGAGGCGTCCCACAAGCGGGTGCGCGTTACGGCCAGTCGGCTCGACGGCGATGTGGCGGCCCTGCAATGCGTCGAAGCCCTGCGGCACTATGCAGCTGTGCACAAGGGGCAACTGCCCAAGCAGCTCAGTGAGATGACGGATGCCAAGGTCCCGGATGATCCGATCAGCCGCAAGGCCTTCGCGTATCGGTATGACGGGTCGAAAGCGGTGTTGGAAGTCTCTGTCCCGAAGGGTGGCACGCCCAGGGACTGCACGCGCTATGAAATCACCGTTGCGCGCTGACCTTGAGCCTGGGGATTCGCTACTCCTTGGTCCCGTGCTTTCGCAGCAGGTCGGCGATGGAGGAATGGAGGATGGGTCGGTGGTGGAGGCCCGGGACGAGCGACCGGACGGCAGGGAGCCGGGACGCAAAGTTTCTGTCGGGGAAAGGGCGGCTATTCCTCTGCCCCCATGCTTACGGGAGGATATGTCCAATGAAACAGTCCCAAGTAGGGTTACACCCCATAGAAGGCTCGACAAGGGAAGGATAACATAAGGTGTCGGCAGCGTACGTTCCACCTGGAATCCGGTAACGACCCGTGTCTCCCGAGGTTCACGCACACCGAGGTGAATTATGTTAGCCATGTCTTTCACTTGGACTGCGATTATCGTCATCGTTGTGGGTGTGCTTGGCATGTACGCTTATAGAAAACTGGAGTGAAGCGAAGAGGGCCTGGTCTGGTCCAAACCCCAACCAGATAAGCCCAAGCAGGATCACGCTCCATAGAAGACCAGACGAGGAAAGTATAGTACGAAGCTGAGGGGCCGGCATTCGCAATGGTGTCCTCCCGTCGAGTCAGTAGCTCGTTAGATCAGCCGTCGTGTATAGAGCAATGAACAGAGAAAATGCGGACTCTCATCGCTGCGATACGAATGGGGTATCGTGGCATCACATGGGGCGTGGCACACAGGAGCACGACCTATGAGATCAGACGAGAAGACTCATTTCGCGGCATTTGTTGAGAGGGCAGAGGTACCAGTATGAGTGTTCTTCTAAAAGTGGTTGGTGGAATCTGGGCGATCCTCGGTTCCGCCAACATCGTGATGATGTTCCGGAATGATGTCTTGTCAAGCATCGGGGCGGTCGGAATCCTGTTGAACTTCGTCCTGTTCATTTTCCCTGGCTTGGTTGTGTATGGAATCGGTGCGGCAATTGGCAGGAGTCGGCATCCACGAATGATAGAACACTGTCGGCAATCAACACCAACAGGGACCCCCAGCAGTGTACCATCTCCCGTGATGACACCGCAAAAGCAAGAATTTGTCATCCGAAGAAGGGCTCTTTGCAACTGATCTTTCCTATGTTTGTGGTCAGGCTGATTTCGAACGCACCCAACAGGCGGACGAGCTTCGAAGCATCCTGTGGGAACACGAATCCGTCGTAGGGAATTGGCGATTTCGGTGTGCCTAATGCGATGGAGGACGCCCGGGACGATGGCGGCATGGTCGAGGCTGGGGAATGTGGGGGCACGCCACCAGCGCAAGCCACAGATTCTGTCTCACAGTCCCGAGAGGCTACCCGGACTGCCTTTGGAGCAAGGAGATCCGGATGGTCGAGGGTGGACAGGGTCCGAACAAAAGACTCGACACAGGATCCGGAATATGAGATGCTCCTGCGTGATTCGGGTTTGGCGGGGTCAAGTGGCATGGAGACAAAGGCAGGCTTGAAGATCGTACGCGAAGGAAATGTCGCAATTGCCTCATTCACAAACAGTTGCATCTGCGATGTCGAGGAGATTGCGAACGCCTCGGCCTTGCTCGGAGAATACATCCAGGCCAATCCGCCCAGCAGGATGGTCTTCGACTTTTCCGGCGTTACCTTTCTTGTAGCCGTTCACGGGATGCAGCGAAAAAATCTTTTGGGAGGAGAGATTTTGGCCTGGCGCGAAGCTGGGTAAGGTCGTATATCCTTGGGTATGCCCGACAAGGATGTCTCGATAGCGCAGTTGGTTC
>JAMCWO010000335.1 GCA_023481165.1 Planctomycetota bacterium | reverse complement strand
GGTGTGAAGGCACGGATATCAATTCCGCTCTGGTGCAGGTTCTGGGCAATCGACTGGAGCCGCCCCGGGCGGTTCTCCACGAAGATTGTCAGTTGTTTCGCCATAGGCGTAAATCCTTAGTCCTTCGGCCGGTCGTCCACGACGCGCTTGGCCTTGCCCTCGGACACGGGCAAGGCCCCCGGCTCGTGCAGCTCCACCAGCGGACTGATCACGATGGACGCCCGCAGCTCATCGACGATCTTCTGCTTCAGGGCTTCGAGTTTCGCCACCTCGCCCAGGAAGAGCTTCGGATAGATCTCGACCTTGACCGTCAGCCGATCCAGCGCGCCATTCTTGTCCACATGGATCTGGTAATTTGTCGCCACCTCCGGAATCCTCATGATCTTCTCTTCGATCTGCGAAGGGAAGACATTGACCCCGTTGATGATGAGCATGTCATCGGTGCGGCCGAGGATTCTCGACAGCCGCCGGTGCGTCCGGCCGCAATCGCAGCCCTGCGGATACAGGAAGGCCAGATCGCGCGTCCGATACCGCAGCATCGGCGTCGCCCGGCGGACGAGATTCGTCAGCACAAGTTCCCCCTCCTCGCCTTCCTTCAGGACCGCGCCGGTATGCGGATTGATGACCTCCGCAATGTACGCGTCTTCCCAGACGTGCATGTCCTTCTGGCACACGCACTCGAACGCGACGCCGGGGCCGTTCAACTCGCTGAGGCCATAGGAGTTGTAGGCCTCGATCTGGAGCAGTTCCTCCAGCTTGCGGCGGGTGTTCTCGGAGTGGGGCTCCGCCCCGATGAAGGCTTTGCGCAGGGCCAGGTCCGGGCGGCCGATGCCATCCTCGCCCAACCTCGAATGAATGTGCAGCAGGTAGCTCGGCGTCACGTGGACCACGGTGGTCTGGAAATCCTTCATCGTCTGGATCTGCCGCTTCGTGTTGCCACCGCCGATGGGGATGACCGTCATGCCAACACGTTCCGCCCCGTAGTGGAGGCCCAAGCCGCCGGTGAACATGCCGTAGGTCATCATATTCTGGAACACATCGCCGGGCACAGCGCCGGTGCCGGTGATGCTCCGCGCCAGCAGGTCCGTCCAGTTATCGACATCATCCCGCGCGAAGTAAATGACCGTAGGAATCCCCGTCGTGCCGCTGGAGGAGTGAATCCGCAGGACTTCTTTCATGTCCACGGCCAGCAGGCCCTTGGGAAAGTTCAGCCGCAGATCGTCCTTCGTCGTATACGGGATGCGCTGCAGGTCCTGCAGGCGGCGGATGTCCTGCGGCGCGTTGATTCCGACCTGTGTCAGTCGCTTGCGGTAAAAGGGTGTCCTGAGGGCCCAGCCGACGATCGTCTTCAAGCGCTGAAGCTGAATCTGCTCGATCCGGCTCCGCTCGGCCGTCTCAATCTCTCTATTCCAGAACGGAGTGTCCATCGTATAACTTTAGCTTTTTGCAGGTTGATTTTTGATTTGGGGCGCGAGCTCTCAAACCCATCAAAAATCAAATATCAACAATCAGACTTCGATCAGAGTCCTTGGATGTCCTTTTCGGCGACCACGTGAATGTTGTGCTTGGCCAGAATCTGCTGGGCGAAGTCCGTGTCTTCGAACCGCATGACCAGCAGGGCCTTGTCGCTGAACTTCTCCACGAAGCCGTACATGTACTCGATGTTCACATCGTTGTCGGCGAAGATCTTCAGGATGGAGGCGAGGCCGCCCGGCTGGTCCGGGACCTCGATCGCCACGACCTCCGTGAAGTTGGCGACGAAGTGGTTGTCGCGCAGCAGCCGGATGGCCTGGTCCGACTTGTCCACGACGATCCGCAGGACGCCGAAGCTCTCCGTCTCCGCGATGGTCAACGCGCGAATGTTGATGTCGTTCTGGCCCAGGAGGGAACAGACGTCGTACAGCCGGCCCTTGCGATTTTCGAGAAAGATCGATATCTGCGTGATTTTCATGTGCGGACCCCTCTACAGTGCACGCTTGTCTATGATGCGCTTGGACTTGCCCATGCTCCGCTCGATGGTCTTGGGCTCGACCAGCGTCACCTTGACCCCGATGGAGAGCACGTTCTCGATTTCCCTGCGAATCTTGTCGCGAATCTCGTTGAGCCGTTTGATCTCGTCCGAGAAGAACCGCTGCTCGACCTCCACCATGACCTCGACTTCGTCGAGCTTGTGCGCCTGGCGGTCGACGATGATCTGGTAGTGCGGCTGGGTGCCCTCGATCCCCACGAGCACGTGCTCGATCTGGGACGGGAACACGTTGATCCCGCGCACCACGATCATGTCATCGGTGCGTCCCTTGATCTTGCTGATGCGGGGACTGGTCCGCCCGCAACGGCATTTCTCGTAGCGGATGTTGACCACGTCCCGCGTGCCGTAGCGCAGCAGCGGAATCCCCTGCTTGGTCAGCGTGGTGATGGTCAGCTCGCCGTCCGCGCCCTCCGGAACCTGCGCGCCGGTCTTCGGGTCGATGACCTCGGGATAGAACACATCGCTGAAGATGTGCAGGCCGTCTTTGTGGTGGCACTCCTGGGCGACGCCCGGCCCGATGATCTCGGACAGGCCGTAGACGTCCGTCGCGAGCATGTTCCAGATGCTCTCGATCTCGTGCCGCATGGCATCACTCCACGGCTCGGCCCCGAAAATGCCGATCTTCCAGTTGCCCTGGGCGGGATCGATGCCCATGTCTTTGGCCTCTTCCGCCATGTAGAGCACATAGCTCGGCGTGCAGGCGATGATCTTCGGCTTGAAGTCCTGCATGAGCTTGAGTTGGCGGGCGGTCTGGCCCGAGGACGTGGGGATAATGCGGAGCCCCATTTCCAGGGCGCCGTAGTGGAACCCGAGGCCGCCCGTGAACAGGCCGTAGCCGTACGCGATCTGGATCGTGTCGCCCGGGGCCGCTCCGGCACAGCCCAGCACGCGGGCCATTACATCCCCCCACAGCTTCAGGTCGTCCTTCGTGTAGCCGACCAGGGTCGGGTTGCCCGTGGTGCCGCTGGAGACGTGGATCTCCTTGATCTGGTCCTGCGGGGCGGAGAACAGGCCGTAGGGATAGTAGTCCCGCATGTCCTCCTTGGTCGTAAAAGGCAGCCGCTTGAGGTCGTCGATGGACTTGATGTTGTCCGGCTTGACCCCGGCCGCGTCGAGCTTCTTCTGGTAGACGGGGCAATTGTGGTAGATGTACGGAATGAGTTTCTTCAGGTAGCCCGACTGGAGCTCTTTCAAGTCCGCCGGGGCCGCACATTCGACATCTTGTCTCCAAATCATGATTGACCCAACCTTCTTCCGTCCAGAAACACTTTCTTGTTCTCTTCGACGCCTTTACCCTTGAAGACCGTCTCGATGGCCTTCATCCAGTGCTCTTCTTGGATCGGCAGTCTCGTGGAGAGCACGCCGACCATACAGGTGTTGAGACCACGCGGGTTGTCGGCCATCGCCTGCGTCGCCTTCTCCACATAGCCGCTCAGGTCCGCGCCCTCTTTCTTCAGAAACGCCTGGAGCCGCGGCAGTTCTTCCGGATGAAAGCAGAGAAGGACATCCGCGCCGCCTACGGGCACCAGGGGCGAGTAGACCCGCTGGCCGAACCGGACGTGGGACTCGACCGAGCCGCCCCGCTGGGACATCCCGTGCACCTCGGACTTCTTCACGTGATAGCCGGCGAACAGGGCCGCCCAACTGCAAATCTCGGAGGCTTTGAGGATCCCCTGCCCGCCAATGCCGCCGAAGGTAATGCTGTACACTCTATTGTTCATAGCCAGCGACCTATCTCTGTAGGGTGCGTATCACGCACCGTCTATCTCCGCAGCAGCTTGCAGGGATGCCGCGAAATGATGACCGACAGGGCATTCTCGTTGACGCGTTTCTCCAGGATCGTGCGGAACTCCTCGAGGTTCTTCGGATCTACAACGTCCACGTGGTCTACGCCGCAGGCCCGGCAGAGGTCCTCCAGGATGAGCTTCTTCGTAGGCTCGTTGCGAATCGTCAGGCCCGTGGCCGGATGCTGCTGCCCACCAGTCATCGCCGTGGTGGAGTTGTCCAGGATCAAAATCACGCCCTTGGCCTTGTTGTAGGCAGCGTTCACCAGCCCGGTGATGCCGGAATGGACGAACGTTGAGTCTCCCAGCACGCCCACGATCTTCTTGCCCGGCGCCCCTTTGTGCCAGCCCTCGCTCAATGTCACGCCAGCGCCCATGCAGATGCAGGAGTGCAGGGCCGACATGGGCGGCAGGCAGGCCAGCGTGTAACAGCCGATATCGCCCGCGACGTAGAGGTCCAGCTTCTTCAGGGCCGCGAAGGTCGCCCAGTGCGGGCATTCGGGACACAGCCGCGGCTTGCGCTTGACCGCCTTGATCTCCTGCTTGGCCTCGCCCGCTACCAGCGCCGGGATCAGTTCGGGCGCCAGCTCGCCGATCCGGAACGACCGGTCTTTCGCCGCGACTTTTACGCCGAGCGCCTTGACGTGGTCCTCGATGAACGGGTCCAGTTCTTCGACCACGACCACCTTCTTCACCGTTTTGGCGAACGCTTTGATCTTATCGTCGCAGAATGGATAGGTCATGCCCAGTTTCAGGTACGAGGCGTCGGGGAAACTCTCCTTCACGTACTGATAGGCAACACCCGAGGTGATGAAGCCGATCTTGCCGCTGCCTTTCTCGATCCGATTGAAGCGGCTCTTCTCCGACAGTGTTTGGAGTTGTTGCAGCCGCTTCTCGACCAGGATGTGCCGCTGGTAAGCGTTGCCCGGGACCATGACGTACTTGGGGATGTTCCGCTCGAACGCGGGCCGGGGCGGAACCTGCCGCTCCTTGAGAACGACATTCTCCTTGGTGTGGGAAACCCGCGTGGTCATTCGCAGCAGGACGGGCGTGTCGTATCGCTCGCTGATCTTGAAGGCCTCTTGGACGAACTCCTTGGCCTCCGCGGGACTGGCCGGCTCCAGCATGGGCAGCTTCGAATAGAGGGCGACCCAGCGGGTGTCCTGCTCGTTCTGGGAGGAATGCATGCCGGGATCATCGGCGACCACCACGACGAAGCCGGCCAGGATGCCGGTGTAGGAGGCCGTCATCAGCGGGTCCATGGCGACATTCAGTCCGACGTGCTTGCACGCGAACAGACTGCGGGCCCCCGAGATCGCCGCCCCAAGGGCCACCTCGAAGGCCACTTTCTCGTTGACCGACCACTGCGCATCGACCTCGGGGAATTGGGCCAGGGTCTCCAGCACTTCCGTCGAGGGGGTGCCCGGATAGGCGCATGCCACGCTCAAGCCTGCCTCATAGGCCCCGTACGCCAACGCCTCATTTCCGGAGAGCAACGCCTGATTCGCTGTGTTTGCCTTAACCATAGGCCTTTCATTATAAATGCCGCGCCGGCCGATTCAACAAGCTGGCTCAAAAAAAAGTCCCTGGGAAACCCAGGGACTTGGTGCCCTCTCGTAATCCAACCCGCGGGCTCAGAAGATGTACTCAAAATTGACCCGCAGGAAGTAGGCGTTCGTGTCGCTCGGCTCTACGTAGTAGTCGCCGGGGATGAAGTATTCCGCCAGGAAGTGCCCGTACATCTGATCGCTGAACTTGTACCGCAGCCAGGACGTGAACAGTTGGCCGCGGAACTTGTCTTCGTTGGACACGTGCATCTTCGAGGGGATCACAGCGCCGGTGTTCTGATCCGCCAGCAGGATATGGTAATCGCCCGTAAGCTGCCACTGCTTGTTGATCTGGATCCGGTGCCCGATGTTGAAACGGTGCAGGTTGGTGACGTCCGCCACGCGCGTCTCGTTGGCCCACGTATAGATCAGCAGCTCGCTCCAGCGCGGCCAGCGGCCCCAGAGCAGATCGAAGCGCTCGATCCGGTCCGTGCCGGGATCATCGCCGGAAGCGTACTCATACGTGAGATGGGTGGCGTTGTCGTGCGGGTCCTTGAACTGGTACTCCAGGGTATCCAGGGTGCCGAACGCCAGCACATCGTGCCGAGGCCCGAGATCCCGGACCACCAGCGGGCTTCCGGGCCGCGGCTCGTCGCCGGCCCTGTTGCCCGTCTGTACAGCGCCTTCGGCACGATACTTCCAGTGGTCGCCGCGCGTGCCGGCCAGGGCCGCGCCGAAGGTGTAGAGATCGCCCTTCTCACTCCAGATATAGGGGAAGTTGGTGAGCGTATGATCCAGGGGCTTGTCTTGCTTCCAGATGAAGAAGCCTTCCAGTTGGGCCGGCCTCAGCAACGAGGTGTTCGTCAAGTAGAGGATGCCGGCCTGCTCCTTGTCCTCCATGAGCCCCCGATGTTGGTCGTTGATCGGCTTGAGCCAGCGGTCGGATTCCGGCGCGTTGTTCGCGTAGATCATATCGACCTTCGTGGACGCCTCCGCCCAGTCATAGGTGAACCGGGCCGCATCGAACAGACCGATCGTGCGGGAGCCGTCGAGCGGCGACGCATCCAGGACCAGCCAGCCGACCCCGAAGATGATGTCCTGACGGCCGATGGTTGCTGTCAGCGGCAGACCGCCGAGGTTGCGAACGTTCACATTGAACCAGTCAAACAGGGCCTCATCCGGATTGAAACTCGTCACATGAGGATTCTCGGTGCCGGGCGGATTCACGAACTGCGTCTTCGTCTTGGGGTCCTGCCAGGTCCGGAACTCCCATACCAGCCGCGTGTTGAAGCTGATGTTCTCATCCAAGGCCCATTTCGTCCACCACCGCGTGCGATAGCGCTCGTACATCCACTTGGCGTCGGTCGGATCGCCGTTATTCAGGGTCTGCCAGTTTTCGCCGGCCTCGATCCGCAGTCGCTCATCCAGCCCCATGTGCAGCCAGGGGGTCGGGTCGTGAAATGTCTGCCAGAAGTCCGGCCAGAGCAGTTCTTTGTGAGCCGGGGCGGCAGGCTTGGCTGCTTCTTGGGCGGGCGCCGCGGCCGCGGCGGGAGCCGGCTCTTTGGCGGGGGCAGCGGCCGCCGCGGCAAAAGCCGCAGAACCGGCGACCGCGAGCACCAGGGCCACAATTACTCCGGCTTTCCACGTTTGCTGTTTCATGTTGCTTCTCCTTTACCTCCCAAAGTACTGACGTACAACCGGCCGACGCCCGTGACGACGGCACGCTACGGCATCGCCAAAGACATCGGCGGCAATGATGGACGCTCCAAGAGGTGAGAGAGCAATCGAGAGGGGAAAACAGATGACCGGGCCAAGTCAACCGACTGACTGCGCATGTCCTCTTCTCCCCTTCGTGTCTACGACTGCACCGGCCGCCGACAGGGCATCTTCTCTCCTCGATGCACGTTCTCCACCAACCTGCGAGCCGTCACGTGAACCGCACGCGCAAACGGCCTCCAACACTTTTTAATCGGATGATAATGCCCGAAATCAGTACAAAAAGAAAGTCCCTTTTCGGACAATAAGATGGATTTCCCCCCGACGAACGAAGACTGTCACGCTGCGAACGCCGCGTACGATTCGCCCTACTCGTCAAGCGATTACTGGCCCTTTTTGCCTAACTCGTTTACTAAAAGAAAGTTATAATGCCTACTCTTATACTCGGTTATTCACGTCAGGCCCAGGAGATCCAGGGCGTTTACCGCCAGGATCCGCTGGAGCTTTTTTTCCGGCAGATGCAGATTTTCCAGGAGGGTCAGAGTCTCGGCCTGGCCGGTCCACGGAGAATCGGTGCCGAAGAGCAGATACTCCTCCGGGTGTCCCTGGATGATTTCGCGCGACCGCTCCGGGCCAAGCTCTTCCAGCGCGAACGACAGTTCCATGTAGATCTTGCGGCCGAGCAGGTGCCGGCGTACCTCCTCCCACTGCTGCCAGGCCCCGAGATGCGTGGTCACGAGCTTGAGGGCGGGGAACGTCTCGACAATTCCCAGCAGTTTCTGCGGGTCGGCCCGGCGGATTCGCGGAAACGCAATGTCATACCCGGTGTGCATAACAAGAAGAAGATCCTGCCGGACCACTTCTTCGTAGAACGCCAACATCCGGTCCTCGTCGGCAAAGAAGTCCTGGTAAAATGGGTGCAGCTTGACCCCCTGGAATCCTTCCGCGCGGATGCGCTGGATGCCGTCAAGGCAGGCGGGGTCGGCGGGATGTACCGAGGGGAATGGAATCAACCGGTCCGAGCGAATCGCTGTGCACCAGCGCAGGATCGGCTCGAACTGCTCCGGCTTGGTCGCGATGCAGCAGACCACGCTCTTTTCGATGCCGGCCCTGTCCATCGACCGCAGCAGATCCGCGACGGTCCCATCGAGATACGCCTTGATCCCCGGCGCTTCCGCGAGCAGGGCCTTCATCGCGCGCGGCGCCAGCGCATCGGGAAAGGCGTGCGTGTGGAAGTCTATGATATTGCCTGTCATACGTTTGCGCGGCATCACTAGTTTTTTGATTGCAGATTTTTGATTTTTGATTTTTGATTGTACCAATCATCAATCATGAATCAACACTCATCAATGAGAGGTTTGTCATGCAGGCAATCTGGGACTTCTTCAAGAAAGACAGGTTCGCGCAACATAGCGGCATCGAGTTGCTGGAGATCGCCCCCGGCCGCGCGAAGGCCAAGATGGTGATCACCGACGCCCATCTCAATGGGGTAAACGTGGTCCACGGCGGTGCGATCTTTACGCTGGCCGATCTGGTGTTTGCGGCCGCCTCCAACGCGCACGGCACCGTCGCCGTCGCGATCAACGCCAGCATCTGGTTCGTCACCGCCGCCCGGCAAGGCACTCTGTATGCCGAGGGCGTCGAGACTTCCCGCAACCCCAAACTGGCGACTTACTCCATCAAAGTCACGGATGATGCCGGCCAGACCGTCGCGCTCTTTGAGGGCATGGTGTACCGAAAGAAGGATCACATCGGACAGCCGGCCCAGGAATGAAGCAGGAGAAACGATACGTTCAGATCCGGAGAGCCCTGCTGGACTGGTTTGCCAAGAACGCTCGGGACTTGCCGTGGCGCAGGACGAAAGACCCGTACGCCATCTGGATCTCCGAGATCATGTTGCAGCAGACGCGGGTCCCCGCGGTAGTTCCGTACTAGTGAT
>JAMCWO010000205.1:941-9116 GCA_023481165.1 Planctomycetota bacterium | reverse complement strand
TCGACTGTATAGCCGAGCCCCTGTAGGGTCTGCTCGATGGCGGCGATGGTGCCTACCGAGTCGAACTCGGCCACCTGCTCCTCGGTGAAACCCCGGGCCAGGTACTCGTCGCGCAAATCGTAAACCTATCCAATCGTCACGGGGGTGCCGCGCCGGCACGTGCCGGACGGACTCCTTTTTGATACAGGTGTTTTGCTCATTTCCTGATGACAGAATCGGGTGCCATGCCTGCGCCGTGTAACACGGGCGAAAGCGCCCGCGTCTCCATGGGCAAGATGCCCATGCCACCAGCGTAGACATGGCACCCGAGGTTTGCGGTTACAATTCTCTGACTGCTTTAGAAATCCCCGACCGATTCATCCGAGGCGCAGCAGGGCCGGCGCCTCGAATGGCGAATGGTCTTCTCCGGCTGGATCCGGCTGTACTGTCCGGCCGTCAGTTCCCACACGCCCGGGGCGGAGTCTTCCTGCGGCGTCCGGCACGCACCGTCAAACCGCTGCTGCGGCTCGGGGTACGCGATCAGCATGCCCTCGTAATTCCTCAGCACCGTATGCGTTGGACTCTGGGAAACCACGTACGTGGGCAGGACCGGGATTTTGCCGCCGCCGTGCGGAGCGTCCACCACGAAGGTGGGAATCGCCAGACCGCTGAGCCGCCCGCGCAGGTACTCCATGATCTCCATCCCGCGGGAAACCGGCGTGCGGAAGTGCTCCACGCCGCGAACGAGGTCGCATTGGTACAGATAGTAGGGCCGAATCCGGTTACGCACCAACGCGCGGCAGAGCTTCTCAATGATCTGTGGACTGTCATTGACCCCTCGCAGCAGGACCGACTGGTTGCCCAGCGGCACGCCGGCGTCACTGAGCCGGTTGCACGCCGCGATGGACTCCGGCGTCAGCTCCTGCGGATGGTTGAAGTGCGTGTTGATCCAGATCGGGTGGTACTTCCGCAGCATTTGGCACAGCTCGTCCGTGATCCGCATGGGCAGCACCACGGGTACCCGGGTGCCGATGCGAATAATCTGAACGGACGGCACCTGCCGCAGCCGCGACAATACCATCTCCACGTGCTCGGTGCTCATCGTCAACGGGTCGCCCCCCGACACGATCACGTCGCTGATCTGCGGGTGCTCGGTGAGGTAGTTGGCGATCTGCTCCAGCCGCCGCTTGGTGATGCTGGTCTCCCGCGTGCCGGCGATGCGCTTGCGCGTGCAATGCCGGCAGTAGGTCGAGCACATCGTCGTCGCGATGACCAGCGCGCGGTCCGGATAGCGATGCACCATCCCCGGGACCGGCATATCGTGACATTCCTCCAGCGGGTCGGCCATCAGGAACGGCGGGTCCGTCAATTCCTGTACGCGCGGCACGCACATCTGGAAGATCGGGTCGGAACTATCCGCGCGGCGCATCAGCGACGCATAATAAGGCGTGATCGCCATGGGGTACTTGGCCACCACGGAGGTCAGGTCAGGACCTCCCGCCAAGCGCGGAAACGTATTCGCCAACTGTTGGGGGGTTCGAATGCGATTGGCCATTTGCCAGCGCCAGTCATCCCATCCTCGGGGCCGGCACGGAATGGTCTCAATCTGTGTTTGAGTCGGTGCAACACATAACGGCGGAGGTTCGCTTTCGTCGGTTGCACACAGCGCCTCTCCGTGGCAGGAGTCTTCGCCTCCACTTGCTGGGCATGTTGACATGATTCATGATCCCTTTCAAATCTTACCCTGATACCTCTCGCAGTACGCACACGCGTACCTACGGCTGCTTCATAAAGCTGATCGCACCGCCGAGAAAGGCATCTCGCAACGGCTGTATACTTTCTCGGACGCTTTGAGGTTTCATTGTAATCATCGCGAACGATAAAAATCCCGAAACAAAGCCCGTCACGGCACAGGCTAAACGTCGGATCTTCGCTTCCTCCACCGGCTGCGGCAGGAACGGCTCGATCAGTTCGCCCACGCAGCGGAGGTAGTCCTCATAGGGCCGGTCGATATCACAGGCCAACCCGCGATCCAGCTTCAGCAACATTCGACCCTGGAAGAGCAGTATGTACTCCTCCTGGCGGCTCAGGAAGAACTCCACGTGCCCATTGACCAGTCCGTTGAGCGCCTCCTGCAAGGAGTGCGGCTCGCCGGTACTGCGGGAGATTACTTCCAGCAGACCGCCGACACACTGCTCGGTCAGCGCCCTAATGATTTCGCTCTTATCGGCAAAATGCCGGTAGAACGTTCCTTTGCCGAGATCCGCCCGCTGGGTAATTACTTCGATCGTGGCGGCGTCGGTCCCCACCTCGGCGAAAATGGACAGAGCCGCCTTCAGCAGGCGGGTGCGCGTCTTCGACGCCCGCCGCTGAGTTCGATTTTGCATCTCCGGTTGGGTGACCACATCGTTCACAGATGACTTTATAGTCACATTCGACCCACGAGTCAACACCATATATGGAAAAATGCCAAGAAATTTTACAAGGGATTGGGATAGGCGCCATCCCGTCACCACTTTTGAGGCCCTGTCTTCAGGCGATCCAAGTGCCGGGAAGCCCGGGTTGTCGGCTCATCTCCTGCCTCGGCGCGGGGCTTGGGGCCGTGACAGTATCAGTAGTTTCCTGCTTGATTTCCGCAGGTTGCACCTGCATGTTGTCTTACCTGCAAGGCCAGCTTCGGGGCCGATCAGTGCAACCTAATTGATGTTGGAAGTTCCGGCACGTTCAGGCATCAGGGGACGTGCGTCCTATAATGTGATGAAGGGAGGAAGATTATGAGGAAGGGATTGCTTGCTCTGTCTATCCTTTTGGTGTTCGCGGCCTTCACGATCGTCGGGTGCAACAAGGCGGCGCGCACGACCACAGAGACTCGGCCCACCACGACCAAGTCTGGCGCTCCGACGACAGCCCAGGAGGCCCCCACAGCGCCGTCCACGACGACGCCGACGTCGCCGTCCACGAAGTAACGGCGGCGTGATTCGTGCGTCGACCGGCAGCGTTGCCAAGAGGCCGGAGCGGTCGAACGATCGGACACAACGGGGCTGTTGAAAAGTCTGGGGCAGGCCGGCGGGAATTCTCGTCATGGCGGCCTTTTCAGTGCTGATAAGCAGGTTTGCCTGCTCCCGTGTGGAGCTCGTCGGTTTCCCACAGTCCCGTTGTTGTCAGTCGTGCCGGTAGAGCGTGATCCGCTGGATGGTCGGGGGCCCGCCGGGCAGTTGCAGACGCCAGCCGCCGGCGTCCTCATCCCCGTTCATCCGCCGGCCGGGAATCCACCTGGCATCCTTGAACCGGCCCTCGTCCACCGCGAGAATCCGCGTGTGACGCGGGCCGGGCGTCCGGGCTGCGAAGTGGATGCCCACGCCGGAGCCGGCCACGAGGAACTCATCCTGCCCCGTGGCAATGACAAGGCCGTAGCCCCTGCTGTCGGCCTCCTTGCGGTAGGAGACCTCCAAGCGGTAGCCCGCCAGGTCTATCTGCTCGCTGTCCTGCTTGTATTGCAGCAGTCCCCGCATCCGGTCCGCACCCTGGTTCTCGATAATGACCGGCATCAGCTCCGCCAGAAGTTGATAAGCATCTTTGAGTGGATGGTCCGCCGGGAGCGAATCGATGGCGAAGGGACAAAAGCCTATCGCCTCGTGCTGCCCGATGGCATAGAAGACCCTCTCAGGGGCGGCGGTCGACTCGGGGATAAACAGCGGATTGCCGGACCGGGTGTAGCTGGCGCAGATGGCCTTGAAGTCCGGCAGGTAGATATCAGGCGCCAGAAAGTCGATGCTTGGCGCTGCCGCCCGCCAGATATCCAGTACCCTGGACACCGGACCTCCACTGGGGTACTGCCCGGCTTTCTCGCCCTCATGCTGAACCAGCCACGCATTGGCGTACATCGGCAGCGGATATGCCGCCTTGCCCGCGGCGTCGATTTGGCCGAGGTAGCGGGCCATGTGCCAAGCCATGAAGGCCTCATCCGCCTCCTCGCCGAAGACTTCCGTCCATGTGCCCGCCGTCTTGAAGCCGGTACCTTCCCAGTACTTCTTGAACTCCGGGATCAGATCATCTTTATGCTCCTGGAAGTACCGTATCAACTCGGCCGGCACCTCCTTGGCGAAGGCCGCCTCCGCCACCGGCGAATGATCCCGCGATGCACCCAGCAGACCCACCTCGTTCTCCACCTGCATCATCAAAACCGTGTGCCGCCTTCCGTCGACCTTCTTGAGGTGGAGCATTAAGGCGGCAAACGCGCAGGCATCGGCTTGGCAGTTCGCCTCGCTCAAGGGCGTCAGGACCTCCACATTCTCGCCGGGTCGCGGCTGCATCCGCGGGAACCGTGCGACATCGCGCTTCACCCAGCCGGGAACGTAGCTGGATACGCCGTTCTTCCAACTCCCGAACCACAGGAGCACCAGCCGCAGATTGTGCTGGCGGGCCCCCTCCAGCAGGCCATCTACCAAGGCAAAGTCAAACTTGCCTTCCTGGGGCTCCAAAAGCTCCCACGACACGACCGCCAGCACCGTGTTCAGATGGAGCGCCACCATCTTGGGCCAGATCGGCTCCATGTAGGCGAGACTCGAAGCACTGGAGTTGTGCAGCTCGCCCCCGAGAATCACAAACGGCTTGCCGTCCACCAGCAATTGTGTGGTCGTCCCCTGCTTGTGCAGACGAGGGATATCAGAGGACGCGCCCGACCGGGCTCCCACCTCTTGGACGCCGGCCAAGGCACTCGCCACGACCAGGGTCACGAGCCACCGTTTTCTCATTCCATCGTTCATCAATATCTCTCTCCTGGCCGTGCGTAACTCGTTTGTAGTGACGCCGTAAGGCGTTGTCTTGCTTAGAGCCTTTAATACAATGACAATCCACAGGAAGGTCGCCGTTTCATATCATTCCCGCGCAGGCGGGAATCCATTGACGCTGCGGTTTTCCTGGACCCCCGCCTGCGCGGGGGTGACACAGGGAGACCGGGCGTTCATTCTGTTAGAGGCTCTTATGCTCTTACGAGCGCACTACAAACCAAGGCCTTCGGCCTTGACGCTGCCGCCCGTGACCTGGCTACTCTGTGGCAATGTCCCTCACGCGGTCAGTTCCCAGCCTTTACGATATTCGCGCGTCAGGTACTTGTTCGCGGCCGGCAGGTTGGTGATCTTGTTGCCGTCCCAGACCAGGCGTTTGCCGCCCATGCGCAGCGAGATCGCGCCCAGGTTGAAGGCGTCAGAGATCGGCCCGCCCAGCGTGAAATCGCCGTAGCTCGGCGCGCCGCCCTGGAACGTCTTGACCCAGACGGCGTCGCGGCCGCGACCACGTGCCCGGCCGCGCTCCTCTGACTCCGGCTTGGCCGCAGCTTTGCCCAGCTCGCGGGCCCGGCGCTCGGGGATGATCCGCGGGTTCTCGCAACGGAAGCCGCCGAGGATCTTGCCCTTGTCGCCGACGAACATCATCCCCTCGGACTCCAGTTCCTTGTTGTCCTCCTCGACCTCTGGCGGCGTCGGCGGCCTCATGCTGCCGTCGTACCAGAACAGGTCCACCGCCGGCCGGTCGGCTTTGGCCGGGAACTTGAACCGCATCGTGCAGGCGTACGGGAAGGCGAAGTCATTCTTGATCTTGCTGCAGACGCCGTTCTCGACCGTGCAGACGTGGCTCGGCGTCGATTCCACAACGGCCAGGTTGTCCAGACTGAACTCGCGGAACACCGGCCACAGGCTGTAGTGCCCCATGTCCGCGATCGACCCGCCGCCGAACTCGTACCAGCCGCGAAAGACCGCGTGCGTGTAGTGCGGATGATACGGTCGCGGCAGGGAAGGCCCCAGCCACAGGTCCCAATCGAAGTCCTTCGGCACCGGCGGCGTGTCCGTCGGGATCGTCGCGTACTGCGGCCACACCGGCCGGTACGACCAGTTGTGAATCTCACGCAGGGTGCCGATGGCCCCCTCGCGAATCCATCCCGCCACTGTGCGGATGTTCTCCCCCGCGCTGGCCGGGAGGAAGTACGTCCCAACCTTCGTCTTGCGGGCGGTCTCGATGAGCAGCCGGGCCTCCGTCAGCCGATTCGCCAGGGGCTTGTGCATCATGACATGCTTGCCCTTCTTCATCGCGGCGAGGGCGACCGTCGCATGGAGATGGTCCGGCGTCATGACCTTGACCGCATCGATTCCCTTCTCCTTCTCCAACAGCTCGCGGAAATCCACATACGTGCTACAGCCCTTGAACTGCCCCGAGGCCCGCTCCTTGCCATAGTAGAGCTCGATGATCTCCTTGGCGACATCCCGCCCGCCCGGAATCGGTCCCCCCTTCCTCCAATCGGGCTTCCCCAACGCATCCGCGATGTCCCGCCGCAGTCCATCCCGCGACCAGTCGACGTAGTTGACCCCATCCTTTTCGGGATCGCACACAGCGACGATCTGCACCTGTGGCATGGGCAGAAGGCTGACCATCTCGCGCAGTCCCTGCGTCCCGCAGCCGATATAAGCAAAGGTGATCTTCTCGCTCGGGGGAACGGTGCCCGCCCCGCCCAGTACGTGACTGGGCACGATGGTAAACGCGGCCGTCGAAGCCGCCGCCCCGCCCAGGAATGTCCGACGATTCATTTCAGATTTCATAACTCTCTCCTTCATCCCGTAAGGCTTCGTACTTCGCCCGGCCACACCCGCCACGCCGCAGCGCGGCCTTCGCCGTCACCGGCCCTCTATGCTATCGCCCCAACTGCCCCCGCACAAGGAGTACCCGCGGGATCATGATCCCGGTCTTCGTAGGTCATGCGGCCCCGCGCGAGGTCTTCCAGGCGCGCGGGGATGCCCGCCCCACGAAGAGTAATGAAACCTCGGCGGGGGCCAGGCCTGATCACGCAAGGGGAGCACGCAAGAGGGCAGCGGTAGGGCGGGCTCCGCCCACCCCGACCGGCCCTTCCGCGACGCCATGAAATGGTACTCGCGCATCGGCCGAAAGGTGTGGTGCTACGAGATACGGAACTTCCTCTTTCGGGACCGCTGCCGGAAGACCGGGCCTACGTTGACCGAATTCTGGGGCCGCCCACAGTTGGAGCAGACCGCCGAGTTGCAGGAGGGCCGCGATGGTCAACAGATTACGGAGCCTGTCGCACCGGTCATAACGGAGTCTTAGTCAGCCGGGGCAGATGGCCGGCGAGGCCGACGCGGTCGTCTTTGACGAGCAGCACGCCGTCGACACCTTCGATACGCAGGATCTTCTCCAGGGCGGCGTCCACGTCCTCGACCGTCTTGACGAGGTTGCCCGCCTGCGTGGCGGCGGCATCGGCCAAGGCGGCGTCCTTCGCCACGATCGTGGCCAGATCGCACAAGCCGAAACTCATCGAGTGGCCCATCCTGCCCGAAGAGGAGCAGATCGAGAGCGGGGTCTCCTGCGGCTGGACCGAAAACGCCAGCCGGTCGGCCAGTTTGACCGTGCCTGTGCCGAGAGCGACAAGGACCGGCTGCACCGCCTTAAGGTAGATGTCGCCGCCGTTATCCACGATAGCCTCTTTGGCTCCGGCGGCCAGGGCCGCCTCGGCGGCAATCTGGGCCATCGCGCCGGCGACCGCCGCCATCGGTCCGACCCCCGCCCGCCGGGCGGCCCAAGCCATGCGCCGGGCCACCTCCGGCGCATCTGTCTGCAACTCGATGGGCGCGAGCGCTGATTGGAACGAGGGGTGTTGGGCGATGTACTCTTCCAGAATCCGCCGCTGCCGCACGATCTCGGCGACCACGACATCGAATTGGTCGCAGCAGATGCGAAGGACCGCCTCGTGGTGCGTAAAAGTGCGATAGATGCGTTGGCGGGGCTCGGGCATAGAAGGAATAGGACCGATGAGACCTATGAGACCGACAGGACTTATAAAATCAGAACGCCGAGGCGCAGGCGTTGAAGGGGCAGACACGGATGCAAGCCAAGCACTCGATGCACTCGGACTCGTCGAACACGACCTCGCGTGTGGCCGGGTCGGCCAGGTGCAGGGCGCCGGCTTTGGACAGACGGAAACCGACGCCGCGCCCCAGGGCGCGCCAACGATCAAAGATCTGATCGCCCCGCCGGCCATGAAGATAACGGCCATGATTGCCTATGTCGCCTTTACCGCCAATGTGCTCGGCATGGTCTTCAGCTACCTTGGGCTGACCGATGCCTTCTCTACCTTCATGAGCGCACTACCCATGGGGAAATATGGTATATTCGCCATTATCTGCGTGATGTATC
>JAMCWO010000205.1:0-931 GCA_023481165.1 Planctomycetota bacterium | reverse complement strand
CACTGGCCGCAGTGCGTGCAACGATGCTCATCCCAAGACAAGCCCTTGCCGGTGTAATTGATCGTGACGTTGAAGGTCTTGACGAAGTCCATGGCCCCCTGGATGTCCGCCTCGGTTCCGGTTACATCCAGCACCAAGTAGCCTTCCTCTTCCGGGGTCACCTTCGCCCGGTACACGTTGACGATCAGATTGTGGTCCTTCACCAGGTGATAGATGATCGGCTTCTCGCACTCGCACTTCGGGAAGAACAACATCAACTTCTTCGTTACGGTTTGACTCATAGCAGGTTCCAAGATCCGAATTCGAAGTTCGAAGCACGACAACTTTGTTGCCCCGTGTCGTTCGGGCAATCCGAAACCAATTCAAAATCCAAAGCACGAATGACCGAAACGCTCGCGCCTGCCAAGGCCCGTTTGGGATTTGGAATTTTGAACATTCGTGCTTGTTTCGGATTTCCGCTCCCTGAGTGACTTATGATTTCTCTCGTATCACGAGCCACGTCATCTTAGCGTTGCGGGGCAGCGGCGCGATGGGGCGGCTCACCAGGAAGTCGCCCCGGCGAATCTCGTCAGCCAGGAGATTGGCGATCTCCAGGGCCTTGTAGTAAGAGGACATTGAGCCGACTTCGACTTTCTTGCCCTCGACCTCGATCTGGCCGCTGCGCAGCTCTTCGTAGTTGACGTAGCGGATCACGCGACCGGTCTTTTCGGGATAATCGTGACTGTAGTCGGTCACGGGCGCGAGGATATCCCGGTCCCGGATGCACGTGCGCTGGAGGATTGGCTCGTTGAGGATGGGGATCGGTATCCCAACACCCAGTGCCAGCGACACGCCGTAACCGCGCAGGCTCACACCCCGCACGAACTCGGGCCGCATCTGCTTCATATCGGCGGTCAGGGCGAGGGTCCCGGCCCCTTCTTAGATCGGAAGA
>JAMCWO010000195.1 GCA_023481165.1 Planctomycetota bacterium | reverse complement strand
ACGCAACGCCATCTCCAGAGCCGCACAGACCAACTCCGCGTCGATGCGGCGGCTCAGGCTCCAGCCCACGATCCGCCGGGAGAAACAATCCAGGATCACCGCCAGGTACAACCAGCCTTCGGTCAGCCAGACGAGCGAACCGCGAAATAGGACAAGCAACTCCTCGCCGTCCCCCTCACGAGGAGGATCGAGGACCGCCATCCGGTACGTCGCCCCGGAGTACCGGAGGAACATCGAGCACGCCAAGGCCAAGACCACGATGGGTGCGATCACACCCAGAACACCGATCAGCCGCAAAGAAGGATTCGGGTTCGGGCCCCTACCCTCAAAAGGCGGCAGCCGGGTGGCAAGACCGGCCGCGACCAATATGCTTCCGAAAGACACGGCGGTATAGACATAGGCGCCCAGCAAGCCGATCCAACTCCACACGAGGAATGTCCTTTTCAACGGTGTCCCACTCTCTCGCTCTTCGACCATAGGTCTATCCTTTCCGCCAACGATAGATTCCGGCCGCGAAGGAACCGCTCGCATGTCCCTTCCACCTCGGCCGTGCAGTTCCGTCACGGATGCTTCGCCGGAGGATTATGCCGAACACGAGGGAGAAAAGCAAGGGCAAGAGAAGACATCCGTGAGCAAGCTGCTGCAACGGCACGATTTGTGCAACAGTTGCGAAGGCAAAACGCCCCGGACCGAGAAATTCTTTACTCCTTTTCCCACAAGGGTTTCCACACGTTCGGGTCTTCGCCTCGCGCAGAATTTCGGCACGATTCGTGCAACAGTGCCCCAAGATAGAGGGACACTCTGGTCTGAGGCGGACCTTGGGATTGATGATTTCCGCCGTGGCGGGAATGACATGCTTACAGTTTATGATTCACAATTTGAAGGCGGAAGAAAGAGGCATGAGGACACAGGGCACTATGCGAGCAGCCGTGCAGAACAAACCCAATTCTTGGCGGTGCCGGCTGGGACGAGGCCCCGCCGACGAGGGGCGATCATGCAAAACGAAGCCAATTTCACCGGTCGGCCGTGGCCCGGGAGAACGAAATGTGCAAAACGAACCCAATTTCCGGCAGGCGGCAAGGGCACCGTCACCGCAGAGCCGGATCGTGCGAAACAAAGCCAATTCCCGGCGGGGCCGGGTGGGCGGGGCCAGAGGGACGGGGGACGAGGGGCAAATGCGCAAAACGAACCCAATTGCCCGAAGCGGGGCACCGGGGCGGTGTCTCGCTTGCGGATTGTGCGAAACAAAGCCAATTCCGCCGGATGGGACACGCCGGGCGGAACTACCGGCGGAGCTGGCGCTTGGGCGCGATGCGCCAAACAAACCCAATTGCCCGAAGCGGGGCACCGAGGCGGTGTCCGGCGGAGCAAAAAGAAGGGCAAGTGCTTTGCGGGAAAGGGGTTATGGTTAATCGTACAGTCTATAAGCCTCGGCCAAACAAAGCCAATTTGGCGATCACAGGCCGGCATCCGCAAGCGAATCGTGCAAAACGAACCCAATTCGGCCGAAGTTCAAGGAGTTCACCACGGAGGCACAGAGTTCCCAGAGGGAGGCACGAATCTACCGGCAGATACGACCTTGATCTCATGCTCCGTGCCCTCGGTGTCTCTGTGGTGAGAATTCGTGCGAAACGAACCCAATTGCCCGGCCGCACCCGAGGATTGGCGTGCCGTCTGCCAACGGGTAACATAGTGCCATCTGAGTTCTCTGGGCAAGGAGATCGTATGACGTGCAAAGTCGCCCCGAACGGAACGTTCCGCTATCCATTCATCTCTTTGGCACAAGCCATGGTGTGCGGCCTGTGTTGGATCGCCCTTGTGTCCCCCCGCCCGGCCCTGGCCGCCCCGCATCCCGTGCCGCGAGAGCATCCGCGGCTGCTGGGGTCCCGGGAAGAGTTGAAGAAGCTGGCCCGGGAGCGAGCGCAGGCGTATCAGCGTGTCGTTGCCGTAGCCCGGCAATCCGGCGGCGATGACTACTCCAAGATGATCTCGATGGCGCTGGTCTGCGCGATCGACGGCGATCGGCCGCTGGGTCAGGCCGCCGTGGCGCGGGCCATGAAATATGTTGAGGGACCCATCCGCAAGGGGCATGTCACCTTCGGGACGGACCTGGCTCTGTGTGCCATCGTCTACGACCTCTGCCATGACTGCTGGACTGCCGAGCAACGCGCGAGGTACCACGAGTACATGGACAAGACCATCGAGGCCAATGTTCAGTCGGAGACCCATGTCTTCCATAACGCCTGGTACGGGTACAAGAACTGGGGGATCGGACTGGCGTGCTACGCCACCTATTACGAGAACCCGCGGGCCCCGGAGTATTTGCATGTGCTCCAGGACGATTGGCACAACCGGGCGGCGCCGGCGCTGGAACTGGCCGGGGCGGGCGGCGGCTGGGCCGAAGGCTACTACATCAACTACTTCCTCTATGAATGGCTGTTCTTCTGCGAGGTGGCCCGGCATTGCGAGGGCCTCGATCTCTACGCGGACGCCCCGCAGTTCTTCCGGCATCGCGCTGCGGCGAGCATGTTCGAGACCTATCCAGGGGTCGGAACCTACAACTCGCGCCGGTCCATCCCGATGGGCGACGGCGGCGGCCGCACCTTTGGCGGCGACCGGGATAAGACCCTTTCGGCCCGGCGTATCCTGGTCAATCACTTTCGCGAGGACCCGGAGCACCAGGTCGTCCACACCTTCAATGAGACCACCCCGCGCTCCAGTGTCGGCACCTACGCCTACAAGGACTTCCTGTGGCGCGACCCCTCGGTCCCCAAGGGCGATCTGAGCCGGTTTCGCCTGTCTCATATCAGCCCCGGGCCGGGATACGTGTATGCCCGCAGCTCGTGGGATGAGGATGCGACGTACTTGTTCTTCAAGTGCGGCGACCGGTTCACCGCCCACCAGCATCTGGACGTTGGGCATTTCCTGATCTACAAGTACGAGGAACTCGCCGGCGACGGCGGCCACTACGACGAGTTCGGCACGATGCACGATGTGAACTACCACCTGCGAACCATCGCGCACAATACGATCCTGGTTTATGACCCAGCCGAGACCTGGCCGGGGATTCGCGCTGGAACCGTCACGGGAAATGACGGCGGTCAGCATCACAACTGGCCGCATCACAACGGCGCCGTTGCCGATCCCGCCCAGTGGCAACGTGAACGCAGTCTCTACGACATTGCCGACCTGCTGGCGTTCGAGGATACGGGGGCGTATGTGTACGTGGCGGGCGACGGTACGCGGGCCTATGCAGCGCAGAAGCTCTCCTGCTTCACCCGGCAGATCGTCTTTGTCCGTCCCGGCACGTTCGTCATCTTCGACCGCGTCTGCTCCACGAAACCGGAGCTCAAGAAGACCTGGCTCCTCCAGGCCATGAAGCCGCCGACGCGGGCCGGCCGGCAGTTGGTGGTGACGAACGGTAGAGGCCGGCTGTTCATCCAGACCTTGCTGCCGGAGAATCCGCAGGTGCGCCTCGTCACAGGGGCAGACCTCTACACCTACGGCGGTCATGGCTATCCTCCCTCCCGGAACACCGGCCCGGCTCCGGAGTGCCGGATCGAGATCTCGCCCGGCAAACCGCAGACAACCGACTACTTTCTTCACGTGTTGAAAGCCACCGACTCGGAAGAGATCGAGGGGCCCAACGCCGCTGCGACCCTCAGCGATGGTCAAGTGCGCGTCACGGCGGGCGCCGCGACGATCACGTTCAGCCTGCCCAAGGTGGGCGGGACTTTCGAGTCGGCCGGTCATAAGGCGAACCTGACCGAAACCGTGGTCTTGCCGTACTCCCAACCCTAGGAGGATCAAGATATGGAAGTGAACATCGCAGGTCGTACCCTGGAGCTTGTACAGGGCGACATCACCGAAATGGACACGAACGCGATTGTCAATGCGGCCAATGCCCAGCTTGTCCTGGGAGGCGGCGTGGCCGGCGCCATTCGGCGCAAAGGCGGGCCGCAGATCCAACAGGAGTGCGACCGGATCGGCGGCACCTTCGTCGGGGGCGCTGTGATCACCACCGGCGGCCGGCTCAAGGCCAAACATGTCATCCATGCGGTCGGCCCGCGGATGGGCGAAGGAGCCGAGGACGAGAAGCTCCGCAACGCCACGTTGAACTCGCTGAAGCTGGCGGACGAGCACCGCCTCAAGAGCATCGCCTTTCCGGCGATCAGCAGCGGCATCTTCGGCTTTCCCATCCAGAGGTGCGCCGAGATCATGCTGACGGCAGCCAGCGAGTGCCTCCGGGGCGAGACCGGGCTGGAGCGGGTCGTCTTCTGCCTGTTCGGACAGGACAGCTTCGAGGTGTTTGCCCGACAGCTCCAGCAGCTCACTCCGGCAGCTCGATGACGGAGAACTGTTTATTCCGGATTGACTTATCGCCCTTGTTGGCTATAATGACATGCGTCGTGTCTCTTGAGGAATATGGCTTAGGTCGAGAAGGCCCGGCGTGGAGACGAAGTTCAACGTCTTTGAGATCCTGGAGATCGCCGAGCAGATAGAACACAAAGGCGCCAAGTTCTATCTCAAGGCCGCCGCATTGTTCCCCGACGCCGGCCTCCGCGATCTGCTGTACCGGCTCGCCACCTGGAAGGCCAGGCACGAGAAGCTCTGGGCCCGCATGCGGAAGCGGTTCTCCGAGAAGACCGGCGAGTTCGGCACGTTCGATCCCGACAACTATGTGCTGTCGAATCCGCAGGTGATGTCGGGCCTGGCCGGCCACGACACCAGGCTGGGCGAGGTGGACCGGCTGACCGGCAAGGAGAATCGGCGTCAGATCCTCAAGATCGCGATCCGGCGGGCCAACGAGGTGGTCATCTTCTACGGGGGCCTCAAGGATTTCGCCCGCGACCCCGCCAGCAAAGGCACCATCGACCGGATCATCAGCGAAGAGAACCGGCAGATTCGGCTTTTGACGGAGGAGCTGCAACGCGCGTAACCGCCGGGCCTTCTTGCCTCTGCCCCGTCGGCGGCTTCTCAAACTCGCCGGCGAGCAGATTCGCGATCGGCCGGAAGGTGTCGAACTGCATCAGCACGATGCGGATCGCCGCCGTGATCGGGGCCGCCAGGAACATGCCCACGATCCCCCAGAGCAGGCCCCAGACCGACAAGGCCAGCATGATGGTCACCGGGTGCAGATCCAAGCCCTTGCCCATCAGTTTCGGCTCAATGATGTTTCCAATCGCGTTATGAATGACGCCCGGAACCACCACGACCAGGATCACCGGCCAGTGCGACTGGAACTGCGCCAGGGCCAGGGGGATCGGCAGGACCGTCACGATCACCGGGCCGATCACCGGGATGAAGTTGAGCAGAAACGCCAGCACGCCGAAGACGCCGGCCAGCTCCATGCCGATGATGGCCAGCGAGGCCCAGACCAGGACCCCGACCGCCGCGGAGGTAAGCACCTTGGTGCCGAGATAGCGGCGTATGTTCACGACGACGTCGCGGTACATCTGCGAGTGCTCGGCATACGGGTTGCGGCCGGCCAGCAGAAAGATCACAAAGAAGCACACGAAGAGCATCCCCGAGAGAAGCCCGAAGATTGTCCCGACCGTGTTCCGGAGCATGTTGAACATGTGATTCGCCAAGTCCCGGATGATCTGCTTGGCGTTGGCGATCAGGTCCTCGATGATCTTCCTCGTATCGATGCGCCGCTGGTCCTTCGCCGGCTGGTTGGGCTCTGCTGGGGCAGCAGCGGCCTCCTGGGACCCCTGCGCCGAGGCCCTCGGATCAGAACGTGCCGCCGGGGCCGCCGGCTCGCCGACGCCTTTCGGCAGCGCCTCAGAGGTCGGTGGAGCACTCCTGTACGGAACGGTGGACAAATCGATGCCTTTCAGAGGCGATGGAGAGCTTCGTTTCGGGCGGACATCGAGGACCGCGGCCTTATCGGGCTCGTTGACCAGCGGGAACAGCTCGAAGGCTTCCGGCTTGCTGGGGACCGGCTTGACCTCGTTGGGCTCCGCCGGGGGCTTCGCCTTCTCCGCTTCCAATGCCGCCGGCGGTCGCTCTTCCAGCCGGTACAAGTACTCCAGCGGTTTCAGGAACTTGTCCGCCATGTTAGCGAAACTCGTGCTGTACTCCCCTGCCGTGTAGGCAATCGTGCGGATCGCCTGCGCGACGGACAGGGAGGCCAGGGCGATGATGGAGAAGACGACGAGCAACGTGATGATCACGGCGATAATCCGCGGCAGCCGCAATCGCTTCACTTGGAAGTCCTGGATCGGCGCGACCAGCGCGACGATGAACAGTGCCACGACGAATGGGATCATCACGGCCCGCGTATAGATCAGCACGACCGCCAGCGCCACGACAGCCAGCACCGCCAGCGAGGCGGTGATCAGCCGGTTGTTCTCTTCCTTGGGCTCGTGTGCTATTCCCATCTCACGGCTGCTCCCACGGATCAGGGCCGTTCCATTCTCTCAAACTCGTCCTCTCGTCGCACAGCTTGTCAACGGCACCGAATCAGTCGATGGCCGTCAATCTCCAGGTCAGGCAGGTGCCGGCGCAGGTCTTCCACAAACCGCTGTCCGTCCTTCCAATATCCCGCCGTCGGTCTCAGATTCGCGCTCATCCCGACGAAGTACTCGTTCATGCACTCCATCAACAGCTCGCGGACATACTTGCTGACCATAGACGCCAGCGCGACCGGCAGGTACAAGTCATCCGCCTCGACCTCGAAGCTCAGCCGCACCAGCCGGCCGCCGGTCCGCAGCTCATACACACTGGTCCGGTCCCCTTCCTGCACGATCCGCAGGTCCAGGCCCGGAAAGCTCCGCAGGAGGTTCTCCCGGTAATGGGCCCGCCCGCCCTGCCGGTCCACTTGAATCTGGATCACATCGTCGGAGAACCCCTCCAGCAGGCTCTGCATCAACTGGGTCACGGCGATGAACAGCACCTGGGCCTTGTTCTTCACCCGGCCGACCAGATCATTGTAATACGCAACATCGAGACAGCCGCTTTGCAGAAGAACGAGCTTCGCTCCCTGGGCTTCCAAGTCGTGGGCCAAGACCCCGGAGGCGATCTTCCGGTCCGCCGGCCCGCGGGTCAGATCGCACTGCGTCATCTTCTGGTACCACGGATACTCCCGCAGCCGCGGCAGGCAATCCGGACACAGTGCGGCCAAGAGGTCCGTCAGATGGGCCGGCTCTTTTCCCAAGCATTGCAGCACAGCCAAGACGGTGCGTTCCAAATGGCCCAAGCCTTCGTCCCGGCTGTACGCCTTCTTGCTGTCCGCAATCAGCAGACGGCCCTGGAGGTGCTTGCGGGTCTTGCCCGCGCTGCGGCGGAAGGTCTCCCACAGGTCCGCCCCCAGCAGTTCCGGCTGGACAGAGAACGCACTGCACGAGACCACCAGCGGCCCCAGGAGCGGCCCGAACCCCGCCTCATCTATTCCCGCCAGAATCGCCACGTGCGCCGCCTCTGCCTTTCCTGCTGTCAACCACGATTCCACCCGGACGCGCCGCCCAGGACCGGCATCCGCGTCCTTGGCCATCATAGGCAAACAGGAGCCCTTGTCAACGAAGAACACCGGAACCGTCACATTGCAGGACTTGTCTTGCTCCTTGAAAACCGCATGTCTATCCTGTAGGTTCGTTGCCACAGACACAACGGCCGATGCCGGAGTAGTATCATCCGATTCGCCGCCGTCGGTTGGGCCGCCATGGACCGCGCTTTCTATGGCCGATCTGAAGAACAAGAATGTGATCATCATCAAGGGCCTCCTGTTCCTGCTGATGACCGTGATCGCAGCCACAGCCATCTTCTGCCTGGCACCGACCTGGCGAACGGTGGTCCTGTTGCTGGTGCTGATCTGGGCTTCCGCCCGATTCTATTATTTCCTGTTCTACGTCTTGTACGCCTATGTCGATAGGCGGTACAAGTACGCCGGCATCATTGCTTTATTGAAATCCTTCGCGTGGCGGCGGAAGGCCGACGACAAATAGCCGCCTCTACACGTGCTTTCCATTCGTCCCCCTTCTCGTCGCATTTGCCCCGATATGTCCATGAAGGAGATCGATTGCGTACCCATGCCACGCATGCTACACTGCCCCGCAAAAGGCTGTGACCGGAAAGGAGAGAACTATGCTGATTGTTCATGTGCACGTGCGTGTCAAGCCGGATCAGGTGGAGGCGTTTCGCAAGGCGAGCATTGAGAACGCCGAAGAGAGCGTCCGGGAGCCGGGGGTGGCCCGGTTCGATGTGATCCAGCAACAAGACGACCCCACGCGGTTCGTGCTGGTGGAGGTCTACCGCTCCGCCAACGATCCGGGCCTGCACAAGGAGACCACCCATTATCAGAAATGGCGCGACACCGTCGAGAGCATGATGGCCGAGCCCCGCTTCAGCGTCAAGTACACCCACGTCTTTCCCGGCCCCGACGGCTGGGACTACATGAACGTGTAGCCGATGCAATTCGAGTTCTCCACCGCCGGCAGAATCGTGTTCGGACCAGGGGTCTCCGACCAGATCCCGGACCTGGTCGCCGGCTTCGGCCCACGAGCCTTCCTCGTGCTGGGCGGCACGCCGGAACGGTTCAGTCATGTCATCGATCAGGTCTCTGCCCGCGGTGTCGTGTGGCAAAGCTTCCGCGTGACCGGCGAGCCCACAACGGAGATCGTCCAAACAGCCGCCCGCCTGGCACGCGCAGCGGCCACGGACGTCGTAGTCGCCATAGGAGGCGGCAGTGTCCTCGATACGGGCAAGGCTGTGGCCGCTCTGCTGACCAATGAGGGTGACCTGTTCGATTATCTCGAAATCGTCGGCAAGGGCCGGCCGCTGCAGAAGGCAGCGGCGCCCTGTATTGCGGTGCCTACGACGGCCGGGACCGGCGCCGAGGTCACCTACAACGCGGTCCTCGGTGTTCCCGACCAGCATGTCAAAGTGAGTATCCGCAGCCATCTCATGCTCCCCTGCCGGGCCATCGTGGACCCGCTGCTCACACACTCCATGCCGCCTGAATTGACCGCCAGCACCGGCCTGGATGCCTTGACCCAACTGATCGAGGCCTTCGTCTCCAGCAAGGCCAACCCGCTGACGGATGGCGTCTGCCGCGAGGGCCTGCAACGGGCCGGCCGATCTCTCCGGCGCGCCTTCCAGGACGGCCGCG
>JAMCWO010000126.1:6321-37018 GCA_023481165.1 Planctomycetota bacterium | reverse complement strand
CGGGAGATTACCCGGGCCTTCGTGGATTGGAACGACCTGCGGGTCTCCCGGGTGGAGGAGGTGGCGGAGGTGCTGGGCCGGGACGCGTCGGCCAGCCGGGCCACGGCCCTGGCGCTCACGGCCGCGCTGCGGGGCGTCTTCGACGAGCATCACAAGATCAGCCTGGCGACCCTCAAGAAGCTGGGCAAGCGGCCCGCCCGGCAGGATCTGGAGAAGATCGAAGGGGTCAGCCGCTTTGTGATCAACTATTGTCTCCTGACGGCGCTGGAGGCCCACGCTATTCCCCTGACGGAGCAGATGACCGATTATCTCAAGCGCAACGGGATCATCGAGGCGAATGCCGATGAGGAGGACTTGGAAGGATTCCTGACCCGGTGTGTGGCGGCGAAAGACGCGTACGAGTTCTATACTCTTCTGCGCCGTGAGAGCGAATCGCCGAAGGTGATCAAGAAGAGGAAGGGCCGAGCCGGCCCGCCCAAGGGCAAGAGCGGCCGGAGCAAGGCGTAGCCCGGCGCGACGAAGTGGATTTGGTGCACAAGGAATACGTGTGACTTCCGAACGAATCTTGAAGTTGGGTCTTCCCGCCGGGAGCTTGCAGAAAGCGACGGTGGAGTTGTTTGACCGGGCCGGTCTGCACCTCGGCGAATCGAAGCGCAGCTATTGGCCGACGATCGACGATGAGGAAATCCAGGCCGTCTATCTGCGGGCCCAGGAAATGGGCCGCTACGTCGGGGACGGGGTGCTGGACGCGGGCATCACGGGCCTGGACTGGATCAAGGAGAATGGCTGCGACGTGGTGGAAGTGTGCGAGCTTCCCTACAGCAAGGAGACCAGCAATCCGACGAAGTGGGTGCTGGCGGTACCCAATGAATCGCCGGTGACGCGGCCGGAGGAACTGGAGGGAGGCATCGTGGCCACCGAGCTCATCGGTGTCACGAAACGCTACTTCCAGGACAAGAACCTCCACGTGAAGGTCGAGTTCAGTTGGGGCGCCACGGAGGTGAAGGCCCGCCTGGTCAATGCCATCGTCGAGCTGACGGAGACGGGGACCTCGCTGCGCGCGAACAATCTGCGCATCCTCGACACCGTGATCGTCTCCACGACCCGCCTGATCGCCAACAAGGCGGCCTGGCGGGACAGCTTCAAGCGGGAGAAGATCGAGAACCTCTCCATTCTGCTCCAGGCGGCGATCGCGGCGCGGGGCAAGGTCGGTCTGAAGATGAACGTGCGCCGGACCGACCTGGACGCCATCCTCAAGACGCTGCCGGCCGAGAAGAGTCCTACCATCTCGGGTCTGGCCGACTCCGAGTACGTCGCCATCGAGGTCATCATTGACGACCATGTGGAAAGGTCCCTGGTCCCTGCACTCAAGCGGGCGGGGGCATCGGGAATTATCACGTATCCGCTGAATAAAGTGATTCATTGACCGATGAATACAAAACCTCATTTCCTGTCCGTCGCGGCGCTGCCCGCCATCCTGGTGGCCGGAACGGCCCTCGTTCTTCTCGCGCAACCATTGGTGCAGGAGCCGCCGAAAGAATCCGCCGGGGATTCCCCCAACGTGGTCGCCAAGATCGGCGATTCTGTGATCACACGGGCGGAGTTGGAAGAGCGCCTCGTGCGCGAGATCCGGCCGCACGAGGAAGAGTTCCCCACGGAGGCTAAGCCCGTCACCGCGGCGGCGACCCTGCAGGTGCTGCTCGCGGAAAAAGCGATGAGCCTGGAGGGCCGCAAGCTGGGATATCTGAAGGATGACGCCATTCATCAGCGCGTGCAGGAGCTCGAACAGAGCCGGCTCGCCATGATGGTGCAGGAAAGCCTGTTTCCCGGGCCTCCGGCCGTCGAGGCCGGGGAGGTCGACCGGCTTCTGAAGGAACGTCCGGGGTTGAAACGCGAGCAGGCGACGTTGTTCGCCCAGCGGGCGGCCGTCTTGAAGATCTTCACGGAGTTCTACGGCAAGCTGACCGGGAAATTCCATCTGCAGAAAGCCCGGGACAACTTCGCCACGGCGGCCCAGATTCATCAGCGTCTGCTGCTGAAGCCCGTGGAAAAGCGGGGGCCGGGCGAGTACTGGATCAAGAACAGTCAGGTCCGAAATGAGCTTTCCGAGAAGGAGAAGAGCCTCGTTCTGGCCACGTACGAGGGCGGGCAGTTCACTCTGAAGGACTGGTTCCAGGCCATCTGCAATATGGCGCCGCCCCGACGGCCGAGCGATACGAGAACGCCGGCAGGGGTCGAACGGTTGCTGGATTCCGCTCTGCGGCTCCCCATCCTGGTCGCCGAAGCCAAGACCCGCGGGTACGACAAGGACCCGAAGCTGCGGGCCGAGATCCGGCAGCGCGAAGACCAGGAGTTGCTCTACAAGGTGCAGGAAGAGAAACTGAAAGGCGCCAAAGAGCCGACGGCGGAGCAGATCAAGGCTTATTTCGAGAAGAATCGGGAACGGTTCGGCCAGGCCGCCAAGCTGAAGATCAGCCAGATCTGGTGCGAGAATCCGCAGGTGGCGCAAGAGATCAAGGCGGCCCTTGACAAGGGGGAGAACTTTGAGGTCTTGCGAAAAGCCCGCTCCCTGCAGAAAGACGAAGAGCCTCACAACGTCTCCGCGATTGGCGAGGGGCTTTTCTGGGCCGACCTGTGGAAGGCGGACCCGAATCAGACGATCGGTCCGATCCGGGGTTTCTATGGCTCCGGCGTGAAATGGCGGATCGTGCGCGTTCTCGAGAAAACGCCGGCCCAGGCCCAGCCGTATTCCGAACAACTCGCCAACAGCGTCAAATGGACCATGATCAGCGAGCAGCGACAGCGCCTCCTGGAGGATTACCAGAAGGAATTGCTCGCGCAATACCCGCACGAGGTCTGCGCGGACCGGATCAAGGGCATGGACCCGCTGGAGATCGCGGCGGGCAGGAAGGATTGATGATTTGTGATTTACGATTTAGTCGCAAATCACAAATCGTAAATCGATATGGTTTTCACGCTGCAACGATATATCTTCCGGGATCTGCTGCGGGTCTTCCTGCTGGCCACGGTCGGCCTGACGCTGATTCTGAGCCTGGGCGGGATTCTGCGGCCGGTGCAGGAATACGGCGTGGGACCGCGGCAGGTCCTGCACATCCTCATCTACTTCATGCCGATCACGCTGACCTTTGTGCTGCCGATGGCGGCCCTGTTCGCCTCGGCCCTGATCTATGGCCGCTTCGCCGTCGATAACGAGCTCGATGCCTGCCGCGCCAGCGGCGTGGGCCTGTTGACGCTCATCTACCCGGGCTTCATGCTGGCCCTGATGGTGGCGATCGCCAATCTGCTGCTGAGCTTTCACGTCATGCCCTACTTCGTGCACCTGGCGGAGAAGTCCCTCAAGGCGGACGCCAAGCAGATCCTCTTTCGCAACATTCTGCGCAAGGGCTACTATGGCCTGCCGCCGGACTTCCGCTACTTCATCTATGCGGATTACGCCGATGCGGCCAATAACACCTTGTACGGCATCGTCGTGGTGCAACGGGAAAATGACCGGGTCAAACGCATCGACACCGCGGAGGCCGCCCGGGTGCAGTTCGACACACGCGACAAGTCCAGTGAAATGCAGTTGGTCATTCAGAACGCCCGGCAGATCGGCGCTGCGGCGAACGACTACTGGGTCGAGATCGGCTCGCTGCTGTTGAAGAAGGAATTCGGCTCGCTCCTGGGCGACAAGATCAAGTTCAAGAAGGTCGAGGAGATGAAGAAGATCCGGGCCGACCTGATGCAGTTCGGTCCCATCCGCACGGCCGCAGGCAAGACCTATACCCAGTTGGCCGCCGAGTTGCTCGCCCGGGACCTTGGCGAGACGCTGCACGCGGGCCGGGGCAGCTTCTACGAGCTCCGCAACGCCCAGCGCTCGATCCGGCTGTCGGCGACGGCGTGCGCCCTGGACAAAGAGATGGTTGTGACACTCACGCCGCCGGTTCTCGTGGAGGAATACGACCCGCGTATCGGCGTGCGCCTGCGGCGACTGACATGTGACAAGGCGGAGATCTACGTGGAGGAGGACCCCGCCGATCCCCGGTTGGGTCTGAACCTGCACGGGGTCCGCGACGAGGATGGGGGCGGCCTGGGGACGCAGTACGTCGTGCCCGATCTGGCCCTGCCCGACAAGATCAAGCAAGGGCTCCAGCGCGGCCCGGTCCTGGACGTCGTCTCTTCGCCGGCGCGCGTGGAGTCCCTGCTGGGCGGGCCGCCGAGCTCGATTCTGGCGCGCTTCCAGGCGGCGCTGCGCCGCGTGATGGGCATGGTCGATGCGGCCCTGCAGTCTGAAATGAGTTCCCGGCTGGTGTTTGGGATCGGCTGCATTCCCATGATCCTGATTGGAATTGCCCTGGGTATCATCCAAAAGGGCGGACATCTGCTCGGTGCGTTCGGCGCCAGTTGTGTTCCCGCCGCGGTGCTCGGCGCCGCGATCATCACCGGCAAGCGCCTGACCGAGAATGTGGATCGAGGGGGCTCCTCCGGCGTTCTCGTCATGTGGGGCGGCGTGGCGTTCCTGATTCTGCTGACTGTCTTGATCTACCGGAGATTGCTGCGGCAATGAAGATCCTGGACCGCTACATCGCGAAGAGCTTTCTGACCGGGTACGGCATCTCCTTTGGCGTTCTCATTGGACTGCGCGTAATCATCGATCTGTTCGTGAACTTCGATGAGTTTGCCGAAGGGGCCCGGTCCAGCGCCTGGTCCGTCGTCCAGAACATCATCACGTATTACGGCCTGAACGTGACGCTCTATTTCCGTGACATTGCGGGGGTGATCATTGTCGTGGCCGCCGCCTTCTCCCTGGGCAAGATGGTGCGCAACAACGAGCTGGTGGCGATGATCGCCTCGGGCGTCAGTGCCAAGCGGATCGTCCTGCCGATTCTGATCCTGGCCGTGCTCTTCACGGGGCTGGCCGTCGCGGACCAGGAGCTCCTGATCCCGTCGATCAGCGACAAGCTCGCCCGGAACGCGGATGAGACGGGCGCCAAGGGCGCCTACGCCATCTGGTTCATGGCGGACGCCAACGGCTCTTTGATCTGCTCGCTGCGCTATGACGTCGAGTCCCAGTCCCTGTACCGTCCTACGATCATCACGCGGCGTGCCACGGCGAACCCGCAGGTCTGGGAGGTCACCGGCCGGATTGCGGCGGACCTCGCGACGTACAACGAAGCCACCGGCCGCTGGGATCTGGTCAACGGCCGACTCATCAGCACGGACTCGACCGCCGCGCCCGAGCCGGTCGCCTCGTATCAGGCCGCCGACCTGTTGCCGAAGGAGATCGCGATTCGCCGCAAGTCCGGGTACAACACCCTCCTGAGCTCCCGGCAATTGACGGCGCTCGCCCGCCAGCAGACCAAGATCAAGGACATGACGCAGCTCCTGAGCCAGAAGCACTTCCGCATCACCGATCCGATCATCAACCTGACCATGCTCATGGTGAGCTTGCCCGTGCTGATCTGCCGGGATCCCCGGACGATGAAGTCCGCTGTGCTCGTCAGCTTCGGTCTGACCGCTGCCTGCTTCGTGGTCACCTTCGTCTGCAAGATGTTCGCGACGGAGATCCTCTTCGAGCGGGTAATGCCGGAGCTGTGGGCCTGGCTGCCCGTCTTCATCTTCCTGCCCATCGCCTTCATCGAGCTGGACTCGATGAAGACCTAATCGGAGGACAGAAGACAGAGGACAGACGACGGGCGGCAGAAGCAAACTGACCGACGCAGACGCCGAACAAGCGGAAACGCAGCACTGGCTCGACACGGCTTGTGCCTGTGAGTATGTCGCAGCACCACGACACAAGGCATTGCTGGAGAAATGCACAAGGGTCGGCAAAATGCTCGGCAGCATGATGAGCCGACCAGAGAGCTTCTGCGGCCGCCGAACGACGGATAGATGAGAGGAGGCTCACAGGGCGGTTCGCGCTTTCTACCCTCTGTTTTCCGTCCTCTGTCCTCTGTCCTCCGTCGTCCCTTTTCCGATCGCTTCGCGGACTTCCTTGTTGATCCGGGCGCTGCACCAGTGCTGGCCGCACATGGAGCAGTAGTCCGCCGAGTGAAGTTCCGTCGCCCCGATCTCCTGGCAGGCTTCGCGATGCATACGGTCGGCGGTTTGCGGGTCCAGGGAAGCGGCCAGATGTGTATCCCAGTCCAGGTTCGATCGGGCCACGCTGAGCTTGCGGTCCCGGGCGTCCGCCCCCTGGAGACCCCGCGCGAGGTCCGCCGCATGGGCGGCGATCTTGGCGGCCACGACGCCGGCGCGGACATCCTCGGTGTTGGGCAGGCCGAGATGCTCTCGCGGCGTCACGTAGCAAAGGAACGAGGCCCCGTAGAACGCGGCGGCACAACCGCCAATGGCGGAGGTGATGTGATCGTAGCCGGGGGCGATGTCCGTCACTAAGGGGCCCAGCACGTAGAAGGGCGCCCCGCGGCAGATCTTCTGCTGGATTTCCATGTTGTGCTGAATCTGATGAAACGGCACGTGGCCGGGACCCTCGACCATGACTTGGCAGCCGTGCTCCTGGGCCCTTTGGGTCAGTTCGCCCAGAGTTCCCAATTCCGCGAGCTGCGCCTCATCGGTGGCATCGGCAATCGCGCCGGGACGCAGTCCATCCCCGAGCGAAAAGCACACATCATATTCGGCCATGATGGCGCAGATTTCGTCAAACATCTCGTAGAGCGGATTCTGCCGGTTGTAGTGCAGCATCCATTTGGCCAGCAGCGCCCCGCCCCGGCTGACAATCCCCATAACCCGCTTCTCGACCAGCGGCAGGTGCTCGCGGAGCACGCCCGCGTGGATCGTGAAGAAGTCCACGCCTTGCCGCGCCTGTTTCTCGATCGTGCGCAGGATGAGGTCCCGTGTGACGTCCTCCACCTGCCGACCCTCGATCACTTGGTAGATCGGCACTGTCCCGAAGGGTACAGGACAATGGGCCAGCAACTCGACGCGAAGAGCGTCGAGATCGCCGCCGGTGCTGAGGTCCATGATGGCATCGGCGCCGACGGCCAGGGCTGCCTCCATCTTCTCGATCTCGGCCTCGACCGAGCAGCGCACACTGCTGGTGCCGATGTTGGCGTTGACCTTTGTCCGTAGAGCACGGCCGATGCCGGCGGGCCGGAGATTGCTCTGGAGATGAACCCTGTTGGCCGGAATCACCAGCCGGCCGGCCGCGCTTTCCGCGCGGACAACATCGGCACTCAGTCCCTCCTCCTTGGCAACTTGCCGCATCGCTGGGGTGACGATTCCGGCCTTGGCGTCGGTCAACTGTGTCGTCATGATTGACTCCCACATTGGATGACAGCCGGGGGCGGCTGTCCCACAACCAATAAAAAAATCGCTCCCGGCAGGGAAGCGATTCTCTCTTGGTCGATCCAGTTTTCGGTCATCGCTTTCCTACGCAGGCATATCCGCTGTCTGAGCGTTTATCCTGATCAGGTTCCGAGGGTTTTCTCTCAGGCCCGCCACGTGCCGGGCCACCCCTAGCGACCTGCCTCATTGTACGCGACCTGCCCGCCACCGTTCAAGGAAATTCGCCCGCCGTGTTATCTGCGGGTACACGACGGGATTGTGGCAAGTGGAGTGTTTTGGGTGGATGGGTGGCACGCCCAAGCGCAGCTTGAGCGTGTCCTCTCGGTCTCCGGAATGCTTCCGTAGAAGCACGGTCAAACAAGTTTGGCCGTGCCACCCGGACTGGCTGCCACTACTCCTTCCTGCGTCTCGTCTCCCGTCTTACGGCGGTGGTTGTCGCTTGACAGTGGGCAAGGTGGCGGGTTTAATAGAGGGGAGTCGAGGAGAGCACGATGAGAACAGTGGTCGGGATCTTGGGCCTGATCTGCACGACCTGTGCCTGGGGGCAAAGCATCTCCGAAGGACAAGCGCAAGCCTACGTCCATTCGTGGCTCAGGAGCAATCCTCTGGCCCTTCGTGATCGCCAGACGCAGGGCCTTGTCCTGGAAATCGGGGAAACCGAGCGGCTGGTCCTGGACTCCTCGCCACCGCCTTTCTACGTGGTCCACCTGAAGCCTCAGGGTTATGTCATCGTGAGCGGCGACCGGCGGCTGCGGCCGGTGGTGTATTTCGATTTCGTTGGGAGTCCGGACCTGGGAGAGCAGAAGGATAATCCCCTTTATCAGTTCCTGCTCGCGCATGGCCGCAAGAACGCGCAGACCGTAGTGTCGAGGGCTGGGGCCCTTGCCGCGTGGGATCTGCCGTCCGCCTTGCAGATGCTCGGCAGGGGCGAGCCCAATGTCATCGGCCCTCTGCTGGCGACTTCCTGGGACCAGGGGAATTACTACAATGAACTTTGCCCGGTAGCGGTCCAGGCGGCGCAGAGTGGTGATGGCCGGGCTCCCACGGGCTGCGTGGCGACGGCCTTCGGCCAGGTCATGAAATACCACCAATGGCCGTACCGCGGGATGGGCTCCTCCACCTACACGGATACTTCCGGATCGATCACCGGCACGCACACCGCCGTGTTCTCCGACCCTTACGACTGGTCGCACATGCAGAACGAGTACTATGCCTTCGGGCAGGAACCGGACGAGGCGGTGCACGCCGTGGCGGAGCTGATGTACGAGTTGGGTGTCGCCGCGAACATGGATTACGAGGCGGCCGAATCGACGAGCGCGGTCGCCGAGTTGGCGAGCAGGATGCGCCGGTGCTTCCTGTATGAGACCCCGGTCTACGCGCCATCCACAGAGGGGGCATTGCCGGCTGGTGCTTTGTTGCGCGACCTCGCCCGGCGTCGGCCGTGTCTCGCGGCCATCCCCGGCCATGTCTTCGTGGTCGATGGGCACATGCGCCAGGGGACGGACGATTTCTTTCACGTCAACTATGGGTGGTCCGGCCGTAACGACGGCTGGTGCCTGCTGGAGGATGTGCAAGGCCAGGCCGTCGTCGAGACCTGCACCGGGATCGATCCGCTACTGACCGCGATTCCGTTGGGCAGCGAACGCACCGCGCAGGGGTGGGAATTACGGTGGGTCCTGCCCCAGATCCGCGGCGATGAGGCGTCGCGTCTCGATGTCCTCCAACGCCAGACGGTTTCCGGCACCTGGGCAGATCCGGCGGAGGATTTCCATGAGTTCGAAGTCACCTCGACGAGCGACTACAAGGATTGGGTCCTGTCCCCGGCCGGGTACACGGGGACTTGTTTCCACAAGCCGGCGAGTGGTTACCTCAATCGCGCGTACCATCTGACCTCCTCCCGCGTGTTCCGGCCGGGCCCGGACACATCGTTGACTTTCAAAGCCCAGTACAAGCTGTACGAGGATGGCCTTTCCGTCTTGGTCTCCAAGGACAACGGGGACAGTTTCGCGTCCGTCTGGTCGATCTCGAAGAAGATTCAGATGAGCTGGACCGACATCCAGGTCCCGCTCGGCCCCTGGGCCGGGCAGGAGGTCCTGATCCGCTTCGAGTACACTCCCGGCAATCAGTCCTACAGCGGAGGCGGGGTGTGGCTGGATGAGATCCGGTTGGTATCCGCCCAGTGGTACGAGTGGGACGTGATTCACCGGGTCCAGCCGCTCGAAGCCTATCGGGCGCAGTCCACCGTGATCTTCCAGGACCAAGCCGACACGTTCGCGACGTTCCAGGTCACCTCGACGAATCACCAACAGGACTGGTCGTTGTCGGCCGAGGGGTACCAGGGCGGCTGTTTCTACAAGCCGGCGGGAGGCTACAGCAACGCGAAATATCATTTGACCTCCACCCGCTCCTTTCGGCCGGGGCCGGACACGCAACTGCTCTTTCAGGCCAAGTATGCTTTAGCGAAAGACGGGCTGTCGGTGCTAGTTTCCACGAATAACGGAAGCAGTTTCACCCCGGTATGGTCGGCCACCAACACGATTCGAGAGCATTGGACGGACATCCGAATCCCCCTGGCGGCGTATGCCGGACGGGACCTTCTGATCCGCTTCGAGTATCTCCCCGGCGTGTTCTATCCCGACCGAGGCGTGGGGATTGATGAGATCCGGCTGGTCGATGTCATCGGAGCCGAATACCTTGAGGGCCCCGTGTATCACACCTCTTTGACGGATCTCGACAAAGGAATCAACATTTTGGCCTATCAGGTCTGGGCCGGCGACCAAGCCCAGCCGCGCTCCGAGTCGTTCCTGGTGGACGCGGGCCTATGATTCCCTGCGGGGATTCCCAACAAGACAGTTGACGATACGCCGATCGCGGTATATACTATGGTATATACTAATCAGGAGTCGTTATGCAGACAGCGAAGCTTTTCAGAAATGGGCGGAGTCAGGCAGTGCGGTTGCCGAAGGAGTACGCCTTGCCCGGAGATGAAGTGTACGTGAAGAAGGTCAACGGAGTCGTCGTGCTGATTCCCAAAGATGGCAATCCGTGGGGGCCATTGATTGATAGCTTGGACAAATTCTCCGATGACTTTATGAGCTTCAAACGCGATCAAGGCAGGTTCGAGCGGCGTGATAGGATCCCATGAACTACATGCTCGACACCAACATCTGCATCTATATCATCAAGAAGCAGCCGGTGGTTGTGCTCCGGCAGGTTCAGTCCAAACAGGCGGGAGAAATCGCCCTTTCTACCATCACCCTTGCCGAGCTTGAGTACGGAGTCTCGCGCAGTCATTCTCCTGACCGCAATAGAGCGGCACTGCTGGAGTTCGCGTTGTCCTTCACGATTCTTGACTTTGACCAGAGGGCTGCCGCCGAGTATGGACGTATCCGGTTGTTGCTGGAGTCCAAGGGAAGGCCCATCGGACCTATGGATCTGTTGCTTGCTGCTCAGGCGAAATCGCGCAACCTGATCCTCGTGACCAACAATGAGAAGGAGTTCAGGAGGATAGAGGGTCTGCGAGTTGAGAACTGGGCAAGAGTGCCCGCACGATGATCCTGCTCTTGACCTGAGGGATACCCTGGCCTTCGCGCTGCAATAGCGCCCGGCTCTGCCACGTCCTGGTCTTCTGGCGCACCCTGGTGTCAATTCTTTGGACAGCGGTCGTGTTGGGCCATATCATGTCCCTCGGGCAATTTGAAAGGACGTGATATGCAAAGACAGACGCGCAGAGAGTTCCTCCGGAGCCTGGGGGTTCTGGCGGGTTCGGCGGGGGCTTGGGCGATGCTGCCGCAGGGTGTGGGGCGGGGACAAGGGGCGGGACAGAAGCGGCCGAATATCCTCTTTATCATGAGCGACGATCATGATGCCCATGCCATAAGCTGCTATGGGAGCAAGGTCAACACGACGCCGAACATCGACCGGCTCGCGAAAGAAGGAATGCGGTTCGAGCATTGCTTCTGCACGAACTCGCTCTGTGCGCCGAGCCGGGCGGTGATTCTGACGGGCAAGTACAGCCACCTGAACGGCCTCAAGGACAACAAAGATACGTTCGACGGCGGACAGCAGACGGGCCCCAAGCTGCTCCGGCAGGCAGGCTATGAGACGGCCATCATCGGCAAATGGCACCTCAAGACCGATCCAACGGGGTTCGATTACTGGCACGTTCTGCCGGGGCAGGGGGTGTACTACAACCCGCCGATGATCGAGATGGGCAAGCGCGTGAAACATCAGGGCTATGTCACCGAGATCATCACGGATCTGGCCCTGCAATGGCTCAAGGGGCGCAAGGGCGACAAACCGTTCTACCTGATGCTGCACCACAAGGCGCCGCACCGGGAATGGGAGCCGGCCCCGAAGTATCTGACGTTTCATGACGACAAGAAGATCCCGGAGCCGGCGACCTTATTCGACGACTACTCCGGCCGGGGACGGGCGGCCCATGAGCAGGATATGACCATCGCCAAGACCATGAACAACCGGGATGTCAAGCTCGTTCCGCCGAACGGTCTGACGCCGGAGCAGAAGGCGAAGTGGGATGCGGCGTACGATCCCAAGATCAAAGCTTTCCAGGAGACCAATCCGCAGGGGCAGGACCTGGTCCGCTGGAAATACCGGCGCTACATGCAAGATTATCTGGGCTGCATCGCGTCGGTCGATGAAAGTGTGGGCCGGGTACTGGACTACCTCCAGGAAGCGGGTCTGGCCGACAACACCATTGTCATCTATACTTCGGACCAGGGCTTCTACCTGGGCGAGCACGGCTGGTTCGACAAGCGGTTCATGTACGAGGAATCCTTGCAGATGCCGTTGCTGGTCCGGTATCCGAAGGAGATCCAGGCGGGCTCGGTCAACCAGGACATCGTCATGAACCTGGACTTTGCCGAGACCTTCCTCGATTACGCGGGCGCCCGCGCGCCGGACGATATGCAGGGAGTCTCGATTCGTCCCTTGCTACAAGGGCATACGCCGAGCGACTGGCGGAAGTCCATGTACTACCACTATTACGAATACCCGGCCGTACATAGTGTCAAGCGCCACTACGGCGTGCGGACTCAGCGCTACAAGCTCATTCACTTCTACAACGACATCGACGAATGGGAGCTCTACGACCTCCAGAACGACCCGGATGAGATGCGCAATGTCTATAACGATCCCGCCTACGCGGATACGGTCAAGGAATTGACGGCCGAATTGAAGCGGCTGCGCGAGAAATACAAGGACACGACTGGGACCCCGATCTGATACTGACGTCCAGTATCTTGGGTGCCATGCTTACGCTTGCGTAAGCATGTTGTGCCTGTCGGACTGGGCATGTCTACGCCAGCGTAGACATGGCACCCGGCATTGGCACCCATGCGTTGTCATCCTGAGCCGAAGGCGAAGAGCCTGTCCTGCGCGGAGCGAAGGAATCTGGCCCGCGAACGAGAGGTTTCTCCCATTCGCGGCCCAGATCCTTCATTCCGCTACGCTCCGTTCAGGATGACAGACACAGCGCAGGAATCGGTCACGATCTGTGTCAATTACCCTTCTTGAGCAAAGCCCCGGTGGCTTTGTCCCAGTGCGTGGCGCGCACTCTCATCACCCGGTGCTTGCTGCCGTGGCAGTCGGTGCAGTATCTCTTGGCGTCCCTGCCCGCGGGCATCGCCTCCTCGAAGCTGCTCAGGCCCGCTTCCAGGATCAGGTCGTGGTCTTTGGTATCCTGAATGTCCTGCCGGGGGTGACACGACATGCACGAGGGGTTGACCCTTTCCTTCGGATACATGATCTCGGGCGGCGTGATGTTCGCCTCGTCCGAGCGGTGGCGAAAGGACTCGCCGTGGCAGCGCTCGCAGCCGATCCCCCAGATCTCGTGCTGGAGCGCCAACTCTTCCTCGTCAAAGTCGAGGTGGCACACCTTGCAGTAGGGATTCGCCACGAACGCCTCGGTCGGCTTCTTGGCGGGGTCCTGAACGGCTTTCACCACGGTTACGTTTTGTGCGTTCCGGCTGTCGCAGGCGACGGCGCAAGCTTCCTTCCCCGGGCGGCTCGCCGATATGAAGATCAGGGCGCTGCTGATCAACAATGTCGCCACCACCAGCGACCGCTCTATTATGTGCATTGTTACACGTACTCCCAGTTCTTCAGCCACTGGTACCGGGGGGACAGGTTGGCCCAGGCGCGGTCCATGGCCTGCTCAAGTTCCTGGGCCTCGGCCAGGCTCAACTCGCGGCTTTCCTTCACGGCCTTCACGACGTTGTCCACCTGCTGCGCGTTGATCAGGCCCGGGATGGGGGCGGTGATGACATTGGTGGCGAGGATGTACCGGATGGCCAGGCGGGCGATCCGGCTGTCTTCCTCGGCGGTGGGGCTTTCGAGCGAGCCGTCACCTTTGAAGACGGCATTTTCCGAGAAGGGCTTGATGCCGAAGACGCCGACGCCATGCTGCTGGACGGCGTCGAACAGGCTGTCCGTGGGCCGGACCTTGCTCTTGGCGGTGAACGGCGTCACGACGACCTGCACGATACCGGGGTACTTCTCGATCATCGACTTGATATGCGGGCGGTCGTGGGACGAGAGACCGGTGAGCCGGCACTTGCCCTGCTGGCGGGCCTTCTCCAGGGCCTTCATCATCTCCTCGACATCGCCCGGCTTGTGCGTGCCGCTTTGCTCGTTCATCGTGATGCGCCAGAGATCGACGTATTCGAGCTTGGCCTCCTTCATCCCTTCTTCCAAGGTGGTCAGCAGGGCCTCCGCCGTACGGTGGTCGCGATCGCGCATCTCTTTCTGATACCAGGAGAAACCGAGATACATGCTTTCCCGCCGGCCGCGCAGGGCCTCGGCGTAGGTGAGCACCTCCTCCTTCGTGCACGCATCGATGTAGTTGATGCCCGACTCGATGCACCGGGTGACCACGTCGCGGCGGTTCTTCTTGAACCCTTCATCATTGAGGTTGATGCCGCCGAGCCAGTCGCCGCCCTGGTAGGCACCGGGCGCCATCTTGTTGACCCGTTTCCAATGCCCGCCCATGCACACGGCGGAGACCCACAGGCCGGTCTTACCGAGAGGACGGTACTCCATGTCAGGATTGTAACTGCGCGTTTTGGCAACTTCGGCCGCGTGGGTTTGGCTCCCCACCGCATTCAGTCCGACGGCCAGGCCCGCGGCCGCCGTGGCGCCGTCCCGCATGAACTCACGTCGCGTCAGATTCTCGGGCTTTTCTGGTTGCTGGCTCTTGCTGCTCATGGTCATCTCCTTCGGATTGGTTGACTCAAATCGAAGCACTTGGGCGTTGGCTCATGAGATACTCTTCTGCCTTGCGGCTCATACACCCGTGACCTCATGACCTCCCCAAGTTAGCAGCCGGCCCGCGATTCTGCAAGCATTGATTCTTGTCTCACCGATCCCTACGCCTATAATACTGACATGAGTCCTGTGGAACCAGAACGACACCCGGCCGCAGTGCCTGCCTTGCGCGAGCTTGCCATCACCATCGTTCACGACAATAACCCCTGTGTCGATTCTCTGAAGACGGCGTGGGGCTTTTCGGCTTTCGTGACGGGGCCGGAAAAGACCATCCTCTTCGACACCGGCAGCGATGGGGCGCTCCTGTTGGAGAACATGGCCAAGCTTCAGATCGATCCCGGCAGGGTCGATCTCGTGGTCTTATCTCACCTTCACGGTGATCATACCGGCGGGGTGACCGGCTTGCTGAGGGAGAACCCGCGCGTGCAGGTGTTCCTGCCGGGGTCTCTGCCGACGAGGTTCAAGACCGCCGTGCAGGGACATGGGGCGACTGTCGTCGAGGTCGGGGAGCCGCGGGAAATCTGCCGGAACGTGTATACGACAGGCCTTCTGGGCCGACGCATCAAGGAACAGGCTCTGATCCTCCGCACCGAGCGCGGGTTGGTCGTGTTGACCGGCTGTGCCCATCCGGGAATTGTTCGGATCCTCAAGGAAGCCCGGCGTCAACATGCCGAGAGCATCCTGCTGGTGATCGGCGGGTTCCACCTCGAATGGATGACGAAGGGCAGGGTGGGATCGATCCTTGCCGCTTTCCAGGACTCTGGCATCCGGTATGCCGCTCCAACCCACTGCTCCGGCGACAAAGCGCGGCAGTTGTTTCGACAGAGCTATGGCCCAGGCTATGTGGATGCCGGTGTCGGAAAGACGATCACGCTTGCCGAGCTGACCGTATGAGAACCGGGGCCTTCCAGCCTTCTTGGAAGACCCCGGCGGTTCTGCATCGTTGCGTCGCGACCATTCTGTCCCGACTACGTCTCTCCCGGTTTCTTGGGGGACGGCTTGCCCGGCGCCGGCCGGGGCTGCGCGCCCGGCTGGCCGGATTCCTTCTGCTGCTGCATCTGTTGCTGTTTCATGCTCATGAACATACCCGCCAGAGCCTGCACCTGCTGCTTCGGGACGGCAATATCCGTCAGCAACCTGCCACCGCCAATGGTCCCGGCAAATGCGACATCGCTTCCGGCAGGTACTTCCGTCTGCGGCATGAGCATCGGCATAGGGATGAAGGACATCGCCATTTGCAGATACCGCACGAGGTTGTAGGTTCCGAAGAAGCGGGCGTTCTTGGCCTCGGGGACCAGTTGCAGGGCCGCCTGGACTTCGCTCGGGGCCTGCTTGGGCGTGCCGGACTGAGCCTGATCGATCAGCGCGTGGATCTCCTGGTCCGGATCGGCCGCCATCGCGATGAGCCACAGGTCATTCACCAGCGCCATCCGCAGGTTGAAGCCGCCGCCCAACATGCTCTTCATCATCTGGGCCTGCGGCGTGTTCACGTCTACCGGCTGGACGGTGACGGTGCCGACATCGATGGGGACATTCTTATAGGTTTCCGCGTTGCGTTTGAAGGTGAACTGGATCTTGACGCCGAACTTCTTCATCGCTTCGGCGAAGGTGCCTTCGTTGACAAACTTCACGGCTTCCTCGAGGACGTTGTTGAGCTTCTGCTTATCCTTGATGGTATCGATCCGCCGGAGGCGGAAAGGAGGCTTACCTTTGGGGTCGGCCGCGAAGGACCAGGCGGTAGCCCCGCCGAACGCGTCGGCCGAATCCGTCGCCAGCTTCTTCAGCCGCGCGAGATCGTCTTTCGACATCATCCCGCCCATCATCGAAGTCACCAGTTCCAGCCGCTTCAGCGTGATGGTCCGGACGAACTCCGGACTGAACGTGGCGACGCCGGTGGTGATGGCGCCGTTCTCCGTATATCCCAGAAGATTGGGCTGGGGTTGCGACGGGCCGCTGATGCTGAGGATCTTGGCCATCTCCGAATTCGGCACACCGGCCACCACGGGCGCCAACCGGATCGCCGTAGCGCTGGGATCGATCGTCAAGCTGACCAGCTGAGTCTCCTGCAGGAAGGAGTTGATCAGGGAGGTCCACATGGCTATCACGGCGGGCGGCGGTCCGACCATCGGCCCACCCTTGGCCTGCGCCTCCTGCATCTTCTTCGTCGCCTCCTTGATCTTCTCCTGGAGCGTCGGTCCGTACAGCTTGGCGGCGACTTGGATATTGGCATAGGCCCACACGGGAGAGCCCGTAGCCCGTTTGAGCTCATCCGGACTAAGTCTCTGGGCCAACGAGGCCGTGCCCGTGCCGGAAGTCCAGGTCTTGGCCTCCAGGAGTGCTTGCTGATCCGCCGCACGGGTGAGCAGGACGTAATTGCCCATCTGGATGCCCGCGACGTTGGGTTTTCCCTCGACATTAAGTTTCAGAATTCCCTGTGCATCCGGTTTGACGACATTGGGGTTGGTGAGGAATTGCTGAAAGTCACTGATGGGCACAAGCACGCCGACGCGTTTGGCATCCGGCTTCTCGCCGCCGGGCAGCGGTCCGAACACGGCGAAGTCCCCGGTCATGTTGACCCCGGTCGGCTGCGGGGACCCCAGGAGCGCTCCCAACTTGGCTTGGACCGGCATGGAGACGCCGACGGGGGAAATGCCCGTCAGGAACTGATCCACCTGCCCCAGCGTCGGGGCGAGCTTATTGATGCGGATACAGAACAGGGCATCCGCCGGGATGATTCGCGCTGGATCGCTCGCCGGCGGCTGGGCCGCCCGGACGGCTCCCGCCTCGGCCGCGCTGAGCAGGGCCAGAAGGGTCCACAAAACGAACGCTTTCTTGCCGCGGTTTCGATGCATCATTGCTCTACCTCCTAAGAATCGGCTGTTTCTGATTGGCGCTGGGCTTCTTCCGTCTGCTCGATACGTCGCACGACGCGGGCCAGCATAAACAGCACAGAGTAAGTCGTCAACCTTTATTGTCGCTTGTATCGGCCCATGAGCTGGCCCTGACCGAGGATATGCCCCTCCATGGCTTCGAGCAGCCGGTCCTTGGTCTCGCCCGCCGGGAGGTTCAGCTTCTCATCGAGGGCATAGGCCTTGAAGAAATAGCGGTGGGTCCCGCGGGGCGGGCAGGGGCCCACGTAGCCCGTCTTTTTGGTGCTGTTGATGCCCTCGGTGCCCCCGATGGGGAAGCTCTTGCCGGGCGGCAGATTCTCCGGCAGCCCTTCCAGGTCGGCCGGCAGGTCGTAGAGCACCCAGTGCACGAATGTGCCGCCGGGAGCATCGGGATCGTCGACGATCAGGGCCAGGCTCCTGGTTCCGTCCGGGACCGCCTCCCAGTTCAACGGCGGCGAGATGTCGTCGCCGTCGCAGGCATAGCGCTCCGGGATCATCCCACCTTCCTGAAAGGCAGGGCTGCTGATCTTGATCGTTGCCATTTCGGTTTGTGCGGTTGGGTCCGCCATAGGATCATCTCCCTTCTTGCAGGAACAAAACGTAAGTATGGAAAGTGCCGAATAGAAGGCGGCCGACAGGAATCGACGCCTCCAAGGGCTGTGTGCTGAGATTCGGCTTGTCTGGCTCTGCCCCGAGCCGCTGGTTCGCATATCCGGTTCTCCCAGGTTGCCGGTCGTTGTCCCGGTTCTTAACTCTACCTGTCCGGGGGTCCGGAGAGCAAGCCGCCTTTATGCTCCGGGATTAGGGATTTTCCCGAAAGGCGTGGACCGATCGGCTCCGCGCAGGGAAACGGGGTGGGAGGGGCAAGAAGGTCCGGGAGTTCGAGGTCCTTACTTCTTCTGGAAGCGCCACTGATCGGCAGTTATGGCATCGGCGGCCATCCATTCGACGTGCCAATCCAGGTACAGGGTGTTGCACCCGTTCTTGTGGCGCGCCCGCGCCACCCGCCGGCCGTAGGTGGTGTCCTGCGTATCGGACGTGGGCAGATGCCCGGGATGCCAGACATCACAGCGATCGATACCGTCATCGTTCGCGTGGCGGATGATCGGCCGCCAGGGCCCGTTCTCGTTGTCGACGAGATAAAGGGTCTCCATCGGGCGGGCGCACTTGGTCAGCCGCGTCCCCTTGGTGATCTCCACGCCCGTGTAGTCATTGCGATATTTGAAATCCCAGCCGTTGACGACATAGCAGATCGTCTGCTCCTTGTCCGGATAGCTCGGGCAGCGGTAGATCTTCACCGTGCGGTAGTCGTTATCGATGGGCCGTTGGGCGAGGAACGGCATGAACGTCATGTACCAGGCGGTGGACTCGCCCGACGCCGCCCGGGGGATCATGAGATCGTGATCTTCGGCGTAGAGGTTGGCCCCGATACCGATCTGCCGCAGGTCGCTGCGGCAGATGGCGTCTTTGCCCTGTTCGCGGGCCTTGTGCAGCACCGGAATGAGGATCGCCATGAGCAAGGCAATGATGGAGATCACCACGAGCAGTTCGATGAGAGTGAACGCCTGATTGCGATTCATTATGGCACCCATGTCCCCGAAGGCTTTCTTTGTCGATCCCTCTATTATACTCTCCGAGACCTGGAAAACGAAGAAGAAAGACCCGTTTGTAGTGACGCCGTCAGGCGTTCTCTTCGTAGGTCGTGCGTCCTCGCACGACGTCCTTTAGGCGAGCGGGGACGGGGACCCCAAACGCGATGACTCGCGTTTGGGAGCCCAGGCTCGCCCTACGAAGACTCAGCCGACGATCAGTTCTTTCAGGGATCGCTTGGGTACGTGATGGACGCCGGTGTTGTCGCGCCAGTACTTGATGTCGCCGTTCGGACCGACTTCGTCGATCACCACTTGCTCCCGCGGCTTGCCAAGGGCGATGACGAGCAGGATCTCGTATTGCGCGGGAATGTTGAGTTCCTGGCGCAGCTCCTCCCGTTGGATCAGGCCGATCATGCAGCCGGCCAGCCCCTTCTCCCGGGCGCCGAGGAGAATGCTCTGGGCCGCGATGCCGTGGTCGCAGCCGAAATTGTGACTGATCGCCGTGTCGCCGAGGATGACGAGATAGGCGCTGGGCCGCTCGCCGGCGGCCGGTCCACCCCAATTCTTGAGGTAGGCGGCCCACGCCACGTGCCGGAAGATTCGGGCATTTCTTTCCGGCTCGCACGAGAGGATATACTTCAGCGGCTGCAAGTTCGCCGCCGAGGCGGAAAGTCGCGCCAGATCCACCAGTTCCTCCAGGGTTCGCCGCTCGACAGCGAAGCCTTCATCGAAACGGCGGCAGCTTCGATTGCTGATGATGAGATCTCGGATCATACTCCTTCCTTCCTCAAGGTGCAGTGGCGTCGCGTAGGGTGGGGCAAGCCCCACCCTGCATACATCGTTTCGGGTCACTGCCCGACCTTCGGGTGAATCTCAATCTCCAAGATGTCTCTTGGTGAGAGCGTCAAGTCCTGACTCAACTCGATTTCAAGGCGGCCGTCCCGCAACGTGCAGGTGTTGGCGACGGGACTGTCGTCCCTCCGGATCGTTGTCTCTGCCGTTCTCCAGCCTTGAGGCACGGCGAGCGCCAGGCTCTTGAGTCGTAACCGGCCCCAGCGCAAATCGATCTGCTCCCGCTGTGCGTCCGCCGCACGTGTCTGAGCGAACGAACCCCATCCTTCGGCGGCGGTGAACGCGGCCCGGAAGTTCTCCGGCGTGATGCGCGGCGCGAAACCGAGGTGCCCCTTGGGACCATGGTACTCGAAGCCGGCCAGGGCGGTGTAGACGCCCCAACTGGCCATGCCGCGGGCATAGTGGTCGCCACATTCGATCTCGTTGAACGGGTTGTGCTTGGCCGGGCTGTACCGCTGCTGGACGCCGTGGCAGATGGCCAGGGCTTCGGCGACCATGTTCTCCCAGACCATGTGGCCCGCGACCTGGTACTCAATGCCCGTCCAGACCTCTTCTCGATAGCGCACGCCTTCCTTCAGATACGGGCTCTTGGGCCATGTGCAGGTGAAAAGTCCCGGCTCACCGGGCAAGGCGAACCATCGCTCCGGCGGATGGGCCTCGTTGTAGGGCCCGACATCCGGCGCCCAGTTGTACTTCCAGATGGAGCGCAGGGCCTGCTTCACCTGCTCGGGCGGGTAGATGTAGCCGAGGGCAAGCTGATGCGCCCAGCCCTGGCCGAAGAGTTGGTCCGAGAGACAGCCCTTTTCGTACTGGTTCTTCGGATGCTTCTGCAAGTCGACGGCCTGCACGAAGTACTCACCATCCCACAGGTGCTCCATCGTGAGATCCAGGCCGCTCTCGAAAATCTTCTCACAGCGTTCTGCGAACGCCTCGTCGTTCATGTCCCGGGCCATCTCCGCGCCGGCCGCGAGGGCGGCCAGATAGAGCGAGCCGACGAAAGTGTTGGGCCCCTCGAAGTTGATGTCGTAGGTGTTGTGCTGGCTGTTCTCGATCAGCCCGTCATCGTTGCCATCCTGCTTGATCGAGAATTCCAGGGCCTTTCTGATCCGGGGCCAGTTCCGCTGCAGGAATGAATCGTTCGCCGAGCACAGATACTCACGATAGGCTTTGAGGATCGTGCCGCACTGGCCGTCCGCCGCATAGGTGCGATTGCTGCGAAAGCCGACCAGGCCGCTGTTGGGGTCAAAGCCTTCGCCGAAGTCCTGCATCTCGCGGGCACTCCGCTCCAGCTCTGGGAACAAGCGGGCCGGCGCGTGAGCGTAATTCCAGACGTGGGTGCAGGTCCCCTCGCAGCAGCCGACACCCTCCCAGGCCCAGAATCGGCCGCTCCGCCGCCATTGGCACGTCCCGGTCGCCAGCGTGGAGACCGTGGAGTGCAGCCGAAAGAGCAGCCAGCGAGGCAGGGTGCTGTCTTCGTAGAACGTCTGATGCCATTTCTTCGTGTCGCCGGTGAGCCGGTCGTGATTATCAAGAACATACCGGGCGACCCTGACCGCGTCGGCGAAGCGGGAGTCATATTCGTGGCCCTGTGGATGATTCGGGAAGAACCACGCCAGGACAAACGTGAAGGTCCGCGCGGACTTCGGGGCCAGTTTCACCATCTTCGTAGCAATGGCCTCGCTGCGTCTTTCCGTGACCGGATAGGTCACATCTTGGGTGGCGTGAAGCTGCTTGGACCACCCCGAGGGCGGTTCGAAGATGTCGCGCGTGTACTTGGAGGCGAGGGCCTCGTCGGCCAGCGCGAGTACCATCGACCCGTAGTCCGGCAGCTTGTCGAAGGGGCCCAGATTGCCTTCGGACGGCTCATCCGCCAGCTCGATCTGATCGACGTTGATATGTCCCCATCCGCCGGACCCACGGTCCACGATTTCAATCCGGGCGGTCTTGCCCTGCAAGTCCTCGACGTTCCAGAAATGCCATTCGAGCTTCTCATTATCTTTGCCGGTGGCGGTTCGCACGGCCTTGCCGTCGATGAGCAGGTTGACACAGGTCTGGTTGGCTTGGCTGCCGCCGCCGATCAGGAAGTTGATGTACTTGCGGGAAATCTCGAAAGCGGGGGAGGTGAGCGTGCCTTGCGGGGCATCACCTTTGAGGAACGTATTCGCCAGACCTTTGCCGAGAAAGCCGCTGACTCGTTGCTGGTTGGCTAACGTCCCGTGGGCGGGGCTTTTGCCGAAGGCTTCACCGGTCGCCGTCCAAGCGCCGTAGCTGTCCGCCTCGAAATCCGCCAGGACGATCTTGGGCCGGGGCGCCGGGACTCGTTCTTTCGGGGTCTCCTCGGCCGTGTGGACGACCATGGTGCGACCGTTGTCGTTCACGATCCGGCTGTGCCGGATAGCGTGCACGGCCTTCGCCGAGTCAAAACACACGGCGTTCTCGATCCAGCCCAGGACACCGGCACGTTGCACCTCATCCGACGTGTTCTTCAGTGTAACATGGAAGATCGTCGCCGGCAGGGCGGAGTCCTTCGCGTTGAGAGGGATGAAAGGCGAGAACGCCTCCAGCTCCACCTCGATGGGCAAGCCTTTTGCCTTATACCGGACGAGCCCGATGGGGTACTCGCCGGCGAACTCAACCCGGCCGAAATCCTTGTTCAGCGGCCGCACGACCTGCTTGTCGCCCGCTTCCAGAACGAGGGCGAAACCGGAGTCGACCGGCGCATCGGGCCGGTAGGTGCGGTAGTTGTCTCGGCCATAGCCGCTGAAGATCTGCTTGTTGAAGATCTGCCACAAGCCGAGTGTGCCGTCGCCGCGCAGGTACAATTGCCCGCACGCGATGCCCCCGACCGGCATGCCGATGGTTTCCAGTTCCTCGCCGGTATAGACCGCCCGCTCGCCGCGGGAGAAGAGCCGCTGCGCGTACTCCGGCGATAACCCTTTATCGGCGGGTACAAGATGCTTTTCCGTGGGTGCATCCTGGGCCACCACGGCATTCATCCATGACAGGGCGACTACGACGGCCACGATCGGAGTCAATCCTTGCTTGTTCATCGTCAGCTCCCTTTTCTACTTGGGTGCATTTACGATTCGGATCAGGGATTGGGGATTCCGGCGCGAATCCGCAATCATCAATCCGCAATCCGCAATCGGAGCGCCAGCAGCGTCGGCTCCACAATGTGCAGGTTGTTCAAGAACGGCTCGGTGTATTTGATGTCGCCGTACTCGGCCCCACCGAAGTGGTGCTGCCGGCCCACGTGGTTGTTCCAGTCCACGCCCTCGGTCAGGAAACCCGTGTCCCGCTGATGGTGTTTGGCAATGGCCCGCAGGATCGTCAGACCATTCTGCTTGTACTCGTCCTTGCCCGTGTCCTCGTAAGCTTCGAAATAAGCCAGCGCCGCCTCCGCGCTCTCCCACAGGTACGCGGTGTCCCAGCTTCTCTCCATGTAGAGCAGGCCCTTGGTCGCCACGCCGTGGCGGTCGTCCGTCATCTTGAACTGGTCCAAGCCGGCGAGGCACTTCTCGTAGGCGAACGCACGGACTCTGTCATCGTTCCGGAGTCTGGTCGCCTGCCGCAACGTGCGGAAGGCTACGGAGTAGGCGACGTTTTCGTGCTCATCGTAGGTGTCGTGGTTGATGCTGCCGAAGAGCCCGCCGCGATCCATAAAGACTCGAACTCTTTCACGAACCGCTTGCCTGTAATCCGCCAGTCCGCGCTGCGTGAGAGCCGTGTCGAGTTGAATGATGAAAAGGCCGTCGGCACTCTTCTCAAAGAGGATGTCGTTGTCGCCATAGGCGTTCTGGGGATAGTGTTCGCCGTTGGGTTGGCAGCGGCGCGGGTACCAGCCGTTGGCCGTGGGCCGGATGTTCCTGTGAATCCAGTCGGCCGTCTTGAACGCAACGCCTTGCATCTTCGCTTTGCGGGGGCCGTCCACGAGATCGCTGAAGAGCAGAAGCTGGTAGGCGATCTTGGCCATCGAGCCGGGGCAGAACCAATTATTCTTGTGCTGATAGTTGAGGCAAAATTGGTTGGTGGTCGTCTCGCGATAGCCGGTGATGAAGCCGGTCTCGTAGTTGATGAACCCGCCCTCCAGGACATGATCCAGAAGGGACAATGCCTTCTCTTGGAGAGCAGAGTCCTTGTTGTGTCGGCCAAACGCGTACAGTTCGTAAGCCCCGCCGGCCGCGTTGGCCGCCCAGCCGGGACCTTCGAGGTTGCCGAAGTCATGCCAGCCCATGATATTGCCGTCCTTGTCCACGAAGCTGGACTTGCTGGACAGATGACCCTTGTACTCAACCAGGGTCCGCTCGATGGTGAAACGGACGGAATCCCGCATCGAGTCCAGGATCGTGTAGTCAGGGTTCTCCGGCACATAGAAGGAACCATGTAGCTCAGCCGCCCTCGGCTGAGGAGTCATTGTGCCCGCGTTGATGGCGCCAGGCATAAACAAGAAGATCCACAGCAGAACGGACCACCGAACGTCATGTCCTGTCATCCCCATCATCACTCCAGCTTCAGGTAATCCAAGCCGAACATGTAGCTCTTGACGGCCTTTTCGTTGGCGCCCATGATCTCGACCCGCAGCACGTGTTGGCCCTGGCTCAACTCGTGCGCACCCATGTCGAGGACGCCCGTGGCGACCACGCCCCGGTTGAACAGGTCGATGGGTCCACCGAGCTTTTTGCCGTCGAGGTATAGTTGCACGATGCCGTAGTCGATGGCTTTGGTAAGCTGCATCTTGAGCTGGTAGGTACCGACCTTCTCCACCGGCACGGCCAGATCGAGCGTGTCGCCGGGCTTGGCATCCGTCCACCACAGGTGCGATTCGTTGCTCCAGTTACCTTCGTAGCCCGACATGTCCTGCGGCGCCGGGTTGCCGGCGGTCTTCCGGAGAATCTTCAACTCCTCGCCTTCGAGAGCGCCCTTGACCTTGAAGACCTCGATGGGACCCCAGTAGCCCGTGCGCTCGCTCGCGGGCACCGGCTCATACGGGTCTTTCTGTCCGCCGGCCTGATACCAGTAGACCGTGGCGGCGTAGAGCGTCGGCTTGGTGTTCGGGTAATACTTCTCGATAGCGGCCTCGAAGGATGTCTGGAAGGGGATGTTGTCAACGATGTGCCAGCGGTTGACGGAGACGTGGCCTTTGTTGTTGTTGCTGATCGTCTGATCGTGGTAGCAGTTCGCAAAGAGCGTTGGATTGCACCAGGCGTAGCCGAAGTAGTCCTCGGAGCCGGTGCCGATGGTGGAGGGGAACTTCTCGCCGTCGACGAAGAACTTCTCATCGCCCTCGCCCCACCAGCCGCCGCGCGGGTTCCAGACGTGGAGCATCACGCCGCAGAAGCGTCCGCGACCGGTGGTCTTGAGCATCGTCCAGTCGATCTTCCTTCGCACCGGGTCCTCCGGCAGGAACGCGTCCCGGTGCCACCGGGCGTGGAACCGGCCAAGCTGCTCGAGGGGCTGCCGCAAGGGCTCGTAGGTCCCCTTGAGGTCCAGCGTGCGCGGCTTGGTTCCCTCGTTGATGAACTCGAACTTCGCCGAGGTGGCAAAGGGCATGTACCAGTTGCAGTAGTAGCCCTCTTCGGTCATACCCAGCGGGAAGGACCGGTAGAGGTTGACGCCGGGAGCCGTGCCGAAGAAATCGCCCAGCGGCGCCCAGACGGCGGGCTTGGCCTCATCGTCCCACGTGACCTGCAGCACGATGTCACGCAGGGCCTGGATCTCGTCCTCGCGGTTCTCGAATTTCCCGCTTACGCTCAATCCGGTGACGGCGCACGGCCCATCCAATGTGGTGACGAACCGGTCCCCCGGCTCAATCGTCACCGTGGCCTGCTCCGTGGTGGCATCGGCCGACTGTCCCGCCGGCGCGAGTCCGCCCTTACCGAGAATCTTGTTGGCCTCATCGAGGGCCGCGTTCTCTTCGGCGGACAACTGCCGCTTGAAGGTCGGCACCTGCGTGCCCTTGGGGTACGTCGTATAGACAAACTGAAAATAGGCGCCCCATTTCGGGTCAGCCACGATCTTGCAGGACTTCTGGTAGGGGATCGGCGTGTAGTTGTTCCAGCCCATCGCTACCGTGTGGACCAGCGCGGAGCGGGTGAAGGGCTCGTTCTGGCCGTCGAAATAGCCTTTGAACGGCAGGTCCACCACGGGCTCTTTCGCTCCATCGAGGTAGATGCGGACGTGGCCCTGCTCGGGGCGTGCCGACCAGATGCGCCAGATGCAGCCCGGGCCTTCCATCTCTGCGAATACGAGTTGGTCGCCTTCTTTGCGGATGATACCGCTGCCGTCGCCGTTGGCGTCCCAGCCGACGTACTGGCCGGTGGCCTCATCGTACCGGCTCTTGCGATCATAGCTCGACCACTGGGTGCACTTTTCGCCCGGCGCCGGCAGCAGAGCCAGACGCTGCAAGTCCGTCAACCGCTCGACCAGATCGACGTACGTCAACTTCTGAGGCTCCGCCGCCGTCGCTGCACCAGCGATGAGCAGAGGCAGCAGAAGTAGGGTGGGCTGTGCCCACCAATACCCTTTGGATATGTTCGGATGATGGATGGTGGGCACAGCCCACCCTACGAGGACTTGTGCGGCGTGTCTCATACTCGACCTCCGAATGGACGATTGTCGCTTTCACGGCACCGGGCTCGCGCCCGATGTCCCCGCATAGTAAATCGCAAAGGGCGAATCGTCAATCCGGCGGCCTGGCGTTATGGCCGGCCATACTTGACCGGCGTGCCGTAGGGCGGCGTGTTCGGCAGGCTGACCTTGCGGCCCTGGGTCAACTCGGAGAGGGCTTGATCCACATAGTTGAGCTTGCCGGCGCCGGCCTCCTGCTTGCCGAGGGGGGCATTGTCGATCGCGCCGTCGTAGACAATGCGGCCCTCTTTGTCGATGATGAACACGTGGGGCGTCGTGCGGGCACCGTACTTGCGGGCCAGCTCGCCCGCGCGATCGTCGAGAATCGGATAGGGCAGCTTATGCTTCTCGGCAAACTCCCGGTTCGCTTCCGGCGTGGTCTTGAAGGTGCTGTTGACCGCCAGCCAGACGACCCCCTTGTCCCGGTACTTTTTGGCCGTATTCACCATGGTTTGGACGGTGTCGTAGTGATACCGGGAGTGCGGACAGTCGAGGTTGAGCCACTCCAGCACGACGATCTGGTCTTTGTAGTTCGCCAGTTTCACTTGCCGGCCGTCGAAGCTGTCCATCTCGAAATCGGGCGCCTTTCTGGCCCGGGGTTCGATCTGCCCAGGGCGGCCCATGCGATTGCGGGCCGCTCTCTGCAACTGCTGCTGCTGTTGCTCCAGGCCCCGCAACGTCTCCTGAAACGCCGCCTGGCGCTGGCTGATGAGGGTCTCGATCTGCTTTACCGTCTGCCGGGCTCTCTCTTTGGTCGCGGTGGTGCGAATCGCGTTAAGTTCGTCGATCAAGCTCTGATGGGCCGCCTTCATCTCCTCGATCTGCTGCCCAAGCTTCTGCGCTTGCTGCATCTGCTCCGCCCCCGGCCGCTCCGCAGTAGGTTCCCGGGTGGGTCGGGTGGTCCTCTCGGCTCGTTGCCCGAAGGCCGTCGAGGACAATGCCAAGACTATCAATACAATGCCAATCGAGGCGACGGTTCTCTTCATTGCGGCGTTCTCCTTAACGTAATGGTACATTTGGCACGAAGTCTACCATCTTGGTCGGCAGGTGCAAACCTTGTGATTGAGAGAAATCAGGGGGCTTTACCGATTCGGGCGGCGCGGGGCCAGGGCGGACTTCACCTGGCCGAGGAACTCAGCGACCTCCTTGCTCGCGGCGCGCGGGTCGTTCAGGTGGCTCTCAATCATCCCCACGAGCCTGGATCCGATAATCACGCCGTCGGCGCCGGCCTCCGCGATGGTTTTCGCATGTTCGGGCGTGCTGACACCGAAGCCGACGCAGACCGGAACGGCGGTTAGACCTTTCAGCTTGCGGATCAGGCCGTCCACCGCGTTCGAGAGGGCCGCGCGACTGCCCGTGACACCGAGCAAAGAGACCGTGTAAATGAAGCCGGTGGTCTTCGCGGCGATCCGCTTCATTCGCGCCGGCTCGGTGTTCGGCGTAACCATGAAGACTGTGTCCAGACCGGCCGCTTGGGCCGGCTCGGTTACTTCGTCCGCATCGTCGATACTCAGGTCCGCGACGAGTACGCTGTTGACGCCGGCCTCATGGAAGTCTTTGAAAAACTTTTCCACGCCATACTGCTGGATCAGGTTGTAGTACATGAGCAGGCCGATGGGGATGTCTTTATCCTTCTTGACCTTCCGGACGAATTCGAGCGCCCTGGCAGGGTTCATGCCGCTGCGCATCGCGCGGATGTCGGCCTTCTGAATCGTCGGCCCGTCGGCAATCGGGTCGGAGAACGGGATGCCCAGTTCGAGGACATCCGCGCCGGCATCGACGGCGGTCTTCACGAGGGCCAGGCTCGCGTCGAAGTCCGGATCGCCGATCACGAAAAAGGGAATCAAGGCGGTTCTCTTTTGTTTTTTCAGTTCTGCAAATGCTTGCTGGTAGCTTTTCATGACGGATGCTCCGTGACGTAGCATGGGCATCTTGCCCATGAGTATCACGGGCGTCTCGCCCGTGGAGGCAGGGCCAGGATGGCCCTGCGACTCATGGGCGGGACGCCCATGCTACTTACTCCTGGCTTTTTCCACGATTCCGACGTCTTTGTCGCCCCGGCCGGAGAGGTTCACTACGGCGATCGTCTCAGGGGGCAGCTTGCCTTTCTGGTTGACAATGTAGGCCAGGGCGTGCGTGCTCTCCAAGGCCGGAAGAATGCCTTCGAGTTTGGTCAACAACTCGAACGTGTCGAGCACATCGTCATCCACGGCGGCAACGTACTCGGCCCGGCCGGTATCCTTGAGATAGCAGTGCTCCGGCCCGACCGCCGCATAATCCAGGCCGGCGCTGATCGATTCGGTGTCGAGGACTTGGCCGTTCTCGTCCTGGAGCAGGTAAGCTTTGGCTCCATGAAGGATGCCGACGCGGCCGGCAGAGAGGCTCGCGGCATGTTTGCCGGTCTTGAGGCCTTTGCCACCGGCCTCGACGCCTACGAGGCGCACGTCTTTGTCATCGAGGAAGCCCGTGAACATGCCGATGGCGTTGCTACCGCCGCCGACGCAGGCCACCACCAGGTCGGGCAGCCGGCCTGTCTGTTCGAGGCATTGCCGGCGGGCTTCCCGGCCGATACAGCTTTGAAAATGCTTGACGATGGTCGGATAGGGATGCGGACCGGCGGCCGAGCCGAATAGATAGAACGTGTCGGTCACGTTGGCCGTCCAGTACCGCAGGGCATCGTTGATTGCATCTTTCAACGTCCCTGTTCCGCCTTCCACCGGCACGACCTCGGCGCCGCACAGCCTCATCTTGTGAACGTTGACGCTCTGCCGCTCAATGTCCGTGATCCCCATGAAGATCTTGGTCTCCATGCCCAGCAGCGCGCCCACCATGGCGGTCGCCAGGCCGTGCTGGCCCGCCCCGGTCTCCGCGATGAGCTTGGTCTTGCCCATGTACTTGGCGAGCAGTCCCTGGCCGAGGCTGTTGTTGATCTTGTGGGCGCCGCCATGGAGCAGGTCCTCGCGCTTGAGATAGACTTGAAAGCCCACGTGCTCGCTGAAGCGCCTCGTGTGGTAGAGCGGGCTGGGCCGGCCGGCGTAATGCCTGAACAATTGCCCCAACTCCGCCTCAAACGCCTTGTCCTTGTAGAAGCGGTAAAACGCCTCCTCCAATTCCTCCAGCGCCGGAATCAGCACCTCCGGCACGTAATACCCGCCGTACTCACCGAATCTGCCATCATGTTTCATATACAGGTATCCTCTGCGAACGAGTCCTTGCGGATTGAGAAATGGCATGGCCACGAATCCGCAATTGCCTCATGCTCTCAAGTGTCTGATGTTGTCGAACAGGGCCTTGAGTTTCTTGTGGTCTTTCTTGCCGGGCTCGGCCTCCACGCCGCTGCACACATCGATGCCGTAGACGCCCAGCTCGACGGCCTTGGCGGCGTTCTGGGGGTTGATCCCGCCGGCGAGGAAGATCCGTTTGCGGATGTGGCCGATGATATTCCAATCGAACGTCAGTCCCGTTCCACCGTAACGCTTGGGGTCGAACGCGTCCAGCAGGATGGCGTCGGTCGAGAATCTGTCCACTTTCTCCAGGTCGCCCGCCTCTTTCACGCGCAGGGCCTTCATCGTCTTGACGCTGTCATACGCCAGCCAGTGGCAGAACTCCGTATCCTCATCGCCGTGCAGTTGCACCCAGTCCAACTGGCACAGGCCGGCGATCTCGCGAATCTCCTCCAGGGAGCTGTTCACGAATACGCCGGAGACGTCGATGAAGGCCGGCAGCTTGTGAATGATCGCTGCGGCGGTTTGCGGCTGGACATAGCGCGGGCTCTTCGGATAGAAGTTGAACCCCAGCAGGTCCGCCCCCAGGTCCATCGCCGCCGCCCCATCCTCGTAGTTCGTAATCCCACAAATTTTGACCTTGGTTATCATCATACGATCAGCTCGAAGGCCAATAGAGGTCACGCTCGATTCGAGACCTCGACCAGCTTCTCCAAACAGTGTAACGCTTTTCCTTCCTCAATTGAAGCCTGCGCCAGCGGGAGCGCTTCCGCAAAGGTATCGGCCAGCTCCGCGACGACGAGCGCCGCCGCGGCGTTGAGCAGCACGATATCACGCCGCGGACCTTTCTCTTTGCCCGCCAGAATGTCGCGAATCAAAGCCGCATTGGCGATCGCATCGCCGCTGCCCAGAACATCGAATT
>JAMCWO010000126.1:0-6311 GCA_023481165.1 Planctomycetota bacterium | reverse complement strand
CAGCTCGAGAATCCGGGTTTTGACCAGCAGGCTGATCTCATCCATGCCCTGGCCGTGGACGACGAAGGCCCGCGTGGCTCCGAGCATCTTCAAACTCTCGGCGATCCGGTCCAGCAACTCGGCATCGGAGACGCCCATGACCTGAGCCTTGGCGCCGGCGGGATTGGCCAGCGGCCCAAGGATATTGAACGCCGTGCGAAAATCCAGGCTCTTACGAATCGGTTGCACGAAGCGCATCGCCGGGTGGAATTTCGGGGCAAACATGAAGCCGATGTGTGCCTCCCGGATACAAGCGGCCACGATCTCCGGCGCGGGATCGATCTTGACGCCCAGTTCACTCAGGACATCAGCCGACCCGCAGCGGCTGGTGATACCCCGGTTGCCGTGCTTGGCGACATAGGCTCCGGCGCCCGCCGCCACCAGAGCGGAGGTGGTGGAGATATTGAATGTCTTGACGAAGGCGCCGCCGGTGCCGCAGGTGTCGATCAGGTGGGGCAGATCCACTGCTACCCGCACCGCGTGATCCCGCAGGGACTGCGCCAGCCCGGCGATTTCACCTGACGTAGCTCGCTTCATGCGCATGATGGCCAGAAAGGCCGCGATCTGGACCTCCGAGACCTGGCCCTCGAAGATCGTGTCCTGCAGGGCTTTGGCCTGGTCGAACGTCAGGTCTTTGCCATCGAGAATGACCTGGAGGTACTGGGTGATGTTGGCCATTTCTTATCTCCCAACCATTTGTTTTCGGCTCGCTGCGATTTGAAGAACGTTTTGGATGATCTTGCCGCCCGCGGGCGTCAGGATACTCTCAGGATGGAACTGCACACCGAAGACGGGCAGCGTCTTGTGCTCGACGGCCATGACGATGCCCTCAAATTCGCCTGTCTCCTCTAAGCAGTCCGGCAGTGTCAGAGCCGTCAGACTATGATATCGGCCGGCCTGCAGGGGATTCTCCACACCGCGAAAGATCCCTTTCTCGTTGTGGTTGATCCGAGAGGGCTTGCCGTGCATGGGCTCCGGGGCATGGCCGATCCGGCCGCCGAAGTATTGCACGATGGTCTGGTGCCCCAGGCACACGCCGAAGATGGGGAGCTTATCCTTGAAGTAGTCCACGGCGTCGAGCGACACGCCGGCGGTATCCGGATTGCCCGGCCCCGGCGAGATCACCAGCAGGTCGGGATCGAACTCGGTGGCCACCCTCTTCAGATCCTCGATGCTCGTATCCGCCCGGTAGACCTTCGTCTGACACTGTCGCTTGGCGAAATCATCGACGAGGTTGTACGTGAACGAATCGAAGTTGTCGATGAACAACACTTTTCTGCACGCTGCTTCCATCGGATTCCCTTTCACGCCCGCCGGCTGTGCCCGCGCTTGTCATCCTGAGCGAAGCGAAGGATCTGCTCTTCGTGGGGCGAGCGTCCTCGCTCGCCTGAAAGACGTCGTACGGGGACGTGCGACCTGCGAAGAGGGCCGGATGCTTCACTGCGCTGCGCTCCGTTCACCATGACAAGACAGCCGGTTGGTTTGGGGCTATGGTTCATATAGTTACTTGCCGCGAATCGCTCTCAAGCACGACCGGGCCTTGTGTTCGGTTTCTTCGAATTCCATCTTGGGGATGCTGTCGTGCACGATGCCGGCGCCGACGCGGATATAGGCGGTATGGTTCTGCACCTGGAGGCTGCGGATCGTGATGCAACTGTCGAACTGGCCGTCCACCGTCAGGTACATCACGGCCCCGCCGTAGTAGCCGCGCTTGTTCTTTTCGAGTTGGCGGATGATCTTCATGGCTTCGATCTTCGGGGCCCCGGTCAACGTGCCCATGTTCATCGTGGCCAGATAGGCGCTCAAGGCATCGAGATCGGGCCGGAGGACGCCTTTGACATTGCTTACCAGGTGCTGGACCGATTCGTATTTCTCGGCGGTCAGCAGCTCGTTGACGACCCGGCTACCGGCGTTGGCGACGCGGGCGATATCGTTGCGGGCCAGATCGACGAGCATCATGTGCTCGGCCAGTTCCTTGCGGTCCAGTTTCAGCTCGGCCTCGTAGCGGAAATCGGTATCGGTATCGATCTGCCCATCGATACGGCCCCGGGGCTTGGTGCCGGCGATGGGCCGGATCTCGACGTGTCGCGGTCCCGTCCCGCTGACGCGCAGGTTCAACTCCGGACTGGAGCCCATCAGGATGGTCCGCGGCGTGTTGACATAAAACATGTACGGCGACGGGTTCAGCTCGCGCAGCCGCTTGTAGACATCCAGCGGCTCATCGGGACACGGCTCCGTCAGCGTGCGGCTGAGCACCACCTGAAAGATGTCGCCGTCGAGGATATGCTGCTTGGCCCGCCGGACCATCTCCTCGTATTCGTTCTGGAACGTATCGGTCGAGGCCGCCGGCAGAGTGCCATCATGTCGGCGTCCCTTAGGTGGGTCGAATCGGGCCATGTTGAAGTAATAGTCGAAGCTGCTCTGGGCCTCCGCGATCACCGCCTCGCGGTCCCCGTTGGTGATCATGCAATTGACGACCACGTAGCCCTGATTGCTCTCGTGGTCCATCAGGAAGATGTTGTCGGCGAAGTACAGCTCGTAATCGGGATTGCCCAGCAGGTCCTGCGTGCCGGCGGGAAGCTTCTCGAACTGATCCACAAAGTCGTAGCTGAGGGCCCCGAACAGGCCGCAGGTGACGCGGAAGGGCTTGCTCGCCAAGCGGAAGGCGAAGGCCACCGCCCGCAGGACGTCCATCTGGTTTGTGGTGCGCAGACGGGTCTGCTCATCGACGGTTTCCTCGCGGCGTTTGATCCGGCCCGTGATCGCCTCCGGCCCGAACTCGACGGATTCGCAGAAAGCGAACCGCTCTTGGTGGGCGGCTAAGTAGCCAAGCATCCGCTTACCAGGCTTGCTCAGGGCCTTGATGGTGAACTCGGACCCTGTCCCTGTAAGATAGAGGGCGGGGCGGGCGGTCCCGAAGCTCAGGGCCCGTGTGCCCGCCAGGTATTCGCGGGATTCAAACAGGCAGCAGTTCCGGGCCCGGCCGTAGTCGCTCAGCTTCGCGAAGAACTCGAGCGGGTCGCCCATGTCAATTCGCTTGACAATCGGGACGATGTGGCCCGGCTGGGCGTTCTCGATGATCTGCCGATAATCTTCCATAGGGTCACCCTAAACCAGGAGTCTTATAGGGTTCCACAAAATGGAGATTAGGCTTGTTGAGGGAGGAGTTTCCTCTTCCCCGTGTGGAACTGATCCTTCCAGGAAATCCCAAAGCAGATTTCCTGGAAGGATGTAAGCCTGATCTCCATTTTGCGGAAGCTCCATTGTCACCAACAAAAAAAGCAGCCTGCCGATTCCGACAGGCTGCTTCGATTCGACTTGTTTGTTTTAGCGACTACTCAAGACACGATGATCGCCCGCCTGCCGGAATTATCCTGCAGGCCACCAATACCCGAAAAACCCGAAGTTGGTGCAGCGTCCATGTCTCATAGTCAGTATATTAAATCGACTTGATCTTGCTTTGTCAACAGGAAAATCCAAAAATATTCTGCGTCACCATTCCGCCTCGGCGAAGGGATTGATGCCACCGGCGGGCAGGGGCTTGGGGCGCAACTTGAGGATCGCCTCCGCGATGGCGATGTCGCTCGGCCGGGTGATCTTGAGGTTGGAGGAATCAGATTCCACGATGGCGACCTTATGCCCCAGGGCCTCGACGAGGAAGGCGTCGTCGGTGACGGCGGCCTTGTCGAGCCTGTCCAGGTTCGCGTACGCCTTTTTCAGGAGCGAAGTCTCGAACACCTGCGGCGTCTGCGCTTCATAGAGGTCGCTGCGGTCCACGGTCCGGATGATCGTGCCGTCCTTGACCTGCTTGATCGTGGCTGTGACGGGAGCCGCGGGAATGGCCGCCCCGGTCTCGGCGGCCTTGGCGAGGGTGTTCGTCACAAGCTCTGCGGTGGCACAGCACCGGCACGCATCATGCACGGCCACGAATTCAATGTCCTCCTCAATCAGTTCCAACGCCCGGAGGATCGTATCGAAGCGTTCTTTGCCGCCGAGGAACGTTTTGACGTGGAAGAACGACAGCTTGGCGCCCCAGTTGACTTTGAGGATCTCCTGGTCTTCCTTGGCAATGCCGAGGAGGATCTGCTTGACGTCCTCGCGGTTGGAGAACAGCTCGATACTGCGCAGAAACACCGGCCGGCCCGCCACCTCGATAAACTGCTTCTTCCTCTTGCCGCCGAACCGGGTCCCCGGTCCCGCCGCACAGATGATCGCTGCGATCTTCTTGGACACGTTATTCTCCTTATCGCTGCTGCCCGCCCGCGCTGTCATTCCCGCGCAGGCGGGAATCCACGAGCCTAATACTCGATCCCACGTCTAGCATCCATGCCTTTGTCAAACGGATGCTTGACCTTCTTCATCTCCGTCACGAGGTCCGCCATCTCAATCAACTCGGGCGTTGCCCCTCGGCCGGTAAGAATCAATTCGACGCCGGAGTCTCTTTGTTCGATGAGCCGCTTGACATCCTCGAACCGGCCCAGCCCGAGCGACAGGCAAAAGACGATCTCGTCGAGGATCAAAACGTCGTAGGTCTTCTTCGCTGCCAGTTTCGTCAGCCGGGCCAGAGCATCCTTGACGGCGGCCCCCGCCGCGGCGAGGTCCTGCTCGTTGTGAAGAGACCGGAACAGATGCCACTGTGCCTCCAGCGATTCCACGCGAATGGGCAGCCCCGACCGCTCCACGGCCAGCCGCTCGCCCAATTCCAGCGAAGGCGGCTTGAGGAATTGATAGATCAGCACCTTGTTCCCTTGGCCCGCCGCCCGCAGCGCCAGGCCGAACGCGGCGGTCGTCTTGCCCTTGCCATCGCCGGTGTAGACCTGCACCAATCCTTTTTCCAGCATGCCTGCATCTTAGGGCTATTCGAGCCGGGATTCAAGCCGCCAGATTGGAGTGCGACCACTGCCTCTGCGAAATGTCAGTCAAACCGTGCGCGCGAGACAACTTGGAGAAATCGGTCTTGACTATGGGCGTCTTATGGTCTTATAATAAATTATCTGCGTTTGTCCGGGGGGCGCTCGCAGAGGTGTACGGCCAAGATGGCGGAATATCCGAATGCCGCCCGGTTCTGTCGTTGGGCGGCAGGGTGGTGGGCAGGGGTGCGGGTCTTTGTCGAGTTACGGAGGAAGGGTATGAGCGAGTATCATCACTCGCGCTGCGCGGGCGGAAGATCCTGTAATTGCGGGACCCCAGTGGGTCTTGGGCTCGCGGGACGCCGGGAAGGTATTTCATCGTTTCGTCGGTGCGTGCTGATGTGCCTGGCGCTGCTGGCCGGAACCTCCGGCCTGGCGCAGGGGTCCGCGATCACGTCTTGGACGGGATCCGTCAGCGATCTGTGGACGCAAGGGGCGAACTGGGACAACGGTGTGCCGGCCCTCGGCTACGTCGCCCAAATCGGGAATGTCGCCAACAATCCGGTGAGCCTGACAGGTTCGGCTATCATTGATGGGCTCACGACGGGGGCGCTGAATTCGTTGACATTGCAGAGCGGCGCCACGCTTACCTTGCAGGGTACCGGCCCATTCCTCAATGCCGGCACGGTGGCGGTGGCGAGCAATTCGGTACTGCGACTGACCGGCGGTAGCGCCTACACGAACGATGGCCAGATCACGCTCAACGGCAGCAGCAATTACAGTCTGCTGGTCCTCACCGGCAGCGGGACCGTGAACCTGGACGGCACAGGCACGCTGAGCATGACGAATTCCGCCTACAATCACATCGATGCGGATACGGCCGGGCTGACGCTGGTGAACGGGGCGGGGCACAGTATCACCGGTGCCGGTGTCTTGGGCGGCTTCCAGCCGTTTACCCTGCGCAACGAAGGCACGATCACCGGGCAGGGCAGCGCCGGCCTGGAGTTCTGGCCGACCGTGACGGTGGAGAACACCGGGGGGACCATTCGGGCGGATGGTACGAAGGTGACGTTTACGTACGGGAACCCGCTGGCGGGCGGGACGTTGGACCTGATCCATGGCGGGACGATGGAGTTGCCGGCGCTGGTCTCGGATGCGGCGGTGCACATTGACGGGGATTCCAGTCTGACGCTGCGTGGCACGACGCTGGCCGGCAGCACGGTGAGCAATAGCGGCACGATCGTGGTGCCGGACAACGCGATGGCACGACTGTCCGGGGGCACCACGGTGCACGACAACGGCCAGATCACGCTCAACGGCAGCAGCAATTACAGTCTGCTGGTCCTCACCGGCAGCGGGACCGTGAACCTGGACGGCACAGGCACGCTGAGCATGACGAATTCCGCCTACAATCACATCGAT
>JAMCWO010000098.1 GCA_023481165.1 Planctomycetota bacterium | reverse complement strand
AAAGTGGCCACGATGTTGGGCGTCGCCCCGAGCCCGATGGACAAGGCATCGCTGAGCCGGAAGCTCTGGCCGCCGGAGCGGATACAGGAGGCGATCAAGGCGGTCGAAGAACAGCACAAGAGCGGACTATTGAGCGACGCATCCTATCAGAAGAAGATCGTCATGCTCCAGGCCCGCCTGTCGGGCAGCTATGTCTCCCAGTCCCTGTCGGTGGTGGACCCACCTTTGAATTTCGTTCAGAACGGCGGGTTTGAGAAGGTCAACCGGAACTCGGACAGGAACCGCTCCCGCTGGCTCTGGTGGGGTGGCTGGAGTTGGGGCGGTGACTACGAGAATATGTGGGAGGACCGGCCGGCGTTCGTCCACAGCGGCCGGTTCTCCGCCCGCATCCGCTGCACCGGGGCGACCGGCCGCATCGGGATCAGCACGCCGCCGCTGCCTGCCATCCCCGGCGCGACCGACTACAAGCTGACGTTCTGGGCCAAGGGCGAAGGCGACACTATGCTGTTCGTCAATTTCGAGGAAGGCGCCAGCGGAACCTTGCGGGAGAAGATCGGCGATTCCTGGAAGCAGCACACCGTTCTTGGCAAGCCGGTGGCCGGTAAGAACACCTATCAGCTCTATTTCTACTCCATCGGCGGGGGCACGATCTGGCTGGACGATGTCGAGCTGGTCCCCGTCGGAGGCAAGCTCGATGAATAGAATCGCGATGATCCTTTGCATGCTGACAGCCCCAACAGCTTTCGGGGTTGAGGTCGAGCTGTTCGTCACGGATTATGGCGAGAATCCGACGGCCGAGCAGAAGCCGTTGATCGATCAGCCGCTGGTCTTTGCCAAGCCACAGGAAGTGGCAATCAAAACCGCGGAAGGCAAGGTTGCCGCATTCCAGTCGCCGGCCAGCGTCAGCGTGCACAAGGGTCTGGCAGGCAACCCGCGCGAGGCGAAACTCTTTGCGGCCGTCGGCGAATACGAGCCGTTCAGCTTTCTGCTGCGGCCTGCCGAGGCGTTGGCGCAGGTGTCCATCATCGCCGGCGATCTTAAAGGGCCTGCCGGGGCGACCATTCCGGCGAACAACATCGTGGTCCGGTCGGTCGAGAGCTTCCAGGGCGGCGGACGCGACGTCCTGGTGGCGGTCGGCCGGCCCTGGAGCATGTCGGCCCACAGCACGGAATTCTTCTGGTGCACCGTCAAAGTGCCCGATGATGCCGTGCCCGGCTCCTATCGGGGCGATCTGACCGTGACCGCGAGCGGTAAGCCGGTCGGGGCGATCAGCATCGTTCTCGACGTCCTGCCTATCAAGCTGACCGATCCACCGTTTGGGTTGGGCCTCAACTACTCCAAACCCGACAACGACAAAGACGGCAAAATTCTTGCGGCTCACCTCAAGGACATGCGCGAGCACGGCATGACCTGCGTGGCGCCGCTGTACAACTGGCACCAGCCCGTCCACGATAACGATACCAGCGAGTTGGGCGCTCTGCTGGAGGCGTACAAGAGGGCGGGCTTCCCCGGCACCTTCTACTGGTCGCCGCCGATGGACCTGCAACTGACCGATTTGGCCGGCTACGGCGATGAGACCAGCCGGCGCTGGCAGCAGAAGTACATCCAGGTAATGCGCCTCATGTACGAAGAGGTCCGCAAGCATGGTGTGCCGACCCTTTTCTCCATCGGCGATGAGCTGACGAATAAGGGCATGGAGGGCGTCGGGATCGCGGGGCGGCTGGCGCAGTTCGTCTGGGAGGAGTTGCCGGAGATCGCCACGACCAGCGACATGAACGGCTATCTGGAAGTGATGGCGATGGCCCCATACCTGAACATCGCGACTTTCAACAACGGCTGGGACGGTGCGGACCACCATAACAAGGGCCGTCGACTACTGAACCGGGCCTTCATCGAGGAGGTCCAGAGCAAGACAGGGGCGATTCCCTGGTTCGTCAACGCGGGCAGCGGCCGGCTGCCGTTCGGCTTCTTCTTCTGGAAGATGAGCCACTACGGCGTCAAAGGAAAAGTCGAGTGGTACTATAACCTGCGCAACGAGCGGGGCTCGCTGGTGCAGACGCAGGGCCAGACGGTCCAGCCGACGCTGGACTACGAGCGCTGCCGCGAGGGCATCGACGACCTGAAGTACCTCTGCAAGCTGGAGTCCCTCGTGGCCCAGGCGAATCCGGACCTGCCGCAGGGGAAGAACGCCCGCGATCTGCTGGCGACCATTGCGGACGGCATCGCCGACGACTGGACGCTCTACGAAGGCAAAGGCGGCCTGCGGTTCCCCGACGACGGCTTTGCCAAGTTGGACCCGGAAAAGGCGAGTTCCTTCGGCCGGTTGAACGCGATCCGCCTGGAGGTAGCCAGCGCCATCCTGGCGCTCCAGCCGGCGCAGAAGTAAACGATGTTCGCGTGAACAGGACTTGACGAATGGAAGCAGATTTTGCGTTGCCGCGGTCCGAGGAGCGCGTGCGGTACAATATGGCCTTCATCTGGCTGGTCTGCATCGCCGCCGCGATGGGGGGCCTGTTGTTCGGGTACGACTGGGTCGTCATCGGCGGGGCCAAGCCCTTCTTCGAACGGTACTTCGGCCTCACCAGTGCCGCCCTGAAGGGGTGGGCCAACAGTTGCGCCTTGATCGGCTGCCTCGTCGGCGCGATGGTGGCGGGAGCCTTGAGCGACAAGTTCGGACGCAAGCGTCTGTTGATCTTCTCGGCGGCTCTGTTTGTAGTGACCTCGCTGGGCAACGCGCTGGCGCCGAGTTTCGCCGTCTTCGTCACCTGGCGGATGCTGGGGGGGGTGGCGATCGGCCTGGCGTCAAACCTCTCGCCCATGTACATCGCGGAGCTCTCGCCCGCCGAGGCGCGGGGCCGACTGGTGGCGATCAACCAGCTCACGATCGTCATCGGCATCCTCGCAGCCCAGTTCATCAACTGGGCGCTTGTTCGCGATCTGCCCGCCGGAGCGACCGATGAGTTCATCCGCACTTCGTGGTACGGCCAGGCCGGTTGGCGGTGGATGTTCGCCCTGACGGCGGTGCCGTCGCTGCTGTTCTTCGTCAGCATGTTCTTCGTGCCCGAGAGTCCGCGCTGGCTCATCAAGAACGGATCAAGCGAACGGGCCCGGAGCGTGCTGGCGCGGATCGGCGGCGGGACCTACGCCGACGCCCAAGTGCGCAACGTCCAGGCGACGCTCGCCCGCGAGGAAATCCAGCACGTGCGTTTTGCCGACCTCCTGGACCCGCGCATGCGTCGCGTGCTGGTGCTGGGCGTGGTGCTGGCCGTGTTCCAGCAATGGTGCGGCATCAACGTGATCTTCAACTACGCGGAGGAGATCTTCCGGGCCGCCGGCTACGACATTTCCGATGTGCTCAAGAATATCGCCTGGACCGGCTCGGTGAACCTGGCCTTCACGTTCGTGGCGTTGGGCGTGGTGGACCGGGGCGGCCGCCGGCCGCTGATGCTGCTGGGCTCGGCCGGGCTGGCCCTCATCTATATCGTGATGGGCCTGTGCTATCACGGCCAGGTCAAAGGGCTGCCCATGCTGCTGCTGGTGCTGGCGGCCATCGGCTGTTACGGCATGTCACTGGCCCCTGTGACGTGGGTCGTGATCTCGGAGATCTTCCCCAACCGCATTCGCGGCGCGGCGATGTCTGTGGGCGTGACGAGCCTGTGGAGCGCCTGCTTCATTCTCACCTACACCTTCCCGTTCCTGAAAGACAATCTGGGCCCGGCGGGCACGTTCTGGCTCTATGCAGCCATCTGCGTCGCCGGTTTCGTCTTTATCCTGTTGAAACTGCCCGAGACCAAGGGCAAGTCTCTGGAGGAGATCGAACGTCAGTTGGTGAAAGAATAGGGAATTGACGCACGATTTTTGGAGTGCACTATGAGCCAGGTAATCGCGATGATCTGTTTGAATTGTCTGTCGGCGGGTTCCCAACCCTCGGAGGTACTGGTGTACGTCGGGACCTATACGAACAAAGGCAGCGAAGGGGTCTATGTCTATCGGCTGGACTCTGGCACCGGGGGCCTGAAAGAGGTCAGTAAGTCGCCGCGCCTGAAGGATCCTTCCTTCGTGGCCATCGATCCCAAGGGGCGATGCATCTACGCCGTCCGGGAAAGCGGTCCGGTCGGCGCGGTGATTGCCCTGGCGCGGAATCCGGCGACCAACGAATTGACGATCCTGAACGAGCAGCCCTCGGGCGGCCAGGGTCCCTGTTACGTGACGGTGGACCGTGAGGGCCGCTTCGCCCTGGCGGCCAACTATGGCAGCGGCAGCGTGGCTCTGCTGCCCATTGCCGACGATGGCCGCTTGCAGCCCGCCAGCAGCGTGATTCAGCACGAAGGCTCCAGCGTCAATCGCTCCCGGCAGAAAGGGCCGCATGCCCATTCCATCGTCCTCGACCCGGCGAACCGTTTCGCCTACGCTCCCGACCTGGGCATCGACAAGATCATGATCTACCGTCTCGACCGCGCGCAGGGCAAGCTGGTGCCCAACGATCCGCCTTTCGCGAAGTGCGAGCCCGGCTCGGGTCCCCGGCACTTCACGTTTCACCCGGACGGCAAGCACGCCTACGTGATCGAGGAGCTCAGTTGCACGGTCACGGCGTTCGAGTATGACGCCGCCACCGGCGCGTTGAAGTCCTTGCAGAAGATCAGCACATTGCCCCAGGACTTCAAAGGAAACAGCACCTGCGCCGAGATCCAGGTACACCCCTCGGGCCGATTCCTCTACGGCTCCAATCGCGGGCACGACAGCATCGCGGTCTTCGCCATCGACGCCAAAACCGGTGGGCTTCGTTCGCTCGGCTTCACGCCGACCCAGGGCAAGAATCCGCGCAATTTCGCGATCGACCCGTCCGGCACCTTCCTGCTGGCGGCGAATCAGGACGGCAACTCGATTGTCAGCTTCCGCATCAATCAAGAGACGGGCGAGCTAACGCCGACGGGACAAGTGTGCCAGGTGTCCATGCCGGTGTGCGTGAAAATGGTGAAGTAGCATGGGCGCGAGCGCCCATGAGTATCACGGGCATCTCGCCCGTGAGAGCAGGGCCAGGATGGCCCTGCGACGCATGGGCAAGATGCCCATGCCACGTTATCAGAGAGGAGCAGGTTATGAAGACTCGATGTAGCACAGTTGTATTGCTAATGGGCATCGCTGTCGCGAACATCGTCGCCGCCGAGCCAACCTTCCTGCGGCGGTCCGTGGCGGATATCGCCGAGCAGTCTACCGACCTGAGCACCGCGACGGCTCATTACAAGCCCATCTTCGGCGTGGGAGACCCGAATGCCCAGAATGTCAAAGGCGTCCTTCGCTTCGGCGAGTTGACCGTTGCGCCGGGCGGAAGCAGTAAGATCGTCAGCGACAAGGAGGCCGAGGGGGTCTTTTTCATCCTGGCCGGCAGCGGCACCTTGCGGTACGGACAAGAGAAGGCACCTCTGAAGCAGAACGATTTTGTGTACCTGCCCGTCGGCATCGAGTACAGAATCTCGAACCAGGCGCAGGAGCCGTTGCGCTTGCTGGTGATGGCGTTCCAGATTCCCGAGGGCGTCGAGGTTCCGGCTACGCCGAAGTTGATGATGGCCAGCGCCGATGATGTGCGGCTCCAGGTACTGCCGAGCCATGGACCGACGACCCAGTTCAAATTACTGCTGGGCACGACCCAGAGCACGCGGGACAAGCTGGCGGCGGCGCAACAGATCAACAGCCTCTTTCTGATGGACTTCGCGCCGGGCGGCACGAACATCCCGCACCGGCACGCCAAAGAAGAGGAAATCTACTACATTTTGCGCGGTCACGGCGACATGGTCGCAGGGACCGATGCGGCGAAGAAGGAAATGCGCTACCCCGCGAAAGAAGGGGATGCGTTCTATTTCAAACGAAACACGCTGATCGGCTTCTACAGCGGCGGCCAGGAAGGCGAGGACCACGCCCAAATTCTGGCCGTGCGCTGGCCGGTTCCCTCTTCAAAATCCGAGACAGACAAGAAATGAGGTCACGTACGATGAATCGACGGGAATTTCTCACGCGGTCGGCGGGATTCGCGGGAATGGCGGTGGCGGGCCTGGCGATCAATCCGGCCCGGACCTGGTCGCGGCCGACCAAGCTCAAGATCACGGACATCCGCGGCTGCACCGTGGCGTCCAATTTCGATTACCCCCTCATCAAGATCTACACGAACCAGGATGTCTACGGTCTCGGCGAAGTCCGCGATGCGGGTTATCTCGGCCAGGCGCTCATTCTCAAACCTTACCTTGTGGGGAAGGACCCTCTTGACATCGAAGGGATCATGGAAAGCCTGCGTCCGCACTCCGGCAACGGCCGGTTCGGCGGCGGGTTCAGCGGCGTCGATATGGCCCTGTTTGATATTGCCGGCAAGGTGCTGGGCGTCCCCGCCTACAAGATCTTGGGCGAGAAAGTGCGGGACACGATTCCCATCTACGGCGACACCAATGCCAACGACGATCCCAAGGTCTTCGCCAAGCGGACCAAAATTCGCGTGGACAAATGGAAGCTCAAGTACCTGAAGATGGACCTCGTCCCCCGGCTCCTCCGCAACAAGGCCGGCGCGTTCGAAAATGGGATTCCGACGGACAAAGGCATGGACTACTGGGGTGAATATCTGGAGGCGGTCCGGGACGCCATCGGGTACGAGGTGTCCCTGGGCGCGGACCACTTCGGCCGGATGACGGTGGACTCCGGCATCCGCCTGGGCGCGGCGATGGCCAAGCCCCGCCGCAAGCTGGCGTATATTGAGGATGTCGTCCCCTACAGCGCGCCGAAGGTGATCGAGATGATGTCTCAGATCACGGCCAAGTCTCCGACACCGACACTGGGCTATGAAGACCTCTTCGGCTTGGACAACTTCAAGCCCTTCATCAGTGAGAACGCCGTCAGCATCATCCATCCCGACATGGAAACCTCCGGCGGTCTCCTGGAGACCAAGAAGATCGCGGACTACGCCTACCGCTACGGCATCAAGACGATGTTCCACCACGCGGGCTCACCGGTGGGGGCGATGGCGAGCGTCCACTGCGCCTGCACGATCCGGGACTTCCTCTGCATGGAGAATCACGCGATGGATATTCCGTGGTGGGAGGATCTGGTGACCGGCCCGGACAAGCCGCTGATCCAGGACGGCCACTACACCGTGCCCCAGAGGCTCGGACTGGGGGTCGAGCTGAATGACGAGGTGGTGCAGAAGTATCTGCGCGAGCCGAAGTACCTGTCCAAAGCCGGCTATTTCGAGCCCACGCCGGAGTTCGATCAGCCTATCGACCGGCAGGAGGCGATCCAGAAAAGGCTCATCGGCGGCTACCACGTCAATGGGCCCTGGGTCCACCTGGATGAAGAAGGCAACCTGGTCAACAGCGCCGAAGGGCGGTGACTGTCAGCGATACGCGGCACAGGCGGCGATGCGCCGTTCGATTTCTGCTGTCAGCCGGCGGTAGGGCTCCCCGCCTACACCCCCGTAGCGCGACTGCAGCTCGGCATCGGGGATTCCTTCGGGAAGATCGGCCGCCGGCGGGAAGAAGTCGTCCACGCGAAAACCGCGGGCGAGACGGTCTTGCATGGCACGGGCCGCGGCTTCATCGCGGGTGGCCGCGAGGGCAAACGTCGTGCCGGCTCGGTCGGCCAGCAGATCGCAGAACGAAAAACCGCTGCCGCCGGCGCCGGCATCGAGCTCTTCCTTGAGCAGACCGGCCGCGTCGCTCACTACGGCGTCGGAGAGCAGCGCGATGGCGGCACTGACGCAGAAGTGCTTGGTCCAGTCGGAGCGATCGCGAATCCGGACGCGGTACAGGGCCTGACGCGCCGTCTCAAAACCGTGGTTGTCCAGGACCGATCCCAGGAATTCCTCCACGCGGGGATGGCCCAGCAGGATGCCGAGGGCAAAGATCGCCGCCTGATTCTCGCTCACCGCACTTCTCTCGACACAGCGCGCACGGGCCAAAGCAAAGGCCGTCTCGAAGCACGTGCCGAAGCCAGGCGGTGAGCCGCGCGATCGGCCGGCGAGGTCAAGAAGGCCACGGATCTGCGCCCGCGTAGAAGCCAGTATCTCGGGGCTGGCCGCGGTTGGACCGAAGAGGTCCTCCCGGAATCCGGGCGGCAGGTGCACGGGACCATAGGTGACGGCGATCGCATTGGGCTCGATGGTCATTCCCGTGATGGCATCCAGAAAGGGCTGGCAGCGCCGGTCTTCATGGAGGAAGGACGTGACCATCGATCCCAGGGGGCCCAGGAGCCAGCGCGGCAATTCGAGAGAGCCCAGGCGGCACCGATTCACGTGCAGGCGCAGGCTTTCCTTCTCGATTCCGGCGGCGCCGGCCAGGGTGAGGTTCAGGTAGCGGGACCCCCGGCGGCCCAGCGGCACGCCTACCGACGCCGAGAGCGAAGCCGCCTCGCGCGCGAGTTGGACCGCGGCTTTTCGCTCGGGCGAGCCGAGAGAAAGACCCCAGGCCAGCAGGACGTTGATATCGTACGGCGTCAACTGCAACGTGTGCGTCTGACCCTCTTCCAGGGACCGCGGGCTCTTGCTGCGAATCAGATGCACGAGCCGCCGCTTCTCCTCAGAAGTGACACGGGCCGCCTCGAAAGACAACGGCTTATTCTCCAAGGACAGCCACAGAAGGACGCCGGCGCCCAGGGCGGCCAGACCCAAGAGCAAAGCGGCCTTGGGCACAAGCCATACCCGGGCCCGCCCGCCGCGCCGCCAGGTCGTGCCCATCCACACCCCGAAAAGGCAACCGAGCAGGGGGATCATCAGGCCCACGGCCGCGACCGGGCTCCACGAGCCGCCGATCTTGACCGTGAACACCAGGGTCGCCAAGACACCGGCCAACAGCAGGCCCGGAACATTGATGGGGAGCCGTCGCCGCCATCCGGTACTGCGTGGAACAATCAGGGTGGCTGCGAAACCCAGCGGAACGAAGCAGGCCCATTCGCCCAAGGTCGCGCGGACAAGTCCGCCCATCCACCCGATCAGCCGCTGGGAGTCTTGTAACTCCCACACGGGGGTGTCCGCCGCTGCACCTCTGCTCTGGTACAGCGCGCGGCACAGGAGCAACAGAGTGTATCCGGCCAGGATCACCCAGCCGACATACCACAGACGATCCTTCGTTCTTTCAGACCTGTGCCACATCGTACGATGAACATGCTCCTGTAGAGTTCAAGCGAGGGATATTCCG
>JAMCWO010000117.1 GCA_023481165.1 Planctomycetota bacterium | reverse complement strand
ATGAGAAAGACCGCAAAGCCCGGCAGATTGGCCAGGAAGAACACCGCCAGCACAAACAGGAAGCTGTGCCCGAAACTCATCAATTGGGCGATGAGCACCGGCACCACCGCCAGGAGCCCCATCAGCAGGCCCAGCACGATGATCTGCCAGGGATACTCGAAGATGCTGACGCCGGTGACCGTAGCCCGGCCCAAGTCGTGGAAATCAGGAATCGTCTGCGCCTCGAAATTGAAGGACCAGAACGATCCCGTCACGATGCGCGACCAGAACAGGCAGACGAGCGCGAACATGAACGCCGCCAGCAGCCAATAGAACTGCACGTTCCGGTGGCTGTAGTGCAACGTGGGACCGACCGTCAGGAAGGTCTTGGGTGTCTTGAGCGTCTTTTCGAGTTCTTTGTTCTCCATAACGACGATTGCGGATTTCGGATTGCGGATTTCGGATTGCGGATCAGGATTCGACCGCCATCCCGGAATCCGCAATCCGCAATCGATTACGTTCCCTCGCCGCTGGAGGCGAGATAGGCCACCTGCTCGGGCGTCAGCGTATCGATGGCGATCCCCATCGCCTTGAGCTTGAGCCGGCAGACCTGGTCCTCGATCTCCGGCGGCACGTCGTAGACGCGCGGTTGGAGCTTGCCCGCATGTTTGCAGACCCACTCGGCCTGCAGGGCCTGGGTGGCGAAGCTCATATCCATGACGCTGGCGGGATGTCCTTTGGCCGCCGCCAGATTGATCAATCGACCCTCGGCCAGGAGATAGATGCGTTTGTTGCGCCCCACGATATATTCATCGATATGCTCGCGCACGCCGCGATGGATCTGGCGGCTCATTCGGGTCAGGCCGGGGATGTCGATCTCGACGTTGAAATGCCCGCTGTTGGCGATCACGGCACGATCTTTCATCAGGCGAATATGCTCCGGCCGGATCACGTGCTTGTCGCCGGTGAGGGTCACGAACACATCGCCGATCTTCGCGGCCTCTTTCATCGGCAGGACGAGGAAGCCGTCCATCGCCGCTTCCAGCGCCTTGGTGGCATCGACCTCGGTGACGATCGTAATCGCGCCCATGCCGCGAATCCGCATGGCGAAGCCCCGGCCGCACCAGCCGTAGCCGGCTACCACGACCTTCGTCCCCGCCACCAGGAAATCCGTCGAGCGGATAATGCCGTCCACGGTCGATTGCCCCGTGCCGTAACGGTTGTCGAACAGGTGCTTGCTTTTGGCGTCGTTGACCGCAATCACCGGGAAGCGCAGCTTGCCTTCCCGATCCATCGCCCGCAGCCGAATCACACCGGTCGTCGTCTCTTCCATGCTGGCGATGATCCGCTCGGCGTCTTTCTTGCGTTTTGTATGCATCTCGTGGACCAGGTCGGCTCCGTCGTCGAACGTGATCACCGGCTCGTGGTCGATGGCCGCGTTGATGTGCTGGTAGTAGGTCGCCCGGTTCTCGCCGCGAATGGCAAATACCGGGATGCCGAAGTCCTTGACCAGCGAGGCCGCCACATCGTCCTGCGTGCTCAGCGGATTGGAGGCACACAGGACCGCGTTGGCCCCGCCGGCCTTCAGCGTCCGCGCCAGGTTGGCGGTCTCCGCCGTGATATGCAGACAGGCGGAGATGTTCTTGCCCGCCAGCGGCTTGGTCCGCGCGAACCGCTCGCGAATCGCCGCTACCACCGGCATATCGTTGTCCGCCCATAGAATCCGGCGTTTGCCTTCCGCTGCCAACGACAAGTCAGCCACGTCGTATTTCATCTACAATCCCTTTCCAAGAATCCCCAGTCCAAATCTTGAATTTTATGCCGTCCTCCCCGCTCCTGCAACTTTTTCTTCCTTCCGCCCCGGCGGCATTCGGGCTGAGTTCAGGACCCTTCGTCCGATATCAGGCGGCAAAGGACGGGAGGCGGAGAATACCCCGGCTTATGTCACCCGTTCCGGGCCGGCTCGTCCGGCCATCTGTCTGTCCCGAGGAAGATCGCGACGCAGTTCTCGGACGACCCGATCCCCGACCGCCGGAGGGCGACGGGGAAATTCATAACGTCCGATGCCGATGTTATCGGAGTCTGGCCGACCGGCTCGGGAGCCGTCCCGCGTCGCTCCGGCTTTTTTCCTAAAGCTCGTAGTTTCCTCAAGATACTGCGCGAAAATGCTGGACACGAGCCCCTCAAGTCTGGTAGAATGAGAGCCGATGTAAGTCCAGCACGAAAACCTCTGGAGGAGGTCACAATATGAAGAAACGAGCCTATCCCGGGTGGTTGTCTGTTCTTGTCCTCGCGCTGTGGGCCCTGGCGACGGCGGCCCCTGCAAAGACGATCCAGGTCAATCCCGACGGCAAGGGCGATTTTCCGACCCTTGAGGCGGCCATCGGCGCAGCGCAGAGCGGCGACACGATTATCCTCGACGAGGGTGTGTATACCGGCGGCAGCCGCGATATCCGATTCGACCCCAAGACCGTGACCGTGCGCAGTCGTGATCCCAACAGCCCGGCGGTCGCGGCCAATACGATCCTCGACGGCGAGGGACGCCAGCGCGTGCTCTTCTATTACGGCAGGGACGATGACGTGGCCAGCCGGGCGCACCTGACCCTGGCGGGCTTGACGATCCGCAACGGCCACGACTTCGGCGCGGGCGGGGCCGTGTGGTGGGAAGACGGCACCCTGGAGGTGATCAACTGCACCTTCGAAAACAACTGGATCGACTCCTGGGGCGGCGCCGTGTCTTGCCGCAATGGTCGCGCCTCTTTCGCGGGATGCACCTTTACGGGCAACACTTCGAATATCATGCAGGGGGGAGCCATCCACGGGGAGAACAGCCAAATCGATCTGGCGCGCTGCTCGTTCAAAGCCAACAACGGGTCTGCCTTGGCGACCCTCGACTGCCAGGTAACCGTGACGCAGTGTGATTTCCAGGACAACAAGGGCCGGGACGGCGGGGCCATTCACAGCCGGGCCGACACCGATCCCGCGTCGAGCAGCCTGGCCGTGACCCGGTGCACCTTCCACGCCAACGCCGCCAGCGGCTCCGGCGGCGCCCTGCACCTCTATGCCCTGCGGGCCACCCTCGACGCCTGCACGTTCGAAACGAACACCGCCAACCTGGGCGGCGCCCTCTCCAACGACAGCGCCGGCCCCATCCTCAACAGTTGTCTTTTTGCCGGCAATACCGCCGCGAGCGCCGGCGGGGCGATCCGGAACGTGCACGGCAGCAACCCCGACGTTATCAACTGCACCTTCGTCGCCAACGACGCTCCTGAGGGCGGCGCTGTGACGAGCCGCGGGAGCAGCAATCTTCTCCTGAGCCACAGCATCCTGTGGAACAACACGGCGACGCAGGGCCCCAGCCTGTACCTGGGGCGCGATCCCTGGAGCAACCCCACGACCGCCACCGCCACGATCGAGTACTGCGATGTGGAGCGCTACCGCGACAGCACCTTCGCGGAGTCCGGCTGCACCCTGCGTTGGGGCTCCGGCAATCTCGACGCCGACCCGTTGTTCATCGCCTCGAGCCGCGGCGACTATCGCCTCTCGGCGGATTCCCCGGCCATCGATGCCGGCGATCCGAAATACACCCCGGCCGCCGGCACGACCGATCTGGACGGCCAGCGGCGCCTCTTGGGGTCGGCGGTCGACTTGGGCGCGTTCGAGTGTCCGGGCCTGGGACCCGTCTACCGTTTCTGGTCCCCCACGAAGAACAAGCATTTCTATACGATCTTCGCGGCGGAGCGTGACAAGCTCATCAACCGCTATGCGAACGTCTGGCAGTACGAGAGCGAAGCGTACTACGCCTTTTATCAGCCGGTCGAGGAGAATCTCCTGCCCGTCTATCGCTTCTGGTCCGCCAAGCTGGACGCTCACTTCTGGACCATCAGCGAAGAGGAACGCGCCAACCTCCTCAAGAACTACCCGGGCGTCTGGACCCCGGAGGGCGTGGTCTTCTACGCCTACCCTGAGGGCCGCCAGCCGCTGGGCACGCTGCCGGTTTACCGGTTCTGGTCGAATCGCCTGGGATACCATTTCTACACGATCAGCGAGGGCGAGAAGAGCAAGCTCCTCAAGAACTATCCGCAGATCTGGCAGTACGAGGGCGTGGCCTGGTACGCGTACGACAAGGCCGGCCTGCCCCGGAACACGATCTACACCTTCACCGGCGGTCCCGACGAAGCCTCCTACATCATGACGCTGGGCGCCGCCATCGACGGGAAAGAAGTGACGTTGGCCGTGCCGGATGTCCGGCTGTCCACGTCGAGCACGTGGATGCAGATGGACATCGATTTCGACCGCTCCAGCGCCATGCTGAACCGGGTGCACATCCAGACGGCGGCGACCGACTATAAGACCACCCTCCCGACGGGCGGGTATGACTCCGCCATTCCCCTGAGCTTGTCGGTGGAGGGCCTGTTCGACGTCTCGACGCCGCAGGGGCCCTTCGTCATCGACCCGAGCGCCGGCGTCTTTTCCGACCTGACGAAGCCCAATCCGGACGTCGTGCTCAAGGACCCGCTCGCCAAGTGCAGCGGCACCATCCGCCTCGGCACCCAGGAGAAGACCTTTACGATCGAAGGCGTGGCCAACCGGTTCGAGACGGAGGCCACCGGGACCTTCGAGTCCCTCAACCTGCTGCCGAACGAGGTCGTCGCGAACATCCCGTACACCTTCCAGTGGCACCGCCAGTACATCAAAGACATCCTGGCGGATACCTCCGTGCAGGGCCACCGCGTGCAGGTGTACGTCACGTCGATCTACGTAGGCACCCAGGGCCGCTGGAAAGGCCGCCTCGGGAAGTAGGGACGCCCCCTGTGGTCGCCCTCCAAGGGCAGGCACGGGGGTGGGGACCCCAAACGCGATACATCGCGTCTGGGAACCCGGCTTGCCCCTACAGGCCGATGCGGTACAGGTGCACGGCCCAAGGCGTGAAGTCGTCCTCGAAGACGCCGTCCTTCAAGTCCAGCGTGCGCTGCTCGCCCAGCACCTCTACACTCAGGGGCCCCGACAGGCCGTGGAGGGCAAACCGGGCCCCGGTCCGGCCCTCGCGCATCGCCACCGCAAACAGATACACCGCTCCCCCCTGGCGCTTGACCATCGTCGCGATGGGGACCGCGGCGTTGGAGGAGGCAACCTTGGCGGCATCCGGGAGCGTCGGGCTGTTGAGCACCGGGGCCAGGGCGGCGATCTGCTGATTGATCTGCGTCACGGTGGCCAGCATTTCCGGATCGTTCAGCAGCGCCGCCTCATCGAACTTCGGCTGCCATTCGTGGACGAAGTAGATGATTCCCATCGAGCCGTGGATGAGGGACATCCACACTTCGCAGCGCACCTGCTGCGGCGTGGCCTTGTGCTGCTGCTGGTTCTGGATGCGGGTGCACTCGATGCAGTTCCAGATGGGCCGGCCCTGCGCCCACTGCTTGAGCCGCTCCACACCCAGGGCGACGTACCACAGCTTGCCGGCGATCTCCGGGCTGTCATGGGCCGCCGGGTAGATATCGAACGAGGCGATGTCGCAACCCTTGACATACTCGGGATAATCCTCCGGATGGTTCCGGCGCACGCCGCGACCGATATAATTGTCCCAGGCAACGCCCTGTCCCAGGTTCAGCAGCACCGGCCGATTCGGGTCCGCCGCCCGGATCCGGTCGTACGACGCGACGATCTTCTCCGGCAGGATCGGCGGACCATACCCCTTGCCCGCCCCAAGGGACTGCGCGTTATCCGGCTCATCCCCGTGCATCCAACCCACAATGGTCAAGTCGTTGCGATGGGCCAGCCCAGTTTGGTTCTGGCTGCAAATCACCCGCATCCCCGCGCTCTGGAGTTGCTGCAACTGCGCCTCGGTCGGCCCGTTCCAGAGCCCCACGTACACGTTGAACCCTGCGGCCCGATAGCGCGAGGCATTGGCCGGGCTCTGCAGCCACACGGCGATGGGAAAGAACTCCGCCCCCCCATCCGGCCCCCGGCTCCATTGTGTATATGGATTAGCCGCTCCTTCCGCCCCTTGTGGCCCAGCCGTCCCCGGCTGGGATCGAACACCGCCGAGGGCGGCGGTGCCACATGACACAGCCAGCACCAACACCACCGACAAAACCAGACTGGCACGACACCTCATCGCAGGTACCTTTCGCAAAATACGTGTAGGGGCGAATAACCATTCGCCCCTGCCGAACTTCATGTCGCACCATCATACTGGCGCCGGCTCGACCCAACAAGCCCATCTTGGCTCCAGACGCCCGCCCCAACCGCCGTGCGGCCGCTTGTACGCGGCCAGCGCGGTTATGGTTGTGAAGAAAGGGCCGGTGACTCCACCGCGCCGCACCGCGGCGCTGGAAGTAGACCAGCCCTCTCTATCTGCCAAGTGGGTCGCTCCGTTCTACGACCTCACTGCTTGGGTACCGCGGCGCTTTGGATACAGAAGAACCGCACCTCGCTCAGACCCGTCTGCGGGGCCACACCCCAGTTCTTCTCGATGGTCAGCTTGACGAACTTGGCCGGCGCGGCGGCGAAGCTGATAATGGTGTTCGCCGTGTAGCCGGCCTTGCCGGGGGCTTTGGCGAATTCGGGCACGTTGGCCAAGGGCGTCCACGCCGCACCATCGGTGGAGTACTCGATCTTGACCGTCTTGGCCCCGAAGCCGATGAAGGGCTCGATGATCTGGTTCATATTCCAGACCCACAGCTCGTGCAGGGTGTAGACCTTATTGAACTCGTACTGAATCCAATGGGACGGCCCCACCATGCTCCACCACATGTCCTTCACATCCGTCGAGTGGCCGTCGCTCTTGTCCAGCCCCGAGCCGTCGACGGTCCTTTCCGGGCCACTGCCGGTTTGTGCGCTGGAAGCTGTGGCGGTGACCTTCTTGATTGGATACGTCAAGGCGGCGGTCGTAAACTCCAGAACCGGCCCTTGGTAGACGGTGGAAGCAGGGTCGGGGCTCACGAAATCGACGCGCCAGTAATAGGTCTTGCTGAATTCCAGCAGGCCCTCAGGATCGTAGGTTGTCGCCGTATGTCCTTGGCTGACCAGCACGCCCTGGGGATTGGTTCGACTGGCCATACTGACCGCTTCCCGCGAGGTCCCGAGGTAGACATCATAGCTCTGCGCGAACGAGACAGATGTCCAACTGAGAATCGCATCACAAGCCACTTCAGAGGCATCAGAACGCGGATTCAGAGCAATACCTGAGCCCGTCATCTCCTTCAGGAGGACGCTCAAGTCATAGGTATCGACAATGCCATCACCCCAGGGGAACGGACCGATGTCGCACGCGGACTTGTTCTTCCCCCAGTCCGCCATCAGGAGATCCATGTCTTTCGCATCGACCTTGCCGTCGCCGTTGAAGTCGAGGTCGCGGATGATCGGTGCCTGCCAGACGTCGCTGCCGCCATACCCGCCCGACCGGTTGGACGTAAAGTAGAGTATCGTGCCATCGGGAGAAAGCACGGTATTGGTCTCCTCATAAGGAGTGTTGACCGCGGGTCCGAGATTCACGGGAGACCCCCAAGGGTCCTTAGTCGTGGCCCGGCGTGCCATGTATATATCGACGCTCCCATATCCGCCGGCACGCATGGAGCAGAAGAAGAGTGTCAAACCGTCCGGGGCGATGGTGGGACTCTCGTCCCAGGCCGGGCTGTTGAGCGTAGGGCCCAGATTGACTGCCAGGCCCCAGGGGGCATCCTTCGTGGTTCGTCTGGTCACATACATGTCCATATCTCCGTACCCGCCGGGCCGGTTGGACGTGAAGTAGAGCTCCAGCTCATCGGGCGAGAGGCTCGAAGACCAGTCCCAGGATGCGGAATTCACAGCGGCTCCCAGATTGACCGGCGCACTCCAATCATCTTCTGTCGTTGTTCGCGTTCTCCTCCACAGATCGTAAGTGCCTATGCCCCCGGGCCGATTCGAGCTGACGTAGAGCGATAGCCCGTCGGCCGAGAGGCACCCCGCGCCCTCCATGTAAAGACTGCCAACAAGTGGAGCGAAGACAGATCCTGGCTCCCACGCGCTGTCCACGGTTGCCCGGCGGAACAGCCATGTCGTGCTCCGAGTGCCGACGTAGAACTCCAACATATCGCGTGCAATGGCACCCGTGAAGTCGTCACCCGACGTGTTGATGACCGGCCCCAGATTCGTGGGGGGGCCGAAGGTGAAATTCGCATGTGCAGGCGGCGCGTCCAAGCCCGAGAGAAAGCAATACCCCATGAGTGACAGCACGACCATCGGAATCTCAAAAGACTTCATCTCGCACCTTCCTTTCTGCCCGAAGGCAACAGACATTGTTGGAATCGCATTCACAGGTCTTTCTGCAGAAAAGACGAGTTCGCAATCGAAGGGCATGTCGAGCACATGCCGAAGGGCACGCGGTGTGGCGAACAGGAAACCTGACGGTGACCGCCCGCTCATGATGGCGGACCACCGCTTCATGTCGGCCTCGGCCCTGGCCCGCTCGCCTAAGTAGTCGCGATAGCGCGCACGAGTGGAGTAATAGTAGGCATCGCGTGGGTCCGTCTCGATCATGCGGGTGTACAGAGCGGTCATCTCACGGAAGTGCTCTTCCGGGGTCCGGCTTGGGCCGAGGGCTACGCCGGTCGGGGCCTTCGCGGGGAGAGCAGCCGTCCAGATCTCAAAGTACGGCCCACCCAATTCAAAAATGAGTTTCGTGCCATTGCCGGCCCAGGAGCCCACGGTGATCGGGCCACCCCATATCTGGGCGGGGCTGCTCTGACCGAGGTGATAGATCCATAGTCCCGTGGCGTTTTCCAGACCGCCACTGCCACCCAGGCCCAGTTCTTTGCCGTCGGGAGACCAAGCCGGCGCGCTCCAGCCGTCGGAGGGCGCGGGCAGGGGCCACTCGGCAATCAAGCTCTGGGAGGCCACGCCCTTGACTTTCAGGGACGTGCCCTCGATGTACGCCACCTGTTGACCATCCGGCGAGATCGAGGGGTTGTACCCCGGGCACGCCGCAATCCGCGTTGGCTCGGCGTTCTCACTCCTGATGGAGATAGAATAAAGGCTACTGTCCAGGCGCGAGCGATAGTAGAGGCAGGTGGAGTCCTGGCTCCAGGCAGGCCAGACCCCACGCACCAGCCGCCTGGGCTCAGTCCCGTCCGATTTCATGAACCAGATCTCTTGATCGGTCGGCACCTTCCTTTCTGCCCGAAGGCAACAGACATTGTTGGAATCGCATTCACAGGTCTTTCTGCAGAAAAGACGAGTTCGCAATCGAAGGGCATGTCGAGCACATGCCGAAGGGCACGCGGTGTGGCG
>JAMCWO010000035.1 GCA_023481165.1 Planctomycetota bacterium | reverse complement strand
GCACGGGCTCGATTCGGCCATCGTAGATGTATGTGACCAAGACCTGATGAACGGCGTGGCCACGGCAGAGATGCTGATGAACAAACAGATCTATTCGGACAGCTTTCTCAAGATCTACGCCACCTCGTAGGCAGTTCCAGGAATCACCATGAACGAGAGTGCCATCGCCCGCGTGTTTGTTGTGGATGACGATGAGTGCATCCGGGCCGCGGTCTGCGCCATGCTCAAGCGGGCGAAATACGAGTGCCTCGGCTTCCCCGATGTGGCCCGTTGCCTCGAAGAGCTCAAAGCGCAGAACCGCGACCTCGGGGAAGGGTGCGATGTCCTGATCTCGGACGTGAAGATGCCGGGGAAAGATGGCTTGGAGCTTCTGGCGGAGGTCCGGACCCTCTTTCCCTGGATTCCGGTCATCATGATGACCGCCTACGGGAGCATCCCGATGTCCGTGCAGGCGGTCAAGACCGGGGCCTTCGATTTCATCGAAAAGCCCGTGGAGGAGGCGAAGCTGCTGAGCGTGGTCGAGTCGGCCCTTCTCAAGGGGACCGAGCTGCACGACCCGCTCGTGGGCAAACCGCTCACCAGAACCGAACGCATCGTGTTATGCCTGATCCTGGAGGGCATCAGCAACAAACGGATCGCGTATATCCTGGAGCGATCGGAGCGAACGATCGAGGTGCACCGCAGCCGTGTCATGCGCAAGCTCGGCGTCGACAACCTCGTGGACCTGGTCAAGAAATCCACGGCCATGGGCTGGACAGAGAGGTAGAATCAACCCTCCATAAGTGCTCGCCCTGAGGACGGGATTACGTATACGTAGTTTCCACAACCCCCTCTCCCGTCGGAATGCTTCCCCGCGGGCGCGCCGGGCGGCACCGAATCGACCGAAGCGATGCGCATGCCCGAGAACCGGCCTGTGACCTCGCCCCTGCGGTATCCGCGGCCCTGGACCCATTTCACCATCTCATGGCCTTTTTCCCCCGTTTGCACCGTTTTCGGTCCCCAGGTGAACCCCCGTGGGGCAGGATCCTGGGCCTGGTCCAACGGGTCGGGGCGATCACGAGGGGGCAGCCCCTGCGCGTTGCGCCGGCCGACCGAAAAAGGCCGTTTTGTACGGGGTTTCCACAATGGTTTCCAGGTCGTGCTTTTTATAAAGTGAGAGAATGAAGGGCCTTGAAGACTCCAAGGTCCCGAGTCCGTTTGCCGGTTCCCCAACGCGATTAGTCGCGTTGGGGGACCTGTGTGCGGTGCCAGAAACGCATCCTGCTGGAAATGATGGAGGTGAGTACGCCATGAGAAATGGCCCGACAAAGTCACAAAATGTGGAGAGTGTCAAGAACATACGATCCTCCCGTGAACGTGGCCCCAGCGTGGTAAGACTTCGCGGCGACAAGACGGCGGTGAAAGGCGGGCCCGCTCGCACCGGCCGTGTCAGGCAGCGTCCAGTGCTCGATCCGCTGACGATGAAGGACTGGCAGATTGCCGAAGCCGCCGAAGAAGTCATGAAGCCGGTCGGGTTGTTGGCGCAAGAGTTGGGCCTGCAAGAGGACGAGTTGATCCCCATGGGGCCGCAACTGGCCAAGGTGGACTACGGCAAGGTTATCCCGCGTGTGCAAGGCAATCCCACGGCGAAATACATCGACGTCACCGCCATCACCCCGACGCCCCTGGGCGAGGGCAAAACGACGACGGTGATCGGACTGATCGAAGGGCTGGGCAAACTCGGGAAGCGCGTGACCGGCGCCATCCGGCAGCCCAGCGGGGGACCGACCTTCAACATCAAAGGCTCGGCCGCCGGCGGAGGCCTGGCCCAGTGCATACCGCTGGTGCCGTTCTCCATTCGCTTCACGGGGGATATCGACTGCATCACGAATGCCCACAACCTCGCCATGGTCGCCTTGACGGCACGGATGCAGCACGAGAGAAACTACGACGATGCCCGGCTGGCGGAGAGCGGTCTGCGAAGACTGGACATCGATCCGAGCCGTATTCAGGTGCGCTGGGTCATGGATTTCTGCGCCCAGTCTCTGCGGAACATCACCATCGGCAAAGGCGGCAAAATGGATGGCTTCGAGATGGACTCGGGCTTCGACATCTCCGTCTCGAGCGAGCTGATGGCCATCCTGGCGGTCGCCCGGAACTTGAAGGACCTGCGGGAGCGGATCGGGAGAATGGTGGTGGCCTACGACCGCCGAGGCCATGAGATTACCACGTCCGACTTGGACGTGGCCGGCGCGATGACCGCCTGGATGGTCGGAGCGCTCAATCCCAGCCTTGTCCAGACGATTGAGGGCCAGCCGGTCTTCGTTCACGCGGGACCTTTTGCCAATATCGCGATCGGCCAGAGTTCCATCGTGGCCGACCTGCTGGCAACGAAGCTCGGGGATTACCATGTAACGGAAAGCGGTTTCGGCGCGGACATCGGCTTCGAGAAGTTCTGGAATCTCAAATGCCGCTTCTCCGGTCTGAAGCCCAGTGCCGTGGTGGTGGTCGCCACCATTCGGGCTCTGAAAATGCACGGGGGCGGTCCGGCGGTGAAGCCCGGTGTGCCGCTGAGCGAGGAATACACCCGCGAGAACCTTGAGCTGCTGGAAAGAGGCTGTGAGAACCTGGTGGCGCACATCAATACCGTTCGCAAGAGCGGCGTGCGCCCCGTCGTCTGTGTCAACAGTTTCTACACGGATACGAAGGCGGAAATCGAGTTGGTGCGGCGGGTCGCCGAGCAAAACGGCGCACTGGCCGCCGTGTCCGACCACTGGCTTCGAGGAGGGGAAGGCGCGAAAGAATTGGCCGAGGCCGTCGTGGCCGCCTGCCAGGAGAAGAACGACTTCCGGTTCCTGTACCAGCCTAGCTGGCCGCTGCGCCAGCAGATCGAAACCGTCGCCAAGGAGATTTACGGGGCCGATGGTGTGAGCTACAGTCCCGAGGCCGCCGCGAAAGCGCAAGCTCTGGAATCAATGAATGGAGAATTGACCGGTTTCGGCATCTGCATGGTCAAGACGCATCTGAGCCTCTCGCACGATCCGACTCTCAAGGGCCGGCCCCGGAACTGGACGCTGCCGATCCGTGATTTCCGCATCTACAAAGGGGCCGGTCTGATCGTGCCCATCGCGGGCGATATCAAACTGATGCCCGGCACCGCTTCGGACCCGGCCTTCCGCCACATTGATGTGGATGTCGAGACAGGCAAAGTCAGAGGGCTGTTCTGATCCCAAGGAAAACAATGTCATTGCGAGCGAAGTGAAGCAATCTCGACCCGCCGGATTGAGGTTGCTTCGTCGCTGCGCTGCCCGGAACAGCTCGCTGCGAACTTGAGACTTCTGCCAGTATGCTGGATGTTCTGTTTCATCCCGGGTCCGTCGCCGTGATCGGCGCTTCCAGGACGGCGGGCAAGGTCGGCTTCGAGGTGCTGTCCAACCTGACGGCGGGCGGCTTCGAGGGACAGATCATCCCCATCAATCCGGCGGCGGACGAAATCCTCGGGCACAAGTGTTATCCGGCGCTGGCCGCCTACGGCAGCCCGGTCGATCTTACCCTCATCGCCGTGCCCTCCGCCGCGGTGCTGGAGGCGGTCCAGAGTGCCCTCCAAGCGGGGACGAAAGCCATCGTGGTGCTCACCGCCGGCTTCGGCGAGATGGGGTCGCAGGGAATCCTGATGCAAGCCCAGATGGCCAGGCTCTGCACGCAGGCCAAAGTTCGATTGCTCGGCCCCAATTGCTTGGGCCTGATCGATGTGCACCACCGGCTCAATGCTTCGTTCTCAGGACGCATGCCGAAAGCAGGCGGAATCTCGGTCCTGTCACAATCGGGAGCGATTTGCACGGCCGTCCTCGATTGGGCCTGCGCCCACGATGTCGGCTTGGCCAAGGTCGTCAGCCTCGGCAACAAGGCCGACCTCAACGAGACCGACTTTCTGAAGCTGTTTGCCGCCGATGACCAGACGCAGGTCGTCGTCGGCTATCTGGAAAGCATCGCCTGCGGCGAGGAGTTTATCCAGGCCGCCCGCGCCCTTACGGCATCCAAACCGTTCATTCTGTTGCGGGCGGGCATCACACGCGCCGGCATGTGGGCGGCCTGCGCCCACACCGGGGCTCTCGCCGGAGCGGATGCCGCCTATACGGCGGCGTTCAAGCGGGCCGGGATCATCCGGGCGGAGAGTCTGGATGCCGTCTTCGACTATACCCTGGCTTTTTCCGGGCAGCCGCGGCCCCGGGGCGACCGCGTGGCGATCATCACGAACGCCGGCGGCCCGGCGGTGATGGCGGCGGACGCCCTCGAGCGGTCGGGTCTGAAACTGGCGAAATTGGATGGTCAGGCCGTGGAGAAGCTGAAGAACGAACTGCCGCCGACGGCCAGCATGTTTAATCCCATCGATGTGCTGGGTGATGCCGACCCGAAGCGCTACGCGGCCGCTGTGGGCGCATCGCAGCAGGATGACTGTGTCGATGCTACGATCGTTATCCTGACGCCGCATGCCATGACGCGACCTTCCGAAACTATCCGCGCTGTCGCCTCGCAAACAAATGGTGCCAAGCCCTTGCTGCTCGTCTTCCTGGGCGAGCCCAACGGGGAGTTGAAAGGCGATCACCATCTGCCGGTTTACTCATCGCCGGAACGCGCGGTGGCGGCGCTGCGCGCGATGCACGAGTATCAACTCCACCACCAGCGGCCGGAGTCGGTGGTGACGCGCTTCCCGGTGAATCGGCACCGGGTCGAACGCATCATTACGCGTCACCTCCGGGCCAACAGCGTGCGGATCGGCGAGGTCCACGCCAAAGAAATCCTGCGGGCGTACGATCTGAGCGTTCCCGAGGGCGCGATGGCCCATTCTCCCGAAGAGGCCGTGGAGATTGCCGAACGGATTGGCTTCCCCGTGGCCGTGAAAGTGGTTTCCACCCAGATCGTGCACAAATCCGATGTCGGCGGGGTCAAGTTGAACGTCGCCAGCGCCGACGACGTCCGGGACACCTTCGATCTGCTGACCCTGCGGGTGGGTCGTCGCGCGCCACATGTCCATCTCGACGGCGTGTACGTGGAGAAGATGTGCGGCCACGGGCTCCAGGTGATCCTCGGAATGACGTGCGATCCGAAGTTCGGCCCGCTGCTGGTCTTCGGCTTGGGAGGCACCTTCGTGGACCGCCTCAAGGGTCTCTGTTGTCATCTGGCCCCCATCACGGCCGAGGAAGCGATGCAGATGCTGGCCGAGACCAGGTCCTATGCCCTCTTGCAGAGCACCCTGGATCGAGAGAACATCGATGTATCTGCCATCGTGAGCGGCCTGCAACGAATCAGCCAGTTGGCCACCGACTTCCCACAGGTCAAAGAACTCAGCATCGACCCGTATCTCGTCGGTCCGGTAGGAACGGAGGCGATGGTCGTCGACGCGCGAATGACCCTCTTCACGAATGGAAACGGGAAATGACTCCTTTGCCGCGCCCCGCCAACGATGCCCTTGGCCCCGCGCGAAGCTACCAGAGCATGGTGGCTTCCGCGACCGAGGCCGTGGGCCGAATCCGGCCGGGGCAGCGGGTGTTCCTGGGCACAGGCTGTGGACAGCCGCAGACCCTGGTCCGTGCGCTGCTGGATCACGCCGATGAGTGCGCGGACGTGGAGATCGTTCTCTTGGTCGCTCTGGGCGAGCCGGCCTGCCGTCATCGGGAGTTGGCCCAGCGTTTCCGTCTCAAGCCTTTCTTCATTGCCGATAGGGTGGACGGGGCCGCCCGCGTCCAGAGGGACGGCCATCTGGGGGACTATACCCCGATCTTCTTCTCGGATATCCCCGAGTTGTTCCGTTCCGGACGGCTGCCCATCGACGTGGCCTTGATCCAGGTGACGGAGCCGGAGGAACACGGGCTTTGCTCGCTCGGCGTCTCCGTCGACGTCACCCGAAGCGCCATCGAGAACGCCGGTCTGGTGATTGCCCAGGTGAACCCGCAGATGCCCTGGACCACGGGCGACGGCCTGGTCCGTCTCGACGATCTCGATATCCTGGTGCCCGGCGACGAACCTCTTCTGGAGACCGCGTTGCCGGATCCCGGCGACACCGCGCGGCGTATCGCCGAGTACGTGGCGGCCCTGATTCCCGACAATTCCACGGTGCAGCTTGGCGTGAATCGGATTGCGCAGGTTCTCCCGGCGTTTCTTAAGGGCAGACACGATCTCGGCATTCACGCCGAGGTGGTCGGGGACGAAATCATTGAGCTCCTGGAGGCCGGCGCGATCACCGGCACGCACAAAAGCAACGACCGCGGCAAGATCGTTTGCAGCATGTGCCTGGGGACGAGGAAGCTGTTCGACCGCGTGCGGAACAACTCCGTATTTTGTTTCCGCTCGGCCGAGTACGTGAGCGACCCTGCCGTGATCAGCCGGCAACGGGACATGGCCGCCGTCGGTCTGGCCTCCGAGATCGATCTGATGGGGCAGGTCTGCGCTCACACGCCCGAAGCGGGCTTTTCCGGCATGGCCAGCCATGCGGATTTTGTCCACGGCGCGGCCAAAGCCCGGGGCGGCAAGATGATCATCGCCCTGGAATCCACCCGCAACCACGGGACAGTATCGCAGTCGTGCCCCACCTCAGCGCGGGGGGCGGTCGTGGCGGCTACGTGCTTCGAAGTGCATTACGTGGTCACGGAATATGGCGTGGCCTACCTGCACGGCAAGAGCCTGCAGGAGCGGGCCATGGCGTTGATCAGCATCGCCCATCCGGACTTTCGGGCCAAACTGCTCCGCGAGGCCATTGAGCAGCATTACGTCAGCTCCGACCTGGCGACGATCGAAGGGAAGATTCACGTCGGGCCGCCTGCGTGGAGAAGCGCTGCCGTGCTCGACGACGGCACGCTGGTCAGCTTCCGCCCCATGCATCCGACGGATGAGCCCTGCGTGCGCGATCTGTTCCACTCCCTCTCCCAGCAGACCCTGTACTATCGTTTCATGTCGAACGTGGCGCGGTTGCCGCGGCGGGAGATCCAGAACTTTGTCTATGTCGATTATCGCAGCGAGATGGCGATCGTCGGAACGCTGCCGGAGGCGTACGGAGACCAGATCATCGCCGTCGGACGCTATTACCTCGACCCGGGCACGAACCGCGCGGAGGTCGCCTTCATCGTGCGGGATAATTGGCAAAACCGGGGCATCGGAACTTCCCTCCTGAGGCACTTGGCGACGATCGCCCGAGGCCAGGGGATTGCCGGGTTCACCGCTGAGGTCCTGGTGGACAATCGCGCGATGTTGTCCGTGCTGCGTAAAAGCGGCTTTCGGCTCCGGAGCCGGCTGGAGGGCCGCGTCCATAGTATCGAGCTGGACTTTGAATAGCGGGTTGGGACGAACAAAAGATGACGAACGCCGGTATGACAGCTATTGGAAGCCACGCCCGCAGCGCCGCTGCGCGTCGGGGAACGAATAATACCAAACAACAGGCTTGCTCCCGGGGAATCAATATGGTATAAGAGACCATCCCAGCCACAGGTTGGAGTCCATCCATGTATTACTTTCGCAACATATATCGGGCGGTGCGAACGGTCGCGGCGGGTTTGAAGGTGACCCTGCCGTACCACTTTGCCCGCACGGTGGTCGTGCAGTACCCCGATGTCGAGCCGACCTTGCAGCCGCGCTACCGCGGCTTCCATACCTACCAGATCGAGCGCTGCATCGCCTGCGAAGCCTGCGCCAAGGCTTGCCCGGTGGGGGCCATTCGCGTCGCCAAGAGCGGGCCGCGCAAGATCGACAAAGCGCGCGATCTCGCCGTCGGTGGGGCGATTACGCAATATCAGATCGACTATACCACGTGCCTGTTCTGCGGGCTGTGCACGGAAGTCTGCCCCACGGAATGCCTGAAGATGGGGTCGATCCATGACAATTCCTGCTATCGCCGGGAGGAGTTGGTAACCGATTTCATCCGCTTGGCCAAACAGGGGCGGCGGACCATCGAGCCCCTCTGGCTGACTAAGCCGAATCTGCCCGCCTGGGCTGCCCGGGTTCGCGATTTCTGGCGGAACCGCGACAGGGACCGGCGCGAATGGATGGCGCGGGCGGACGATCCCGAATACTGTGCCGCGTTGGCCAAGCAGGCAGCCCCGCCGAAGGAAGGAGTCTCGTGACCGAATCCACCCGTTTTGTTATTGAAGTGCTTCTCTTTGCCGGCGTCGGTACCGCGCTCGGGCTGGGGGCCTTGCTCCTGGGGGCCTTGCTGCGTCCGAAGAACCCCGGTGGTTTGAAGAATGAGATTTACGAGTGCGGCGAGCCGACCATCGGACCGGCTTGGGTTCAGTTCGACCTGCGCTTCTACGTGGTCGCCTTGGTTTTCGTCGTGTTCGATGTGGAAATCGCTTTGCTGTACCCGTGGGCGGTGGTCTACCAGGACTCCATCGCCCAAGGCGTGGGCCCGGCGACGTTCTGGGCGATGGTCTTTTTCCTGAGCCTGATCTTTATTGGATTCCTGTATCTGTGGCGGTTTGGCTACCTGGACTGGGTGCGGGCCGCGTCGCCGCAGAGCAATAAGGGCAAAGAAGAGTCTGTGCATCATGGCACTCATTGAAGGCATTTTTGAACCCGGATTGGTGGTGACCACGGTAGACTGGGTCCTGAACTGGTCGCGGAAACGCTCGATTTTCCCGATGACGTTCGGGATCGCCTGCTGCGCGATCGAGATGATTGCGACAGGGGCCGCCCGCTTCGATATCGACCGCTTCGGCTCGGGTGCTTTCCGGGCCACGCCCCGGCAGGCGGACCTCATGATCGTCGCGGGCACGGTGACGTTCAAAATGGCCGAGCGACTGCGACGGCTCTGGGAGCAGATGGCGGAACCCCGCTACGTGATCGCCATGGGCGCCTGCGCTATCAGCGGCGGGCCCTATCATGTGCACGGCTACCACGTGGTCAAGGGCGTGGACCAAGTGGTGCCGGTCGATGTGTACGTTCCCGGCTGTCCGCCCCGGCCCGAAGCCTTGCTCGAAGGCATCATGCGTCTTCAGGATAAGATCAGTACCCATACAATTGCCAAACGCTAGACGACAATGACTCCATCCGACATCATTGCGTTTCTCCAGCAGCACCACGCCGAGAGCGTTGTCTCGGCGGTCGCGGACGGGCCCTATCCGCACGCCCTGGTCAAGGCGGAAGGACTCGCGGCCGTTGCCGCTTTTCTCAAGACACAACCGCGCTTGCGTTTCGATCTGCTGCGCTGCATCTCCGCGATCGACTGGCCGGCCAAAAACAACATCGAGCTTGCCTACGATGTGATTTCCACGTCATTGGGCCATGCTTTCGCGATCAAGGTCGTGGTGGATCGAGCCGACCCGCGGGTGGAATCCGTCAGTACCGTCTGGCCGGCGGCCGAATGGCATGAGCGGGAGGCGTTCGATCTGATGGGCGTCGAATTTCTTCATCATCCGGACCTGCGCCGGATTCTCATGCCGGAGGACTGGCCCGGCCATCCGCTTCGCAAAGACTATCAGGACATCGTGGAATATCGGGGGCTGAAATTCAACCCATGAAAGAAATCGAGCTGCAATACCGGCATCCGCCCGATCTGCTGGACGACGGCGAGATTCCTTCGGACATCCGCACGGAGGAACTGGTGCTGAACATGGGTCCGCAGCATCCCAGCACGCACGGCGTCCTGCGCGTGGTCCTGCAGACTGATGGCGAGCTGGTCCTCGGGGCCACGCCGTACATGGGCTATCTGCACCGCTGCGCCGAAAAGATCGCCGAGAAGGTCACGTATCGCCAGTTCACCCCTTACACGGATCGGCTGGATTACCTGGCCGCCATGAACAACAATCTGGGCTTTGCCCTGGCGGTGGAGAAGCTGGGCGGCATCGAAGTTCCGCCCCGCGCCGATTACTTGCGCGTGATCTTCGCCGAGTTGAACCGCATCGCCTCGCACCTGATGGCGACCGGCTCCTATGGCTTGGACATGGGGGCCTTTACGCCCTTGGTCTACTGCTTTCGCGAGCGGGAGTGGATCATGGACCTGTTCGAGGCCGCGTGCGGGGCCCGTTTGACGTACTCCTACATCACCATCGGCGGCGTGCGCGAGGATGTGCCGGAAGGCTGGGGCGACAAGTGCCGGGAATTCCTCGATTATTTCGAGCCGAAGATCGCCGAATACAACGACCTGCTGAGCTTCAACCACATCTTCATCAATCGCACCGGCAACGTGGGCATCTGCCCGCCGGAGCTGGCTGTGGCGTACGGCTTGACGGGACCGTGCCTGCGCGGCAGTGGGCTGGCATGGGACCTGCGCAAGGCCACGCCCTATTGTCGCTATCACGAGTTGGATTTCGATATCCCGGTGGGCCACGGCGAAAACGGCGCGGTCGGCGACTGCTGGGACCGGTACTTTGTCCGTGTTCAGGAGATGGTCCAGTCCGTGCGGATCATCCGGCAGGCGTTGGACAAGCTTGCCGATGGTCCGGTGCAGGCCAAGGTGCCACGAGTGGTGAAGCTGCCTGCCGGCGAGGTGTACTACGAGGTCGAGAACCCGCGCGGCCAACTGGGCTTTCATCTGGTCTCTGACGGCGGGACGAGTCCCTACCGTCTGAAGATACGCGGACCCAGTTTCTGCAATCTCTCGGTATTGCCGGTGCTGGCCCCGAACTGTCTGCTGGCCGACATCGCCGCATTATTGGGCAGTATCGATGTCGTCATGGGCGAAGTAGACCGGTAGGATTTGCGCTTTATGATTTTTGACTTATGAATCAGACAGCAAACATCAAACCTCAAACTCCTTTGGGTCAGGCCATGTTTGTATGTGAGCGGCCGAAGGTTGAATACCGGGGCTTGAGCCTGAAGATCGTGCAACTGGCTACCAAGTGGGGCCCGATCGGCATCCCCTTGCTGCTGCGGTTTGCCTGGGGCATTTTCTTCGCGGCCTTGGTGTTCGTTATCGCCTTTGTCTGGGTCGTGGGTCGCTTCATCAATCCGCTGCTGCCGTGGTTTGTACGCGATGTGGTCGTCGTGGTGGGTCTGCTGGCCTTCGTGTCCATCGTAGCGATCATCGGCATTTGGGGAGAGCGGAAGGTCTCCGGCCGAATTCAATCGCGGCTCGGTCCCATGCGCACCGGTGCCTGGCACGGCTGGGCTCAGTCGCTGGCAGACGGTTTGAAGTTCGTCCAGAAGGAAGACCTTATTCCTCAGGACGCCGACAAGCCGCTCTTTCGACTGGCCCCCTACGTCGCCTTGGTGCCGGCCTTCTGTGCGTATCTGGCCATTCCGTTCGGCGTCGGCTGGGTCTTCCACGACAGCGACGTCGGTCTGCTGTTTGTTCTGGCCATGCTGGCCATCGAAGTCCTGGGCGTCATCATGGGCGGCTGGGCTTCCAACAGCAAGTGGAGTCTGTACGGGGCCATGCGCGAAGGCTGCCAATTGGTCAGCTACGAGATTCCGATGGGTCTGAGCCTGGTGGCGGCGGTCGCGTGGCTCGGGTCATTGAGCCTCGTGGAACTGGGCCGGGCCCAGGACGGCGGCTGGTGGTCCTGGCTCTTGTTCCAGAATCCCTTCCTCTTCGCGGCCTTCTTCACGTACTACATCGCCTCGCTGGCGAGCTGCAAACGCTCGCCTTTCGACCTGCCCGAAGGCGAATCCGAGCTCGTGGCCGGCTTTCACACCGAGTACAGCGGCTTTCGCTTCGTGATGTTCTTCTTCGCGGAATACATGGGCATGTTCGCGGTCTCCGCCGTGGCGACGGTCATCTTTCTGGGCGGCTGGAACTCGCCGGTGCCGGGTTTGGCCAGTCCCTTGTGGTTCGTGATCAAGAGCACCTTCCTGGTGTGGGTCCAGATGTGGGTCCGGTGGACGCTGCCGCGCATTCGCATCGACCAGGTCATGCACGCCTGCGTGAAGTACCTGCTGCCCTTCACTCTGCTGCTATTCGTCGGCAGCAGTCTATGGCAGTTGTATGATAATCCCGACCATCGCTTGTTTGAGGGATTCGCCGCCGTGGTACGTTTCGGCTTGGGCTGCTTGGGCTTGCTGCTGCTGGGCCTGTACTTCGCAGGAGCGGCGTACGGCTTCTATCATCGCAATCAGCTTGTGGGACAGATGGTCCGCAAGCATTTACCGGGAGCGTAACAGGGAATGCTCGAAGCTGTGATATTCTTCTTGCTGGCCGGGCTAGCCGTGGCCGCCGGTGTGGCAATTCTGCTGAGCACCAGCATCGTGCGGATGGCGTACTGGCTCATCACCATGCTGATAGCGGTGGGAGGGCTGTACTTCCTCTTGGGCGCGTATTTCGTGGGCGTGATTCAGATTCTCGTCTATGTCGGCGGTGTGGCGGTATTGCTGGTCTTCGGTGTCATGTTGACCAGCCGGCAACTGGCGCCGAAGCTGCGGCCGGGACGCGGCGAGGTCGTGTGGCTGGCCCTTGTCGGCTTTGTGCTCTTGGAGGCGCTGACCCTGAGCATCCTGCACACGCGCTGGCAACAGAATGCGATGGCGCCCGCCAACTCGGTTGGCGAGATCGGCCGCAGTCTGCTGGGAGAGTTCCTCGGCCCATTTGAGCTGGTTTCGGTCCTACTGTTGGTGGCCATGCTGGGTGCGGCGTATCTGGCCCGGCCGAAGGTGCCGACCCAAGGACCTCAGCATGCGAAAGGGACGACGGTGCCATGATGGGTTTGACTCCGTATCTGATTCTGTCCGCCATTCTGCTTGTGTTGGGCATCGCCATCGTCATCAGCAAGCGCAACGCCATTGCCATGCTGATCGGCGTCGAGTTCATCCTGAACGCGGCCACGCTCAACCTGGTCGCTTTCAGCCGGCATGGGATTGGTGGTTTGTCGGGCCAGACTGCAGCCCTGTTTGTCATCGTCCTGGCGGCGGCGGAAGCCGTCGTCGCCCTGGCCATCTTCCTGAACTTCTATCACACCATCGCCACCGTCGATATCGACCAGGGCGACCAGTTGAAAGGATAGCGATCGCAATCTCATGATGCCTTACGCCTTCATCATTGCCTGGTTGCTGCCCCTGGTGGGCTTCGTGGTACTGGTCTTTCGCGGACGCCGCATCGGCGAACCGCGCAGCGGTTACCTCGCGGCCGGGCTGATGCTCACGGCCGCCGCCATCTCGCTGGTTGGCGCGACCCGCTGGGTGATCGGTCACCCGGCCAGCTTGAATGTGTCGACTCCGTGGCTGCGTCTCGGCTCGCAATGGATCAACTTCGGCGTGCACATCGACAGCCTCACGATCGTGATGTTCACGATGGTCACGGTCGTAGCCAGTTGCATCTTCATCTACAGCATCGGCTACATGCAGGGCGACCCGCGGTTCCCGCGTTTCTTCACGTACCTGTCCCTCTTCGGCTTCTCGATGCTGGGACTGATTCTGGCCGATTCGCTGATCGGGTTGTTCATCTTCTGGGAGTTGGTGGGCCTTTGCAGCTACTTCCTCATCGGCTTCTGGTTCGAGAAGACCTCGGCCTCCAACGCGGCCAAGAAAGCCTTCATCGTCAACCGCGTGGGCGACTGCCTGTTCCTGATCGGCATTGCCACGATGCTGGGCACGACGGGCGTGGTGTCTCTGGAGAGCGTCTTCAATCAGGTGCGGCAGGGGGCTTTCGCCGGACATGGTGGACTGCTGACGTTCGCCGGCATATGCCTGTTCTTTGGAGCGGTAGGCAAGAGCGCCCAATTCCCGCTGCACGTCTGGCTGCCCGATGCGATGGAAGGTCCCACGCCGGTCAGCGCTTTGATCCACGCGGCAACGATGGTGGCCGCCGGCGTGTACCTGGTCGGACGGATCTTCCCGCTGCTGACGCCGACTGCTCTGCTGTTCGTTGCCTATATCGGGGCCATCACGCTGATCGGCAGCGCCCTGATCGCCATCGTCATGACCGACATCAAGCGGGTCCTCGCCTACTCGACCATCAGCCAGTTGGGTTACATGATCCTGGCGCTCGGCGTCGGGGGTTGGGCCGCGGGGCTATTCCATCTGATCACGCACGCGTGCTTCAAGGCGCTGCTGTTCCTCGGGTCCGGCAGCGTCATTCACGGCTGCCACGGCGAGCAGGACATCCGCAAGATGGGCCAACTTCACCGCAAAATGCCCATCACCAGCATCACGTTCCTGATCGCCACGCTGGCCATCGCGGGCGTGCCGCTGCTGAGCGGCTTCTACTCCAAAGACGCGATTTTGGCCTCGGCTCTCGGGTTCACCTGGACCCACCGGGTCCATGGGCTGCTGTTTATCCTGCCGGCGGTCGCCGCCGCGATCACGGCGTTCTACATGTTGCGGCTGTATCTCTTGACCTTCTGGACCCAAGCCCGCGACGAGCATGTCCACCATCATGCGCACGAGTCACCGAAGGTGATGTGGGTGCCGCTGGCCGTCCTGGCGGTTCTGACAGTTTTTATTGGCTGGGGGGGAAAGATGCCTGAGCGTCACTCCCTGGGCGAAGGTCGATATCAGTACGAAGGGGGACGAGGATTGGTCGGGTTGATCGCCGAAGCACAGCCTCAGTGGGCCGTAAGTTGGCAGATGCAGGAAGCCGGCCATCCGTCCGTATCTGATGTCTCACGGGAGGAGGCAGATGCGGAGGCAGCACATGAGGAGCATGGCTTCCACTTGATGGCTATGGCCATCGCCACGAGTGCGATGTTGGCCGGTGTGCTTATGGCCTGGCTGGTGTATAGCAAGGAGCTTATCTCCGCCGGCAAAGCAACGCAGGTCCTGGCGCCGGTGCATAAGCTGCTGTGGAACAAATTCTATTTCGATGAACTGTATCGTGCGACCTTCGTCGCGGGCATCCTGTTGCTGGCGTCGTTCGGCAAGTGGTTCGACCGGGTGGTTCTGGACGGCCTGGCCGATGGCTCCGCGCGATGGATGGCGCGCCTGGCATTCTTCAGCGGTTTGACCCTGGACAATCGCGGCGTGGACGGTCTGGTCAACGGCGCCGCCCGGCTGGCTCTGGTCGGCGGAAACCTGGTGCGTAAGGCTCAGACAGGTCGCGTTCGTAACTACATCCTGGCCCTGACAACCGGCGGGGCCGTGATCGTTCTCGTTTTCGTCTGGATTTGGTGACTTTTCAGTAATCGGAGAATTGGCTTCGATGAATTCATGGCTGCTAACCTCGATCATTTTCGTGCCGCTGCTGGGCATGGGTACCGTGCTGGTGGTTCCACCGCATCTGATCCGGCGTACCGCCCTGTTGTTCACCCTGCTGGCGTTCCTGCTGTCGTTGGGCATCCTGCCGCACTTCTTGGGGACACCCATTCAGGTCTTCGGCGCGGACTATCAGAACGGCTTTAAGCTCGTCGACCGTCTGCCCTGGATCCATTCGGGCGGCTTTGCCATCGACTACATGGTGGGCGTGGACGGCATCGGCTTTCCGCTGGTCCTGCTGACGACGGTGATCTGCCTGCTCGCCTGCATTGCCAGTTGGAACATTACCAAGAGCCCGCGCGGCTACTTCGCCCTGTTCCTGCTGCTGGAGACCGGCCTGCTCGGCGTCTTCACGGCGCTGGACTTCTTCTTGTTCTATGTCTTCTGGGAACTGACGCTGCTGCCGATGTACTTCCTTATCGGCATCTGGGGCGGGCCCCGCCGGGAATACGCGGCGATCAAGTTCTTCCTGTACACCCTGTTGGGCAGTGTTCTGATGCTGATCGTAATGCTGTGGTTCTTCTTCGCCAGCAACGACCAGGGCGCCCACACATTCAACCTGATCCGCCTGACCACCCCCGGCGTACTGCCGGCGTTCGCCACGCATAAGGCGATGTGGATCGCCTGCTTCACCATGCTCTACATCGCGTTTGCCGTCAAGATCCCGGTCTTCCCGTTCCACACGTGGCTGCCGGATGCCCACGTGGAAGCGCCGACGCCGATCAGCATGATCCTGGCGGGCCTGCTCCTGAAGATGGGCGGCTATGGCTTGTTGCGCATCAGCTATCCGATCCTGCCACACGCGGCGGCGGTGCAGGCGGTCGCCTGGACCCTTGGCATCCTCGGTGTGATCAACATCATTTACGGCGCCTTGTGCGCCCTGGCCCAGACGGACTTCAAGAAACTGGTCGCCTACTCGTCCATTTCGCACATGGGATTTGTGCTGCTCGGGATCGCACTGCTGACCCAGGCTGGGTTCCAGGGCGCTATGTTCCAGATGATCGCCCACGGCATCACGAGCGCCGCCATGTTCTTTCTGGTGGGTGTGATTTATGACCGCGTGCATCACCGCGACATCCCCAGGCTGGGTGGTTTGGCCGTTCAGATGCCCATCTACACGGGCTTGGCTATCCTCGGCTTTTTTGCCGCGATGGGTCTGCCGGGCCTGTGCGGATTCATCGGCGAGATCTACGTCCTGCTGGGCAGTTGGCAGGCCCAGGTGCTGGGACCGGTTGGAGCCAAAGTGCTCACGGTGATCGCCGCGGTGAGCGTGGTCCTGACCGCGGGTTATATCCTCTGGTCCGTCCAGCGGGTCTTCCTGGGGGCGGCCAAGCCGGAATACGAGGGCGTGCCGGAGATCTCCGGGCGGGAGATCCTCGTGATGGCTCCGCTGGGCGCGCTGGCGATTGCCCTGGGAGTTCTGCCCTGGCAGACCGTGTTCACCTTTGTCTCTGGGACGTTGGATCACATTTTGAAACTGGTCGCATAAGCGGAGGTTTCTCCCTTTGATGGATGGATTGACACCTGAGCATCTTCGGTATCTTTGGCCCGTGCTGGCCCTGATCGTCACCTTGGGCGCGATCCTGGTTGGCGCTTTGATTGGGCGGGAGGGATCGGGCCGTCGCGGCCTCTTGGCGGCAGCGCTGGCTGGTTTGATCCTTGCCGTGCTTCTGGCCCTGCGCTTGAATCCGCACTCCGCACTCCGCACTCCGCCATCGGGAGATTGGCTTTCCCGATACCTGTTTCTCGACCCACTCTACCGATTCGTGATCATCTATCTCAGCATCTTCTTGGGCGGAATCCTGCTCGTCTCGAATTCGCTCTGGCGTAGGCCGACCTGGGAGTGGCCCGTATACCTGTGTCTGCTCATCGGCAGCCTGATCGGGATGATCCTGCTCGCCTCCGCCCGGCACTTGATCTTTTTGGCGATTGCGTTCGAGATGGCGTCGCTGCCTTCGTATGTCCTGGTGGGCTTTCGCCGGTTCAACACCAAATCGGCCGAAGGGGCGGCCAAGTATGTCGTCTTCGGGGCCGTCTGTTCCGCCCTGATGATCTACGGCATCTCGCTGCTCTATGGCGTGACCGGCACCTTTGACTGGGAGCAGATCGTGCTGCGGCTGGCTGTAGAGGGCGTCCCGCCGCTGGCGGTTGCCGCCCTGGTGTGTCTGTTCATCGGCCTGGCTTTCAAGATTTCTCTGGCTCCCATGCATTTCTGGTGCCCGGACGCCTTTGAGGCCGCCGGCGCCGACGTGGCCGCCTGGCTGAGCGTAGGCTCCAAATCCGCAGCCCTGCTTGCCTTGGCCCGGCTGGCTCACATTCTGCTGCCCTCTATCTCGCCCGGCATCCGGGATCATGCGATCCTGCTGGTGGCTGTCGTCGCCATCGTGACAATGACGGTGGCCAATCTCTCCGCCTACTGGCAGACCAGCGTCAAACGGCTGCTGGCCTACTCCTCCATCGCCCACGCGGGCTATATCGTCTGCGGTGTGCTGGTCCTCGCGGACACCGCCGGCACCGCCGCCATCGTGGCCTACATCCTCGTTTATCTGCTCATGAACCTCGGCGCCTTCAGCGTGACCGGCCTGATCGAGGCCCAGAACGGCTCCGACCATCTGGACAACTTCGTCGGCTTGGGGACGCGCAATCCCCGATTGGCCGCCGTAATGACGTTCTTTCTGTTTTCGCTGGTCGGTTTGCCGCCGCTGGCGGGTTTCGCCGTCAAATGGATCCTCCTGTCCACGCTGTGGCAGCACGAACTCGCCTTCGTGGTCGTCGCGATCCTGGCCAACACGCTCTTCAGTCTCTTCTATTACATGCGGATCGCGCGCGCCATGTACTTCAGCAGCCCGCAGCCGGTTCCCAGTCTGCAGTTGGATGGCGGCAGCCCTCTGGCAACCATCCAGGTACCTGGCCTCATGGTCGCCGTGCTGGCTGTCTGCGCGGCGGGTCTGATCGCCCTGTTCCTGGGATGGGGGCTTCTCAACAACCTCAGTCTCAGCCTCTTCGCGACCTGATCCATCTGACTTCCGAAACCACCCCCGGCGCGCAGCGGCGCTGCGGGCCACGATCATCGATCGGATTGCCGGGGCGAATCTGCTTCCTTCTTCGGCTCATTCACTGACTGTTGACGTAGCGGTTTGCGGCTATCCCTATGGTAGTACAGGAACCGCCAGGGAGCCTCCATTCCATGACAGTCGGCGCAGAGGGTCTGGTGGGTCGTCCGCAGAAAGGGGGACCCCAACGCGTGGTGAAGCAGATCGGATTTGGGGGTTCCGTGCGCCTGATGGCAGGTGGGACAGGAGATCATGCCTGTGGGCGAAGGGTGGCCGTGGTCGTCAAAAAGAGGCATGTAGTCCGGGTGCTCAGGCCCAAGGCGATTCACCAGAGCTACGTCAGGATGGTCCGCCTGTTTGGGGATGCGGTCTTCCGCGCATCCGCTCGGACTGTGGCAGCCTGTGCACAGGCCCTTGCCGTGGTCGCTTTCCGGCGGCACACTTGGCGCCCACGTCAGGTCCCCAAGGGCATAATTCCGCCCTTGGGAGCCCGTTCCGCCGCCGGGCGAGGCAGGGTGTATCAAATGACAGGAGCCGCAGGGGCCGGATTCCGCCGCGACCTCACCGCTCACGTTACGCGTTTCGGGCGCGGACTTCCTGAGATCGTGAGCCGTATCCAAAATCTGCCCACGCTCGGCATGGCAAGTGAGACAGAGGGCGGAATCCGTCCGCGAGGCGCGCAATAGCTTTGGATTCTGTCGGTTCTGGTGGATGTCATGACAAGTGGGGCAGGAGATGATCGATTGCGGATTGCGGATTGCGGATTGCGGCCCCCGGTCGAAGCCGGGGGTGACAATATTGGGCTTGCCCACATGCGGCGTCTGTGCCACCGGGCCAGGCTTCTCGGGACGATGGCAGGCTTCACAGAGGCTGTCGGGCGCCTGTTGACCTCCCAGCGATGGCCAGATGCCCGCTTGCTTTTGCGGACCGTGGATCGGATGGCAGTCGCGGCACAGCGACTTGGGCACGAAGTCCAGATCCCTCGCCCACTCATTGGCTCCCGGATCATGCACGGAGCCCTTGATCTCCAACTTGTCCTTGTGGCAGTCCGTGCAGAGCTTGTCGCCGAGGGGGCGAAGTAACAATGCGACCTGCGCTCCACCGTGCGGGTCATGGCAACTGTCGCAAGAGACTTCACGCGGAGGATTTGCCGGATTCGCGAGACCTGCTTCCGCGACCGGGGCATTAGGCTCCGAAGCCGGGAGCAGGGGATGATGCGTTCCCTGCGGCTCTTTCACCGAATTGTCATTGTGGCAAGCACCGCAGAGATTGGAAGTAGAACCGGCCGGCGAATCCGCCGGCGTCCGAGCCCAAAGATGAGGGCCTTTGGCGTTATGGGCCGTGTGGCACGCGCGGCATGAACCTGCCGAGGGATGGATGCCCAGTGTTTCACGCAACGAAGGCGTGAACGCCGCGGGGTCATGGGGTCCGCGCAGAGAATCGGCCATTTTCTCGTGGCAGAGAACGCAAAGCTGGGAGCCCTCCCGCCGCAGGAAGGAACGTGGTGTCGCGATGTGAGAGCCATTCTGCCGCTCAGGCGTCGCTTCGGGCGGGCGGGGCGTGTGAGGATCGTGGCACGTCAGGCAGCCGATGTCTCTCGAAGCGGCATCCAAGGGAAGGGGGGTCGATATGTTGGGCGGCACGGGCACTCCCACCGGGTGCGCCTCCACGTACGGCCGATTGCGCGACCCCGGCCCCCCTGGCTTATGACATTCCAGACACCCGGAACTGTGCGGCCGGCCGGTATCTGGAACGTTGCGCGCCCACCCATGAATTCGATGACACGCGCCGCACGGTCCCGACACCGCGGCTTTCTCCCCGTGCGCGTTGGCGGTATCGGGAGAGCTGACGCGCAAATCATGAGGCGAGCCGAGGATGGCCTTCTCCTTCTCATGGCAATCGAGACACAGGGAGCTGCCTTCCTTCTTGCGGATCAGCAGGGGCCGGGCGCCGGATGCATCATGAAGACGGTGGCATGAAAGACAACTCAACTCGCCGTTGGGGCCAAACGTGGCTCGCTCGTTCAACAGAGTCGCCGGGGGCTTGAAGCCGGTGTAGGTATGGCCGATGCGGTGGACCGGCGCCCCCGCGGGAGGTGAAGCTTCGGGCGCTTTGTCCGTATGGCAGGCCACGCACAGTTGCGAAGGAGGCAACACCAGCATCCAGGCATTCTGCGCGCCGTGCGGCTCGTGACAAGTCTGGCAGAAGATCGCGTGCCCATCCGGGGAAGTCTTGCCTCCGGCGTCCAGAATCACCTTGGGAACCGGGGCCTTGGCGTGGCCGAGAGGATGCTGAAAATCATTTTTCTGGGCATGCTGCGGGTGGCAAGCCAGGCACAGCGACGAATCGACGTTCGGCTGGCGCAGGAAGATTACCGTTCGGAGGTCGGAATCGCCGGGCACGGCATGGGCGGTATGGCACGTCGCGCACGTCATGCGGCCCTGCGCATCCAGAGGGAACTTCTCGGTGGGAATGTGCACGGCGGGCGACGGTATCGCATCGGTCGTATGATGACGCGTCGACCAGACTTTGAACCGCGAGTCGACCACGGAGCCGTCGTGGCATGACAGGCACATGTCGCCGCTGCCGGTCTGTCGCTCCAGGATGGCCTGCATCGAGCTCTTCCGCCCCTCGCTGCGGTCCAGGGCCTGCACCCACCGGATATGGCAGATCGCGCACTCTTTGCTGGAGTTGGTCAAGACCTCCTGGCCCCAGGCAAGCCGACTCATCAGAGCCATGACCAGCAGAAAAGCGGTGGATCGACCGGCGCGCTTCGGAAATGACACTACCTCGCGCATGCCGCCCTACTCCAGATCCACCCGACAGACGCGGTGTACTTTGAGTTCCACCACATAGAGACGCTTGCGCTGTGCATCGATCGTGATCCCGGTCGGTGTGGTGAAGCCGATCGGTATCCCTGTGGCGTCGGCGAGCGCACCCAGGAATCTTCCGCCCAGTGTGAAAACCTGAACGTTGCCCAGGTAGCTGTCGGTTACGAAGACTTGATCGCCCCAGGCGGCGACGCCCTTGGGGCGGAAAAGCTGCCCAGGTCTGATCCCCCAGCCGCCAATAAAGCCGACGAACTTGCCGTCGGGATTGAGAACCTGGACGCGGGTATTGATCGGCTCGGCCACGAAGAGGTAACCGTCAGGGGAGGTATCGATCAGGAACGGGAAGCGGAACTGCCGCTGGTCCCGGCCCGGCCCGCCCCACACCGCTTCGAACCGGTGCTCGGCGAGGTGGTAGACGTGGATCACATGATTGTCGTTGTCCGCAATGTAGAGGCGCTGGCGCGCGGGATCGCCAGCCACGTCCGTCGGGTCGGGAGGAACGCCGGAGGCCGAGGCAGGCAATGGAACGGCCTCCAGTGGCTTGCCATCGGCCGCGAAGATCTGGAACCGGTGGTTGCCGGAGTCCGCGACATAGACATTCCCGTTCGGGTCCGTCGCGATCCCCAGCGGGTAGGCGAATTGCCCCAGTCCGGTGCCGCGTCGGCCAAACTGAAACTGGAATCGCCCCTCGCCATCATAGACCACCACGCGGTGGTTGACGCCATCGAGAACGTACAGGCTGCCGTCGCGGCCGACGGCGGCGTCGCTGGGCATGTTGAAAGGAGTCCCCGGCGGCCCCACGATCACGGCCTGCTTGTGCCCGAGGATGGCGGGAGCATCGCTGCGGGACTCCGGTCCGCGGGCAGCCGCCGGTGCGGCCGCCGCCAATCCGAGTACCAGCGTTAAGCGGACCATCCCTGTGGCGACCACTACTTCTTCTCTTTCTTCTCTTGGGGACCCTTGCCCTGCTCGTCCGGCGGGTTCAGCAGCTTCGGCATGTGAAACGTCTCATAGCGCTGAACGAGATCGACCACTTCCGCACTGACGAGAAAGGCTGCCCGCTCGGCCGAATAGCCCAGGGCAGTGTAGGGGAGGAATGTGCTCTGCGCATCGTGGCAGGCGCTGCACTGCACCGGCTTCTCGACACAGCGGCGGTGAATGAACTTATTGCCGATCACTCTCTGGCTCTCGCTCAAGCTGTTCATACGTTCCCGGAACTGCGCGGCAAACGCCTTCTCTTCTTCGAGTCGCACCGGCTGGGGGTCGTCCGGCGAGCCTGTGAGCGGGACGATCTTGGCGCCGTACTCGCCCCAGGCGCCCTTGTCCATTTCCGGGTTGGCGCACAATTGGCCGGTGGTCAGATCGATCCAGCCGAACCGCGTGGGCGCTACGCTCTCCTGCTCGCGGACGTGGCAGACCTGGCAGGAGATAAAGAGATTGTGCATGTTCAAGAAGGCACGTTCTCTCGCGCTGCGCGAGTGGGGAATCGGCCCGTGGCAGTCGATGCAGAAGTTCTGCTTGTCGGCCTGGTACCAGCGGCCGATATGATGGAAGTGGCCCGGGAGCTTCGGCTCCTGGAATTCCCAGTCGCCCAGGTAGCGTGAGACCTTTTCTTCCGTGAGGGCGACGACACTGTCGAACACTTTGAAGTCGGCCGCCTGCGCCTGCCTGCCGGCCAGCGGATCGCCGACGGTCCCAACCAGATACAGCGTCAGCCAGCCGGCCGCCCCTGCGAGAATGACACTCCACGCCGCGACGTACAAAAAAAGCAGAAACCGTTTCGAGAGGCTCGCGGAATGACTCATGGCTTCACCTCCGTTGCTGCGGCGAAATGACGCAATTCGGCTCCGTGTTCTTCGGCCAGCACCCGCGGGGAGATTTTGCCGTTGATTACCATGCCGGAAAGCGGGGACAGCCCCGGTCGCCCGAGGACGCCCGGAATATGAACGAGCGTGATGTGCGCCACAGCCAAGAGCGATTCATAGGTGTGGGCCAAATAGGCGACATTGAGCACCCAGCCGGGAAGCACATGGGTGACCGAATCCTGGGCCCAAAGCATGATGCCCGTGACGCCCAGCAGGGGAATGCCCCAGAACAGGCCCAGATACTCCAGTTTCTCCTTCCATGAAAAACGGTCGTAGTTGGGCCGGCAGGGGCTTAGGAACAGGACATACTTCGCCATGGAAATCAGATTGTGCAGGTCCTGCAGCCGAGGGAACATCGGCAAGGCCAGGATCGCCCCCACCCAAGCTCTCAAGCCGTGCTTGTCCTCCCGTCGGAGTGACCGCCGGACATTGTGGAGGATCAAAAGCACGTGGACAGCGAAGCCGGTCAGCAGCGATACGCCGGCGACGCGATGCACGATCGGCGCCGTGTGGATACCGCCGAACAGATCGTAGAGGACCGGAGCCCAAACCGCATTGGGGAATTTCAGGGGAAAACCGGTCAGGCACAGGACCACGAAAACCACAACGAGGAAGGCATGCTGCACGCGCTGAGCGCCGGTGAAACGCAGGAGTCCGCCTTCCCGGGCGGCTTTGCGTTCGGCGAGAGTCGTCAAATGCTCGATTTCCTCTTCCGCCTCTTCGCTCGGGAACAGCTCGCGCACGAGCCCGAGCACATTGAGCGTCAGGATGGGCAGCAGGATGCCCAACGTGGCGAACACAAAGAATAGCGCCACCGCAAACTCCAGCGGATGGGTTCGGGGATTGCGGTTGGAGTGCACGTCGAACGAGGCCAGGGCGGGCCCCGCCGCAGAATGGCAGTCTTTCGTCCGGCAGGTGGCCGCAAGGTTGTCGGGATGGACCGACGACCGTGGATCTGTCTGGGCGTGCATCTGGTGGACGCTGCCCTTCTGGGCGTGACAATCCAGGCAGTCCGGGGCCAGCGAGGAGCCCAGGAGGACCGCCTTGCCGTGGTAGGTCTCCAGGTAGCTGGACACGACGTCCGGCAGGCCGTGACGCCGGGCAAACTCCGTGTCCGCGTGGCACGTGGCGCACATCGAGACCACCTCCCGCGGATCGCGTGCCTTGTGGAGCCGCGTCGTCACATGGGAATAGAAGTAGCGGACGAAGTTCTCATCGGTATGGCAAAGCGTGCAGCGGCTGATGGCCCGGTCCGAGACACCGGCGCTCATCTTCTTGAAGATGGAGACGGGCCGGAACAACGGCATGTCGTGGCAGTCCTTGCAGCGGGGGAAGTCGTCCGGACAACGGCGCAGAGCGCCGTTGGGATCTTTCGAGGCGTGCACGCTGTCTTCCAGAACGGACTGCACCGTCGCATGAGTGAAGATAATCTCTCGCGTAGGCTCCTCAATGTGGCAACTGCGCAGGCAATCGACGGGCTTGGCATCGCTGTGCGGGATCTTGTCGATATCCGCATGGCAGCCCCGGCAACTGACACGGGCATGCGGGCCGCGATTGAAGAGGCCCTCATCCACGTGGAAAAGCCGGTAAGTCCCTTCCTTATCCACCCGGGCCAGACCCCGGAAGCGATGGCACATGAGGCAGTCTTCGGCATCCATCGCCCGCAGGCTCTGCAGAGGAGCCAGGGTCAAGAGCGAGAGAAGACCCAGCGCGAGTCGCAGGCGCGGGCCCCCGGAGTTTCTGTCAGGACCATGGAAGATCGTAATCGGCTTTGTCCGCCATTTCACTTCTGATGACATGCTACACACACGCTCCCTTGAGGAATGCGAAGACGATGGTTGGTTGCCTGCTTGGAATCGGCGCCCACGGCACGAGGATTCCCCTCCGGCAGCAGATCTTTTTCATGCGGGTTGTGGCAGCTATAGCACGTGACGCGACCGTCCGCGTCCAGCGGGATGGACCGGGGCATTCGCTTGGCGGCACGTGCGATCTCCAGGAGCTGCGCCAAGGGCAGACGCATCTTGGCCTTCATTTCATACGCCGACATATATTGCAGCATATCGGCCGAAGGGGCCGCGGACATGTGCCCGGCCACGGGATGACTTTGTGCCACGACATGGCAATTCCGGCACAGCGCGGCGCCTGGGGCGCGGAGTTCATAGGAAGCACTCTCGCGCGGCTGCGAACCTACGGGCGGCACATCGGCATGGCACCAGAGACAGGTATCCGTTTTTGGCTTGCCGGCCTCGAGCTGGTCGTGAGGATTGAAAGGGCGATAACTCTCCGGGGCATGGCACCGAAAACAGAACAGGAGGGGATCGCGGGGCCGGCCACCGCGCAACAGGGCTGGGCCGGACGGCGCCGGCGGCTGGTCCGCCCGGCAATTCTGAGCGATATCGTGGCAGGTGAGGCAGGTCAGCGTTCCCCCTGCGAGAGGGAAATCGCCGGGAATCTGACGCGCGAGCATTGGACTCGGTATGACATCCACTACATGAGCCTCACGAATTGCCCGCCGCCCATCATGACACGATTGGCACAGCCGCGACACGTTTCCCCCAAAGCGCAGCGTCTCCCGCCCGCCCGCGGCGGACGTGTGACAGGACGAACATAGCCCAGAATCCCCGTGAGGATTCTGGGCTATGTCCTTTCTCTTCGCCTTGCCCTCTGCGGCCTGGGTCGGTCCGGGCCACAGAACGGCGAGCCACAAGACGGCGACCAGCCAGGGCAAGCGAGACATCATGGCTACTGGAAGAGCGCCATGATATAGTCGATTACCGTTTTGAGGAGGCTTTGCGTTTCCTGGCTGTTGGCGCCCTCCTTGATCAAATAGCCGCCTTGCTTCGTATGCTGGTTAAAGGACACGAGCTCACCCGCCTTATCCTCGTTGATCAATTGGGCCCGGTGACAAGAACCACAAGCCCGCGAAGCAGGCCCGGTGATGTAACCCGGCACGCTGCCGATGTTCCTGTCCCAGCTCTTGACGGAATCAGACTTCGACAACAGACCGGGCAGCGACTTGGACTGATCGGGCACTTCAAAGGCGCCTTCGTTGTGGCAGGACTTACAGTTCGTGATCGTGAAATTCGGGTACACATGCTCGACATGGAGGTCATATCGCATCGCGGCCACCGGATCGGCGAAATTGACATCTCCGATGTCGAAAGCCTGGAACGAGTGGATGGCATGCACATAGGAGTCGATCGAGCGTGACTGCATTTCCAGGTGGGAAGCACCGCTGGTCGTTGTGTGACACATCCTGCAGACGACGACATTCCCGCCTCTGTCCGGCGAATGGAAGGTGGTGGCCAGCGCATCGTGGCAGGTGTTGCAGCCATCCGCGACCTTGACGATCGGTTTGTAGAAACCGTCATCGAACGCATTGGCCCCCAGGTCGAAGGTCCGGGAAGGCGCATTGAGGGCATACGTCGTGTCGTCGGTTTCGCCGTTCTCGTGGCTGTCGATCTCCCCAACGACCTTGGCCAGCAACGGCATGACGGCGATTTCGGCTCTCTTCACCGAGCCATTGGCCATCATATCCGCCCACATCGACAGGTCCGCGGTGACTTCCCAACTGCCGTTCTCTGCTTTGACGACCGTGAAGCGCGGGTTGGTGGTCTTGCCGTCGACGAGGAATTCCAGGAACCTCTTCTTGGCGGCGTCCGTGCCGTGCGGACTGACAATGAAGTCCTTGGTGTTATAGCCGTACAATCCGACCATCACGGTGGGGATGATATCGGATGCTTGGAACTTGGTCTTATCGATGTTCTTTTTCGCACTGAACTTGATGGTAAGAAGGTTGCCGGCCAGAGAGGCTTCATCAATCGAAACGGTAAAGACGTCGGAGTACTTCGTTCCGAGGGCGTCGGCATAGATGACCGGGTTGTAACCCGTGTGAATTCTCTTGAAGGACGAAGCGAGGCCTCCTTCGTGGTGGCAGCCGGCACAATTCTGGGTATTCAAATCCATGCCACTATGAATCGCCGCGGGCATGATGGTTTTCAGGGCCGGCGCGCGGTTGGCCTCAGTGCCTCCCGTCGGTCCGTTCACGGGGTGACAGCTCTTACAGACCTGAATCTTGAAATTGGCGTCCGTGAGGATCTTCTCGAGTTTGCCTTCGTGGCACGTGGCGCAGTTCGACATGGACTGAGGGTAGGGGAATTCCATGGCGTGCGTCATATGCACATCAGTCATGACAGTGGCGGTGTACGCGTACTTGGTCTCCTCCGCCGCCGTTAGAGCATCACCGGCCAGGATTTGAGCATATCGTGCGGGATTGTCGACCAAGATCTGCCATGCTTGTCCATCTTCGCCAGCACGGTTGTCGTAATGGCAGTTCTTGCAGGCCTCAAAATCCGGCAGACCGCTGACTTTCGCCATTCTGTAGCCATGCTTTGCATACGGCTTCCCGTGGCATTTTTCGCAACCGGATACATTGGCAGCAGATACGTAGGTGTCTGCATCGCCGTAGGTCTTGCCGACATTCAACATGTTGGCATAGAGTGCGTAATGACCTTTGCCAATGGATTCAACCGTCAACCGATCCTTGGCAATATACAGGTAGATGTCGGCATTGGAGGCCTCGGGCGCAAAAGCCAGGCCGGTAGCCGTCACCGTGTACTGGCCGGGCGTTGCCGTTGGGGTCGCGGTCTTGGCGGCGAACGATTTTGAGTTGATGAACTGCCGCTTCGCACTGTCGTATTGGGCCGCATAGAACGTCTTCTGTTTCAAGCTCGGAAGTCCCGCCACATCGACATACGGCGCTCCGTTTTCCTTGATCGTGAACGTCAGCGTCGTGTCAAACTTCGTCGGATCAGCACTGGGGACGCTCACTACGGAGTCGATGGTCACGGCGAAAGCGCTGGTATCTGTAAATTGATCGTAGATCGCCTGATGGTCCTTCTGGCCGGCTCCACTATGACAGATTACACAGGACTCTGGTTGCATTTCGTCACCTGTCTGTTGGGCGAACGAACCGGAAGTGCTCACCAACAGGACCGACACCGCAAACCAGCGCGGCCAGTTCCCCAACGACTTCTTTCGCATGCACTCAACCTTCGTCATCATTTTTGGGCCCTCAACTCTCTTGTGCCTACCTATTGCATTCCGAAACTGTCACGTGCTCCTCCATGAAGCACCCGCGCTCTGGGATTAGAGCGACAGATAGAAACCATGCAGCAATCTCCGTGCCACAATGGGACAACTATCGTTCTACCTGCCGAAGTAATATGTAAATGACTTTCGCGAAAGGGTTTACGTGCCGTCGAAAACGGGATTGGTCTGTCGAATCTGACGCTGATGAGGGCTCTGTTTCCCGGAGTTGAGAGTGGGATGGCCCCGGAAATCCCACGGTTGGGAAGATGGGGTATCTGTCGTTATGCCCCCGGATGCGGACTTGTGTTGCCGGCTCTTGCCGTATATGCTTAGCTTGGGTGGTGGCACAGGTTGGATTGGGGCAATGGAATGATCCTGGTATGGTTCATCTACGGCTTGGCGTTCTTCGTGCTGGGGCTGGTGATCCTCGTGTACCCCAAGAAGGACAGCAAGTTCGACTTGGCCCAGCACATTTGGCTGGTGGGGGTCTTCGGTATCGTTCACGGGGTGAACGAGTGGCTGGAGATGTTCCTTGAAATCGGGCGTCCACTTCCACCTGACCCGACCGCTTATGCACGCATCCTCACACTGTCGGGCTCTTTCGTCTTTCTGGTCCAGTTCGGGATTACCATGCTGTCGAGACGGGCGCGAACGCGTCGTCTGCTGCGTCTGATTCCTTTCCTGTTAGCCGGGGCGTGGCTGGCCATCTTTCTCGCCAGCACCCCTCCCAAACGGTTGCTCATGGGAGACATTTGGGGCCGCTACTTGCTCTGCGCGCCCGGAGCCTTCTTGACCGCCTGGGCTCTGTTTTCCCAAATCACTCCTCTCAAAGCCATGAGCCGGCGTTCCGTCCGGAGGGACCTCGCGATCGCGGCGACTACCTTTGCAGTGTATGGTGTCTTGGCCGGTCTATGCGTCAAGAAGGCGGATTTCTTCCCTGCCGCGATCCTGAATTATGAGACGTTCACCCTGCTGACGGGCCTTCCGGTCCAGGTGTTCCGGGCCGCCTTCGCGATCATAGCGGCATGGAGTATCATCCGCGTGCTGGACGTCTTCCGTTGGGAGACCCGGGAGGCCCTGCGCCTCAGCGAAACGCGCTGCGCGACGATTGCCTCGGCCATGCCGGTCTTCCTCTTCATGACAGCCCCCGACCTGGTTGTCACCTTTGTCCAAGGCAAAGGCTTGGAGGTGCTCGGGCGGCGTCCCGAGCAAATCCAAGGCCGGCACATTCTCGATGCCTTTCCCGGCGGCGAGAGTCTCGCGGACCACTGCCGGCAAGCTCTCTCGGGGCGGAAGTTCGCGGCGACCGTCCTGATGGATGGCGTTCCGTTCGAGATCTACTACTGTGCTTTGAAGAATCGCGCCGGTGCGATCACGAGTGTTGTGGGCGTGGCCGTGGACGTCAGTGCCAGGATGGAAGCACAACGGGAGTTGGATGAGTATCGCCGGAAGATCGAGAAGCACGCCCATGAAGCCGCCGTAGGCGTGTTAAGCGCCACGGTGGCCCGGCATGTGGCTGAGCCGCTGACGGTAACACAACTGGTGCTGGAGAGAGCCGTTGCGGATCTGACGGGTCCGGAGGCGCAGGACGCCCTGCGCAGCAGCATCGGCAGAAGTCTCTCGGAACTGTCCAAGGCCCGTGAGACCCTCAATCGCTTCATGGAAATGACGCAGCCGGATGCAGCAGCCGCCGAACAACCCATCGGCTTGTACCAGATAGCGAAACGGACCATGAGCGTGTTCGCCGATAGCGCCCTGCGCCGCAAGCTCACGATCGCCATAAAGAACATGGACGCTGTGCCGCTTCTAACTGTCTCGCCGCGCGAGATGGAACAGATCTTCTATCATTTGATCCAGCGAGCCCTCGACGCCACCGACGGCAGGGTTGAGCAGAAGCTGACCATCAGTTGTTGCGCAGGCGAACGATGCATCGAGCTGCTCTTCTGCGATACGTGCGGGGGGATTCGCACGCCGCCGGCCGGAAACGGTCTCAGCCAGGTTCGGGTCCCCACCGGCTCTGTTTCACCGGTGGGAGGGGATCCCAATCGCGATACATCGCGACTGGGATCCCGAGCCCTTCTCCCGGCTGCGGACGATGTTGACGGCTTGGGATTAGGCGTAGCCGTCGCGAAGCGGATCGTGGCGGGCCACGGCGGGCAGATTACCCTTGAGACTGGGCCGGAAAATGCGACTCTCCGGGTCCGTCTTCCCGCGACACGGACGTACTGACAACACGTGTGTCGACGATATGTGTGTAAGTCAAGCCGCTATAGGTACTTGCGGCGAATTTTTGTGCCGACGGATATCCAGAGACACACGGTATGGGACGGGAGCCCAAGTGCCTCATAGGGCTCGCAGACGGTCACGAATCCTTGTAATGCCAGCACTTTTCCGGTACGATATAGTATGAGCTTTATCGAATATGAGATCGCTGGGGTGGTGTAAAGGTCCCGTCGTGTCCATCGACGGTCCCAGGGGGGCGGATGTGATTCGACCCCGCAGCACCGCGGCGCGTTGGGCCCGCAGCGCCGCGGTGCGTCAAGAAGGTTGGTTGCCCCCGGTCGAGCCGGGGCAGGCTCGGGTTCCCAAACGCGAGATGTCGCGTTTGGGGTCCCCTCCCCCCGCGAAGGCGGGGTGCATCAAAACGGGAGTGAAGATGTTTGAACTATCTGCACCGGAGGCGGTGGTGTTCACTCTGGTCGTGCTGGCGCAGACGGCGGCCGGCGTGGTGGCCGCGTTGCAGCTTGGCGGCAACCGCCGGCAATATGGATTCCTGCACGGGCCGCTTGTCCTGGCGACAGTGATCCTCAGCACCATTCTGCTGACCCTGCGAGGTATGTCGATTCACGCGATCCCCCTGACCGACTTGTTCGATTCCCTCATCGCATTGGCCCTGGTCTTCGGGGTGCTGTACCTGCTGCTGAAGTCCGCCGTAGAGCAGGTCTGGTTTGGCTCTGTGATGGTCTGGGCGATTCTGGGAATCGTTCTGATCGCGGCCCTCGTGGCCAGGCCGGCGTCGCGAGCCCGGGAACTGGCCGGGACGCCTTGGGCGGTCGCCCACGCCAGCGCCATGATCCTGGCAACGGCTTCCACGGTGTTTGCGGCCGCCAATTCCGCCCTGTACCTGCTCGGCAGCTACCGGCTCAAGCACAAACGGCTGATGTACGTGCTGGGCCGGATTCCGAATATGGAGACCTTGGCCCGCATGAACCGAATCGGGGTGCGCGTGGGTTTTGCCTTGCTGACGGCCGGCGTGGTCGGCGGCTTGGGCTTGGCCCACCTGGAGGAAACCGGGATCGCCAAATGGCTGGGCGATGTCAAAGTGGTCTGTATTATCCTGGCCTGGGTTTCATTGGGCACCCTCGTAGTCCTCGACCGATTCGGTCTGCTCAAGGTCAAAATGCGGGCCTATGGGACGATGGTGGCGTTCGGACTGCTTCTCATCGCGATTATTGGAGTCACCGTGGCGGGTGCGACAAGGCACAGGTTCTCGCAGGAGTTCCCGACCCGGCCAGGACCGCGAGTGCCCGCGGCCGCGACCGGGTCCCCAACGCGAAATAGTGCGTTGGAGGGCCCGACCCAGGTAACGTGAGCCCCAGATGAGTATCGTCATTCTCGGCCTGAATCACAAAAGCGCGCCCGTGGAGATCCGGGAACAGTTGGCGTTCGACGCGTCGGAGGCGACGGCGGCGCTGAGCCGGCTCAAGGAGATGGACCGCGCGGCCGAGTTCGTCCTGCTCTCGACCTGCAACCGGGTCGAGTTGTACTATGCGGGCGAGCAGGACGCGCAGCAGATGGCCGGCCGGCTGGTGGCGTTTCTGGCCGACTTTCATCACCTGGAGCCCGAGCAGTTCAAGCCCTGCCTTTATTTCCACGAGAATGAAGAGGCCGTGCGACACCTGCTGATGGTGGCGGCGGGCCTGGACAGCATGGTGGTTGGTGAGGCCCAGATTCTCGGACAGGTCAAGGAAAGCTATCGGCTGGCCTGTGCGACCAAGAGCACCGGCAAGATCCTCAACCGACTGTTCCACTGCGCTTTCTTCACGGCCAAGAGCGTCTACACCAGCACGGCCATCTCGAACGGACGTGTCAGCGTCGCCGGCGTGGCGGTGGAACTGGCCCTGCAACTCTTCGCCGATATCGCCCGCGCGAAGGTGGTCGTAATCGGGGCCGGGGAAACGGGCGAGCTGGTCGTGCAGCATCTGCGCAAGACCGGCTGTACGGACATCACGGTGGTGAACCGGTCCTACGACCGTGGAGCGGAGCTGGCCCAGCGGTTCTGGATCTCCGTCGGACGCTGGGAGGAATTGGACGATCAGATTGGCCAAGCGAATATCGTGATCTCCTCCGTCGCCGCGCCGGAGTATCTGTATACCCGGGAATCCTTTGCACGGAGGATCAATCGGCGAAAGAAAGGGTCGCTCCTGGTCATCGATGTGGGCGTTCCGCGCAACTTCGATCCTGCGATCAACAAAGTCGGGGATGTCTACCTGTACAGCATGGACGAGCTGAAGGAAGTCGCCGAGCAGAATCTCAAGGCCCGGGAGGAAGATGTCACCAGCGGCTTGGAGATCGTCCACACCCAGGCGGCCGAGTTCATGGACTGGTTCCGCGCGAAGGACGTGGGCCCGCTGATCGGCCGCATGAAGGACGAATTTCAGCAGATCAGTCGCCTGGAGCTCGAGCGATTCCTGGTGGGACCCCGGCAGAATGCCTCCTGCCGCGTGCCGCTGGAAGACATGGTCAATCGGGTGGTGAACAAGCTGCTGCACTGCGTGATCCAGAATATCAACACCGTGGCGAAAGAGGCGGGTCCGGCCGAGGCGGCCAAGCTGATCGATACCATTCTGCGGCAGGCCCATGAGATCACCGCCACGAAGGACGAGGAATAGACCCAGGAATGAAGCCGCCGACCTCATCCATGCGAATCCTGCGAATGCTCTTCTGGGAGACGACCATCCGCTGCAACCTGGCCTGCGCCCATTGCCGCCGGCTGGAGTCGAATGACGCTGGTATAGCGGACCTTTCCACTTCTCAGGGCGAATTCCTGATCGATCAAATTGCCGAACTGGGCCGGCGCCAGCCACAGATGCCGGTCCTCGTGTTCTCCGGCGGCGAGCCACTGTGCCGGCGCGACCTGTTCTCGCTGCTGGAGACAGCCCGGCAACACGGGATCATCCTCGCCTTGGCGACGAACGGGACGACGATCAATCGCGAAAAGGCTCAGCAAATCCATGACAGCGGCGTGGCGCGGGTCTCGGTGAGCCTCGACGGAGCGACCGCGGAGGTCCACGACAGGATGCGGCAGATTCCGGGCGCCTTCGACAGGGCGCTGGAGGGCATCCGGCATCTGCACGAGGCCGGCGTGCCTTTCCAGATCAACGTTACCTTGACGAAACAGAACGTCTACCAGTTGGCAGATGTCTACGATCTGGCGAAATCGTTGGGTGCGGTGGCGGTCCATATCTTCATGCTCGTACCGGTCGGTTGCGGCCAAGTGCTGGCCGAGACGGACATGCTCTCGCCCCAGCAGTATGAGCAGATCATGCAGGACATCTGCGCGTTGGAGAACCGCGGCGAGATCCAGATGAAAGTCACCTGCGGCCCGCACTATGAGCGAGTGAAGAGGCAATTGCGGATTGGGCCTGTGTCTCCTAATCCGCCATCCGCCATCCGCCCTCCGCAATCGAAAGGTTGCCTCGCAGGGCTGGGGGTGCTCTTTGTCAGCCATCGCGGCGACGTCTATCCCTGCGGCTATCTGCCGATCAACTGCGGGAACATTCTCGAAAAGAGATTGATCGAGATTTGGGATCAGAATGAAGACCTGGCCCGGATGCGGGATGTCGCGGCTCTGGAGGGCAAGTGCGGCATCTGCGCGTACAAGCAGGTTTGTGGGGGCTGCCGGGCCCGGGCTTTTGGCATGACCGGCAATTACATGGGCGAAGAGCCTTTCTGTGCCTACGATCCTCGGGCGGCAATGCCGGGAGGGATAAGGTGAACACGCAATGATCAACATCAGCAAACTCTACTGCGATCAGATTACCCCCGGCGATTGGCTGCGCTACGGCAGAAAGGATTCCGGCCCGGGATGGAGCGACGCGGTCCCGGCGACCGCCTCGGAACGAAGACCCATCGTCGTCTGGAATATCACCCGCAAGTGCAATCTCCAATGTGTTCACTGCTATAACGACAGCGGGCCTGACAAGACTTGCAGCGAGGTGTCTACGGCCCAGGCGAAAGCGGTCATCGACGATCTGGCACGGTTCGGGGTGCCGTCGATCCTGTTCTCGGGCGGCGAGCCGCTGCTGCGCCACGACCTCTTCGAGCTGATCGAATATGCCATCGGCAGGGGCCTTCATGCGGTGATTTCGACCAATGGCACGCTCATCTCCGCGGACAAGGCTCGCCGGATCAAGGAACTTGGAGTCTCCTACGTCGGAATCAGCCTCGATGGAATCGGCCCGATCAACGACAAGTTCCGAGGCGTATCTGGAGCATTCGAGCGGGCGGTCACGGGGATTCGCAATTGCCAGCAAGCCGGTGTGCGGGTCGGCTTGCGACTGACGCTGACCAAGCGGAATGTCCAGGACATCGAAGGACTGTTTGAATTCTTCGAGGCCGAGGGCATCGAACGGGCGTGCTTCTATCACCTGGTTCCGAGCGGCCGAGGGGCCGCCCTTGCCGGCGAGGACCTGACCCACGCCCAGACCCGCGACGCCCTGGACCGTATCTTGGCCAAGGCCCGGCTGTTCAAACTGGCCGGGCGAAAAACCGATATTCTGACCGTCGACAACCACGTTGACGGCGTCTATCTTTACCGCAAGTTGGTGGCGGAGGAGTCCGAACGATCCGCCGAGGTCTGGAGACTGCTGACCTGGAACGGCGGGGGCCTGTACAGCAGCGGCGTCGGGATCGGTTGCATCGACTACAACGGCAACGTCCACCCGGACCAGTTCTGGTGGCGCTATAATCTCGGCAGCGTTCACGACAGGCCCTTCAGCGCGATCTGGACGGATCCGGAGGAGCCGCTCCTGCAGGGGCTGCGGAACCGGCGGTCCCGGATCAAGGGCCGGTGCCGGCTGTGCCGGTACTTCGATGCCTGCGGCGGAAGCCTGCGCGTGCGCGCCGACGCCTGTTTCGGGGACCCGTGGGCGCCGGACCCAGCCTGCTACCTGACCGACGAGGACATCGGCCTGGAGGCGGCCCAGCGCCAGGAACTCGTGGACGCGGGCGAACATTTTGAGTTGTCCCCGTAATGGCAACAGACTGAGGACGAGCATGGTCGCGCAGACCAGCACATTGGATGGCCCCCCGGATACCGGTGGTGGGCCGGTTTCCCCCACGCCAGGTGCCGCGTTGGGGGACCCCTTCCAGGGGTCGCTCGCCGACCAGACCCGCTGGCTGATCTCCCTGCGCTGGGTCGCCGTCATGCTGGTGGTCATCGGCACCCTGTCGGGGACGTATATATTCCCGGTGCTGATGGACCCTAAGCCGCTCTACGCCACGGCGCTGGCGCTGCTGGTGTGCAACATCGCCTACGCCGTCGCGGCCCGCGGGCCGCGGGGCGGCCACCCGCAAAGTACGGCCACCCTGGCCACCGTGCAGATGGAAGTCGACTTGCTGGTCCTGACGGCCGCGCTGCACTTCTCCGGCGGCGTGACCGACCCCTTCTGCCTCTTCTATGTCTTTCACGTGATCATTGCGACCATCATTCTGCCGCGGAACCTTTCGTTCGCCGTGGGCCTGACGGCCATCATCCTGTTCGGTCTGTTGGCGGCGAATGAACTGAACGGCGGGGCGATTCTGGGACACTATCCTCTGCAACTGTCGGCGGGCGGCGGGTTCTGGAGGAACCCGGTCTACGGTCTGGCCGCGTTTGTCGCCTTTGCCTGCACCGTGCTGATCGCCCAGTATCTGACCCGCATGATCCTCGTCCGCATGGCCTCGAAGGAACTGGAGGCCGCCCAAAGCAGCAATCTGCTCCGGGCGATCATCAATGCCATGGCGGAAGGCCTGATCTTTGTCACAGCGGATGGACAAGTCGCGCTGTGCAACCGCGCCGCCGGACAATGGCGGCTCCATGGCAGCGGGGCGGATCCGGACTCAGTCGATGCCTTTCCTGCGACCCTGGCGGAGCATATCAAGACCCTGGCGGACCGCAGGAGCGGCCTGACATCGCAGGATAAGACGATCGAATTCCACACCGGCGGACCGACGCCGCGGTTGATCGAGGCCCGAAGCTGTCCGATGACAGGACTGCACGGTGTGCCGCTCGGCTACGTCATCGTCGGGCAGGATTTGACGGAGCACAAGCGACTGGAGGCCGACCTTCTTTCCCGTACGGAGCAGGTCACGACGATCAATGAGATGTTGAAGATGTCCCGGGTGCGCATGGCCCAGCGCGAGAAGATGGTTGCCCTCGGCCAGATGGCGGCCGGCATCGCCCACGAGATCGGCAATCCGCTGACAAGCCTTTCCTCCGTCGTGCAGTACCTGGGCCGCAAGTGCACGGACCCGGAACAGAAGGAACTGTGCCGCGTCGTCGACCATCACGTGGGGCGGATCTCCGCGATCTTGCGCCGCATGTTGAATCATGCGCGGCCGGCCACGTCGGAGTACAAGTGGGCGAACGTCAATGAGATGGTCCAGAACACCCTGGAGTTGATCCGGCTGGATAAACGCGCGGCGGCCGTCACGATCGTAGACACGTACAACGCCGCGCTGCCCATGGTGTGGCTCAATCCGCAGAATCTGGAGCAATGCCTTCTCAACATCACGATCAATGCGCTGGACGCCATGGAGGCGAAAGGGGCCGGAGGCAAGCATTGGCTCGAAGTGACTAAAACGCTCAAGGAGGAGAAGGTCGAGATTCGTATCAGCGACACGGGCGTGGGCATGAGTCCCGAGGTCTGCCGGCGTGCTTTCGAGTCGTTCTTCACGACCAAAGAGATCAGCAAGGGAACCGGCCTGGGGCTGTTCGTCAGCTATAACCTGATTACAGAGATGGACGGCACGATCGAACTGCAGTCCGAATTGGGCCAGGGGACGACGGCGATCATTCGCATCCCGGTGCGGCCGAAGAAGGATTTGCTCGTCGGCCCGGCGGGCGACGCGGACCACTCGCCCCTGACGGAACGGGCCCAATGAGCCGCCGGGATGAAGTATGGTTGTGATTTCTTCATAGGAGACTAGATAGGCTATGGCCGAACAGAAACCTCAGATACTCTTGGCGGATGACGAAGCCACCTTCCGGGAGACATTCGCGAAGGTCCTGGAGGAAGAGGGTTTCGCCGTCACGGCGGTTTGCGACGGCAAGGAAGCGACGGACGCCATCATGAAACAGCCCTACGCCGTCGCCATCCTGGATATCCAGATGCCGGGCAGCGACGGGATCAGCGTGCTGCGGGAGATCA